>NZ_JBDPNJ010000015.1:0-60804 GCF_039770665.1 Paracoccus sp. SSK6 | reverse complement strand
CTAGTCAGACATATCCAAGCCTTTCAACACTTTTGCGTTGAGTTGCGGGCCAAACGCGACTATATACCGCCAGTCTTTGGGCGACAGGGTCAGAACAGACCGCATCTGAACGGGTCGGGCGCCAAGCCGCGACCCTTTGTCGTTCCCGAAAGACGCCATAAAGACCGGCGGAGCCAACCGCATGGCCAGTGAAATCGACTTAAAGGAAACCGATCATATATGTGCGCTAAAGCGACCATGGAGGAATTCGAAGCCCTCCTAAACGAAAGCTTCGACATCGACACCCCGGACGAAGGTTCGGTCGTCAAGGGCCGCGTCATCGCCATCGAGGCGGGCCAGGCCATCATCGACGTAGGCTACAAGATGGAAGGCCGCGTCGATCTGAAGGAATTCGCAAATCCCGGCGAAGAGCCCAACATCAAGGTGGGCGACGAGGTCGAGGTCTATCTGGACCGCGTGGAAAACGCCCGCGGCGAAGCCTCGATCAGCCGCGAGAAGGCCCGCCGCGAGGAAGCCTGGGACCGCCTGGAAAAAGCCTATGCCGATGAAGAGCGCGTCGAAGGCGCCATCTTCGGCCGCGTCAAGGGCGGCTTTACCGTCGATCTGGGCGGCGCCGTGGCCTTCCTGCCCGGTTCGCAGGTGGATGTGCGCCCCGTCCGCGACGCCGGCCCGCTGATGGGCCTGAAGCAGCCGTTCCAGATCCTGAAGATGGACCGCCGCCGTGGCAACATCGTCGTGTCGCGCCGCGCCATCCTGGAAGAAAGCCGCGCCGAACAGCGCGCCGAGGTCATCGCCAACCTGACCGAAGGCCAGACCGTGAACGGCGTCGTCAAGAACATCACCGAATACGGTGCCTTCGTCGACCTGGGCGGCGTTGACGGGTTGCTGCACGTCACCGACATGGCCTGGCGCCGCGTCAACCACCCGTCCGAGATCCTGAACATCGGCGAGACCGTCAAGGTCCAGGTGATCAAGATCAACAAGGACAGCCACCGCATCAGCCTGGGCATGAAGCAGCTGCAGGCCGATCCGTGGGATACCGTGGGCGACAAGTTCCCGATCGGTTCGGTCCACCAGGGCCGCGTGACCAACATCACCGACTACGGCGCCTTCGTCGAACTGGAAGCCGGTGTCGAGGGTCTGGTCCACGTCTCGGAAATGAGCTGGACCAAGAAGAACGTCCATCCGGGCAAGATCGTCTCGACCTCTCAGGAAGTCGAAGTGATGGTGCTGGAGATCGACGAGGCCAAGCGCCGCGTGTCGCTGGGCCTGAAGCAGACGCAGCGCAACCCGTGGGAAGTCTTTGCGGAAACCCATCCGTCGGGCACCGTCATCGAGGGCGAAGTCAAGAACATCACCGAATTCGGTCTGTTCGTGGGCCTGGAAGGCGATATCGACGGCATGGTCCACCTGTCGGACATCTCGTGGGATACCCGTGGCGAGGACGCGATCCAGGACTTCCGCAAGGGCGACGTGGTCAAAGCCGTCGTCCAGGACGTGGATGTCGAGAAGGAACGCATCAGCCTGTCGATCAAGGCCCTGGAAAACGAGCACATGGCCGAAGCCGTTGACGGCGTGAAGCGTGGCTCGGTCGTCACCGTCGAGGTGACCGCGATCGAGGATGGCGGGATCGAGGTGGAATACAACGGCGTCAAGTCGTTCATCCGCCGTTCGGATCTGGCCCGCGACCGCCAGGACCAGCGCCCCGAGCGTTTCGGCGTCGGCGACAAGGTCGATGCCCGCGTCACCAACATCGACACCAAAACCCGCCGCCTGGGCCTGTCGATCAAGGCGCGCGAAATCGCCGAGGAAAAGGAAGCCATCGACCAGTACGGCTCGTCCGACTCGGGTGCCTCGCTGGGCGACATCCTGGGCGCCGCGCTGAACCGCGACCGCTGATCGCGGCATCAGCGACGTGACATTGCCCGCCTCCGGCCTGACCGGGGGCGGGCTTTTTCTTGTCCGATCAGTGGGCGAGGGGCCTTCACCTCTCTTGCGCGTCACGGCCAAAACTGGCATCGCTATGAAACTTGGAACCTTTTCCTGCGTTGCCTATTTGTCGCAAGCCCTGCGAACGACGCCGTGCAGCCGTTACGCCACCTGGGGGGATGATGATCCGTTCCGAACTGATCCAGCTTATCGCTGACGAAAATCCGCACCTCTTTCGGCGAGATGTCGAGAGGATCGTGAACACGGTCTTCGAGGAGATCATCGACGCCATGGCGCGCGGCGACCGGGTGGAGCTTCGGGGTTTCGGGGCTTTTTCGGTCAAGAAGCGCGATGCCCGGACCGGCCGCAACCCCCGGACGGGCGAGGCGGTCGAGGTTGACCAGAAGGCCGTTCCGTTCTTCAAGACCGGAAAACTGCTGCGCGACCGGTTGAACGGGGACGCCTGACAGGCGTAGAACATCGCCGGGATGTGCCGTGCCCACGGCTGCAAGCAAGGATTACCGATGCGCTTTCTTCGTCTGATCTTCATCGCGGCCCTGGCGATTGTTCTGGTCGCGGTCGCGCTGGCCAATCGCGATACCGTCACCCTGTCGGCCTTTCCCGCGAATTTCGGGCAGTATCTCGGCGGGCGCTGGTCGGTCGATCTGCCGCTGTTCCTGGTCATCTTTCTGGCCTTCGCGCTGGGAATGCTGGCGGGCCTGATCTGGGAATGGCTGCGAGAGGCGCGTATCCGGCAAGAGGCGCGTGTCCATGCCGACCGCGCCGCCCGGCTGGAAAACGAGGTCGGCCACCTGCGCCATCGTCACGCCGCGCCCAAGGACGAGGTTCTGGCGATCCTGGACCGGCCGAAAGCCGCACCCGCCGCCTCGGTTGCCCCGGCCCAGCCCGCCGCAGGCACCACGCTGCCTGCCAGCCGCTGACGATGGCACAGGTCAAGATCTGCGGGCTGCGCAGGCCGGAACATATCGCCGCCGCGGCCGAGGCCGGGGCGCGCTATGTCGGGTTCGTTTTCTTTCCGAAGTCGCCGCGCGCGGTCTCTGTCACCGAGGCGGCCGACCTGATGCCGCATGTGCCTGTCGGCGTGGCGCGCGTCGGCCTGTTCGTCGATCCCGACGACGCCATGCTGAACGCCACACTGGCGCAGGTGCCGCTGGACATCATCCAGCTTCATGGAACCGAGACACCGGACCGGGTCGCCGCCGTCAAGGCGCTGACCGGCCTGCCGGTGATGAAATCCGTGGGCCTGTCTGATCCGTCGGATCTGCCCGCGCTGACCGATTACGGGCTGGTGGCGGACATGCTGCTGGTCGATGCCAAGCCGCCGAAGGGGGCCGATCTTCCCGGCGGCAATGGCCTGTCCTTCGACTGGCGGCTGCTGGTGGGGCGCAAGTGGCTGCGCCCCTGGATGCTGGCGGGCGGCCTGACCGCGCAGAACGTGGCCGAGGCGATCCGCCTGACCGGCGCCCCCGCCGTCGATGTCTCCTCGGGCGTCGAGATCGAGCCGGGCGTGAAGGACGAAGGGCTGATCCGCGCCTTTGTCGCGGCGGCGCAATGACCCTCCGGTTCCGCCCCGCAGGCCGCGACGATGTTCCGGCTGTCGCGGCATTGCTGGCGGACGACATGCTGGGCCAGGCCCGCGAGTCGATGGACATGGGCGTCTACCTTGCAGCCTTCGACGCCATGCAGGCCCAAGGGAACAATCATCTGATCGTCGGGCTGATGGGTGACGAAATCGTGGCCTGCTATCAGCTTGTCCTCATCCCAGGGCTTTCCCTGGCCGGGGCCCGCCGCGCCCAGATCGAGAGCGTCCGGGTTGCCTCGGACCGGCGGGGTGCGGGGATCGGAACGCAACTGATGGCAGATGCCGAACGGCGCGCGCGTGACGCGGGGTGCCGCCAGATGCAACTGACCACGAACAGGTCGCGGGTCGCTGCGCATCGCTTCTATGACCGCCTGGGCTTCACCCCCAGCCATATCGGCTATAAGAAAGCCCTTTAGGCTTCCAAGCATATCCAGCGAAGGCGCGTCCCATGGCAGATGATCTGGTGAACAGCTACAAGACCGGTCCCGACGAACAGGGCCGGTTCGGCATCTATGGCGGCCGCTTCGTCAGCGAGACGCTCATGCCGCTGATCCTGGACCTTGAGGCCGAATACGAGCGCGCCAAGACCGACCCCGCCTTCTGGGCCGAGATGGACGACCTGTGGACGCATTACGTCGGCCGTCCCTCGCCGCTCTATTTCGCGGAACGACTGACTGAATATCTGGGCGGCGCCAAGATCTATCTGAAGCGGGACGAGCTGAACCACACCGGCGCGCATAAGATCAACAACGTGCTGGGCCAGATCCTGCTGGCGCGCCGCATGGGCAAGACGCGTATCATCGCCGAAACCGGCGCGGGCCAGCACGGCGTGGCAACCGCGACCGTCTGCGCGCGCTTCGGCCTGAAATGCATCGTCTATATGGGCGCCACGGATGTGGAGCGTCAGGCTCCGAACGTCTTTCGGATGCGCCTGCTGGGGGCCGAGGTCGTGCCCGTCACGTCGGGTCGTGGCACGCTGAAGGACGCGATGAACGACGCGCTGCGCGATTGGGTGACCAATGTGCGCGACACCTTCTATTGCATCGGCACGGTCGCGGGCCCGCACCCCTATCCGGCCATGGTGCGCGATTTCCAGTCGATCATCGGGAAAGAGGTCAAGGAACAGATCCTGCCGCGCGAAGGGCGCCTGCCCGACACCATCGTCGCGGCCATCGGCGGCGGGTCGAACGCGATGGGGCTGTTCTATCCCTTCCTGGACGACACCTCGGTTCGCATCATCGGGGTCGAGGCCGGCGGCAAGGGCGTGGACGACCGGATGGAACATTGCGCCAGCCTCTCGGGCGGGCGGGCGGGCGTGCTGCACGGCAACCGCACCTATCTGCTGCAGGACGATGACGGGCAGATCCTGGAGGGTCATTCGATCAGCGCGGGGCTGGATTATCCCGGCATCGGGCCGGAACATGCCTGGCTGAACGACACGGGCCGCGCCGAATATGTCAGCATCACCGATGACGAGGCCTTGGCTGCGTTCCAGCTGTGCTGCGAACAGGAAGGCATCATTCCGGCGCTGGAACCCAGCCACGCCCTGGCCCATGTGATGAAGATCGCCCCCGGCCTGCCGCGCGACCACCTGATCGTGATGAACATGTGCGGGCGCGGCGACAAGGACATCTTCACGGTCGCCAAGCACCTGGGCTTCGACATCAAAGTCTGATCTGCCTCAACGGCTTAGCGTCAGGATATTGAAGCGGGATTCCAGATAGGGGTCGGGGAACATCACCCGGCCCCTGTTTTCGTCGATCATCTCGACCACGCCCACTTCCGCCACCCTCTGCGGGTCCGAAGTGTCGGCGGAAGGCGGCAAGTCGGCATAGGCCGGCGGCGTGTCTCCCGCGATGAAGCCGGTGCCCAGATAGACCAGCCGGTCCCCGTCCTGGTGGATTTGCCCCTTGGTCCGCTGCGAACCCGTCAGCTTTTCCAGGCTGCCATCGGGGCCGATCCGGCAGCGGAACGGCTGATAGACGGTGATCGGCAGCAGGCGCCCCACCTTGATCGTCCGGCAGGACCAATCGCCCGGCATCGCCGCCCTGGCCTGATCCGGCGGCAGCGGGTCGCCGTGCAGGGCATCGGCCAGGATCGCCAGATCAGCCGGATCGCCGCCCCCGAAGGCATCCAGCAGCGCTTCGCCCGCCGCCATGTGGTATTCGGCCAGCCTGCGCGCGTCGTCGGCGCGAAGGACCATGCCGTCGGCAAGCTGCTGCGACTGGCCCGCCGCAGGCAGCAGGCACAGCACGACCGCGAAAAGATCAGCTTTGCGCATCAAAGGCATGGGCGCGCAGCAGCTCCAGTGGGATAATGTCCAGGGCGCGGGCATGAGTGGATTCCAGCACCACCTTGGGCGCGCCGAATTCCTGCGCGGCCTGCAGGAACCGCGCCGCGCAGAGGCACCAGCGGTCGCCGGGCTTCAGTCCGTCGAAGCGGAACTCGGGCCGGGGCGTGGACAGGTCGTTGCCCAGATATTTCGACAGCACCAGGAATTCCGCATCCACGATGACGCAGACGGTGTGGCTGCCCGCGTCGCCCTGTCCCGTGTCGCAGCAGCCGTTGCGATAGAACCCGGTCAGCGGCTTCATCGAGCATGGCTCCAGCCGGGTTCCCAGCACGTTCAGCGATGGTTCCATGACGCATCCTCCCCCGGACAGGGTACAACCGCGTACCGGCGCCGCCAAGCCCGGGGCGATCACGACTGCCGGAAGCGGTCGGTCAACTGCCGCAGCTTGTCCGCCAGGCTGGCAGGCTCGGCCGGGATGGGGGTGGAAGCCGGGGCAGGCGAGGGCTTTTCCGCCGCAGGCCGGGTGCCGCTGTTGCGCGCGGGCTGCATCCGCGCGGCCACCGCGTTCTGGAAGCGCGGGCCGTCGCCCTGGGCCAGGGCCTCGGCCCCGTCCGAGACGCCGCGCAGCAGGTCGTCCAGCCAGCCCGCGTCCGCCTTGGCGAAGTCCGACAGGACATAGCCCGCGACCCGGTCCTTGTGGCCCGGATGCCCGATCCCCAGCCGGACCCGGCCGTAATCGGCGCCGATATGCTGGTGGATCGACCGCAGCCCGTTATGGCCTGCGTGCCCACCGCCCTGCTTGACGCGGCACTTGCCGGGAGCAAGGTCCAGTTCGTCATGCATCACGATCACCTCGGACGGGGTCAGCTTCAGATAGCGCATCGCCTCGCCCACGGATTGGCCCGACAGGTTCATGAAGGTCTGCGGCTTCAGCAGGGTGACGCGGGCGGCACCCAGCCGCCCTTCCGCGACAAGCCCCTGAAAACGCGCCTTCCACGGCGAAAAACCATGGTCGGCGGCGATCCGGTCCACGGCCATGAAGCCGATATTGTGGCGGTTCGCCGCATATTTCGAGCCGGGATTGCCCAGACCGACGATCAGCTTCACCTCTGCCTCCTGCTGCCCGATGGGGCAAGTTTCGTTCCATGCCTTGCGGCGGACCTTGCCCGTTACTAAGACTCTGTCAACCTTTCGCGGCTAACAGATGGGACAAGCGCCCTGACGAATCGCGGGAACAGGGAACACAAGGCAAGGACAGACGATGAGCGATCCGGCAGAATTCTACATGAACACCCTCGTTCCCATGGTGGTCGAACAGACCTCTCGCGGGGAACGGGCCTATGACATCTTCTCGCGGCTGCTCAAGGAACGGATCATCTTCGTCTCGGGGCCGGTCCATGACGGCATGTCCACGCTGATCTGCGCGCAACTGCTGTTCCTGGAAGCGGAAAACCCGTCCAAGGACATCAGCATGTATATCAACAGCCCCGGCGGCGTCGTGACCTCGGGCCTGTCGATCTATGACACCATGCAGTATATCCGCCCGCGCGTGTCCACGCTGGTCGTGGGGCAGGCCGCGTCCATGGGGTCGCTGCTGCTGGCGGCGGGCGAACCGGGGCTGCGCTATTCCTTGCCCAACAGTCGGGTGATGGTCCACCAGCCGTCCGGCGGTTTCCAGGGCCAGGCCACCGACATCCTGATCCACGCGCGCGAGACGGAAAAGCTGAAGCGCCGGTTGAACGAGATCTATGTGACCCACACGGGCCGCAGCCTTGAGGAGGTCGAGGAGGCGCTGGAGCGCGACCGCTTCATGTCGCCCGAGGAAGCCAGGGAATGGGGCCTGATCGACGAGGTCGTGGCCCCGCGCGGCAAGGCGGAACCCGAAAAGAAATAGACCTGTTGGGGATTGTGACGGGCGCGCGTCAACCCTAACATAAAGGACAGACGCCGTGGCGGTCCGCTCGCCACGGTCAATTCAGATGCGGCGCGGGGAAACCGGTGTCGTTCGCGGGTCGGCAGACCGGCGGCAATCAAGGAACGTGGACGATGGCGAACCAGTCCGGCAGTGACAGCAAGAACACGCTTTATTGCAGCTTTTGCGGCAAGAGCCAGCATGAGGTGCGCAAGCTGATCGCGGGCCCGACCGTGTTCATCTGCGACGAATGCGTCGAGCTGTGCATGGACATCATCCGCGAGGAAACCAAGTCCTCGGGTCTGAAATCGGGTGACGGGGTGCCGACGCCCAAGGAAATCTGCGCGGTCCTGGACGATTACGTGATCGGCCAGGAACATGCCAAGCGGGTGCTGTCGGTGGCGGTCCACAACCACTACAAGCGGCTGAACCATGGCGCCAAGGGCGATATCGAGCTTGCCAAGTCCAACATCCTGCTGATCGGCCCGACCGGCTGCGGCAAGACGCTGCTGGCGCAGACCCTGGCCCGTATCCTCGACGTGCCCTTCACCATGGCGGATGCCACCACGCTGACCGAAGCCGGTTATGTGGGCGAGGATGTCGAGAACATCATCCTGAAGCTGCTGCAGGCCTCGGAATACAATGTCGAGCGCGCGCAGCGCGGCATCGTCTATATCGATGAAGTGGACAAGATCACCCGCAAGTCCGACAACCCCTCGATCACCCGCGACGTGTCGGGCGAGGGCGTGCAGCAGGCCCTGCTGAAGATCATGGAAGGCACGGTCGCCAGCGTTCCCCCGCAGGGCGGGCGCAAGCATCCGCAGCAGGAATTCCTGCAGGTGGACACGACCAACATCCTGTTCATCTGCGGCGGCGCCTTCGCGGGCCTCGACCGGATCATCGCGCAGCGCAACAAGGGCACGGCGATGGGCTTCGGCGCCTCGGTCAAGGAAAACGACGACCGCGGCGTGGGCGAGCTGTTCAAGGAACTTGAGCCCGAGGATCTGCTGAAATTCGGTCTGATCCCGGAATTCGTGGGCCGTCTGCCGGTCATCGCGACGCTGACCGACCTGGACGAGGAAGCGCTGATCATCATCCTGACCAAGCCGAAGAACGCCTTGGTCAAGCAGTATCAGCGCCTGTTCGACCTGGAAGGCGTGCAGCTGACCTTCACGGACGATGCGCTGCAGGCCATCGCCCGGCGCGCGATCAAGCGCAAGACCGGCGCGCGCGGGCTGCGGTCGATCATGGAGGACATCCTGCTGGACACCATGTTCGAACTGCCCGGCATGGACAGCGTCGAGGAGGTCGTGGTGAACGAGGAGGCCGTGGACAACACCGCGACCAAGCCCTTGCTGATCCACGCCGATCCGAAAAAGGAAACGGCCTCGGCAGGCTGACGGCAGGGGCCGCAAGGCCCCTGACGCGATGCGCGGGCAGGCTGGATCTTCGCCGCGCTTTGCGCCATACCTGCGCCAGCCACGACCAAGAGGTTTCCGTCCATGTCCTTCCTGCTTCGCGTCCTGACCTGGTGGAACAGCCAGACGATCAACACCCAGTTCTGGACCTGGCGGAACGGCATCAAGGTGGGCGAGGATGCCGAGGGCAACGTCTTCTACCAGAACAAGGACGGTTCGCGCCGCTGGGTGATCTATAATGGCGAATCCCAGGCCAGCCGCGTCAGCCCCGAATGGCATGGCTGGCTGCACCACACCTGGAACGAACCGCCCACCAAGGCGCCCCTGCAGCACAAGCCCTGGGAAAAGCCGCATCGGGAAAACCAGACCGGGACGCCCGGCGCCTATTACCCCGAGGGTTCGCTGTATCATGCGGACCAGCCCAAGCGGCGCGACTATGATGCGTGGCAGCCTGAATAAATGACGCCTGCGGTCGAGCATCGGGCCGAGCTTCTGGCCGGTGCCGCCGTGCTGGCGGTTGCCGCCGGGTTCCTGATCTGGGGCTTTGGCGAAAGCTTCGCGCGCGAGTCCGGCTACGAGATCAGGGCATCCTTTCCCGACGTGGACGGGGTTGCCGTGGGAACCGAGGTTCGCCTTGCCGGAGTTCGTGTCGGCCGCGTGTCGGATGTCCAGTTGAACCCCCAGACCTATATGGCCGATGCGCGGCTGACGATCCCGAACGGGATCGCCTTGCCCTCCGACAGCGCGGCGCTGATCCAGACGGACGGGCTGCTGGGCGGGGCCTATATCCAGATCCAGCCGGGCGGCAGCCCCGAGAACCTTGCCCCCGGCGACGAGATCGAGGACGTGCAGGGCGCCGTGAGCCTGCTGTCGCTGATGATGAAATTCGTGGACAGCCAGGCCCAGGACGAAGGGGACCAGCGGTGATCCGGGCTGCCCTGTTGATGGCGGCGCTGGCAACCCCGGTTGCCGCGCAACAGGTCGCGCGGGCCGATGGCGCTCTGCTGCGCGGGCTGGACAAGATTTCCGGTCGAACCACCGACCTGCCCATCCAGGTCGGGCAGGCCGTCCGCTATGGCCGGCTGGAGGTTCGGTTGGGTGAATGCCGCTATCCGGCGGGCGATCCCAGTTCTGACGCCTATGCGCAACTGACCATCACCGACACCGCGCAGAACGTCACGTTGTTCAGCGGCTGGATGATCGCGTCATCGCCCGCGCTGTCCGCATTGGACGACACCCGCTACGATGTCTGGGTGATTTCCTGCCAAAGCTGATCGGCTGACGGCAAGGGATGCGCTGACAGGCTGGCTCGTCGGGACAAGGCCTCGGCCAGCAGCAGGTGGTAATCCTCTCTCGGGATTTCCTGGCCGCCCATCCGCGCCAGATGGGGCGTCAGGAACTGCGTGTCGAACAGGGTGAAGCCGCAGCGCGCCAGATGGCTGGACATCCACAGAAGCGCCATCTTGGACCCGTTAGGCCGGGCCGACACCATGGATTCTCCGAAGAACGCCGCCCCCAGGGTCACGCCGAAGATGCCGCCTGCAAAGACGCCCTCATGCCGGATTTCCAGGGCATGGGCGTGACCTGCCCGATAAAGCTGATGGTAGAGCCGCACCAGCGGCGCGTTGATCCAGGTCGTTTCGCGATCCGCGCAGGCCGTCACCACGGCATCGAAATCGCCGTCCAGATGCGCCGACCAGCCGCCCCGACGCAGATCCCGCAGCAGGGAGCGAGAGGCATGGACCCCGCCCACCGGCAGGATCCCCCGAAGCGGCGGGTCGTACCAGAAAAGGCGCGGATCATGCGCGCTTTCGGCCATGGGAAAGACCCCGCGCGCATAGCCTTGCAGCAGTCGCGCGGCGGTCAGCATGGCGGCGTTCAGCCGAACTTCTGATCCAGCCAGCGTTCCAGCCAGTGGATCGAATAGTTGCCCGCCAGGATGTCGGGTTCCTGCAGCAGCGCGGTGAACAGCGGCACGGTGGTGTCGATGCCGTCCACGATCAGCTCTCCCAGCGCGCGGTCCAGCCGGGCCAGGGCCTCGGCCCGGTCGCGACCGTGGACGATCAGCTTGCCGATCAGGCTGTCGTAATAGGGCGGGATCGAATAGCCGTCATAAAGCGCCGAGTCGATCCGCACGCCCAGGCCACCCGGCGCATGATATTGCGTGATCCGGCCGGGGCAGGGCGAGAAGCCGGGCACCTTCTCGGCGTTGATCCGCACCTCGATCGAATGGCCGCGAATCGACAGGTCTTCCTGGCGGAACTCCATCTCGGCGCCCGAGGCGACCAGGATCTGCTGGCGGACAAGGTCCACGCCGAAGATCGCCTCGGTCACGGGATGTTCGACCTGAAGGCGGGTGTTCATCTCGATGAAATAGAACTTGCCGTCCTCATACAGGAACTCGATGGTGCCGGCGCCGGCATAGCCGATCCGGGCCACGGCGTCGGCGCAGATCTTGCCGATGCGGGCGCGTTCTTCCGGCGTTATGACGGGGCCGGGGGCTTCCTCCAGAACCTTCTGGTGGCGGCGTTGCAGCGAACAGTCGCGTTCGCCCAGATGGACCGCGCGGCCCTTGCCGTCGCCGAAGACCTGGATCTCGATGTGGCGCGGCTTCTGCAGGTATTTTTCGATATAGACATCGGGGTTGCCGAAGGCGGCCTTGGCTTCCGCCCGCGCGGTGCGGAAGGCGACCTCAAGCCCCGCGCCGTCATGGGCGACCTTCATGCCGCGCCCGCCGCCGCCTGCCGTGGCCTTGATGATGACCGGATAGCCGATCTCGGCCGCGACCTTGCGCGCGGTGTCCACGTCATCGACGCCGCCGTCGCTGCCGGGCACGCAGGGCACGCCCAGGTTCTTCATCGTGTCCTTGGCGGTGATCTTGTCGCCCATGATGCGGATATGTTCCGCGCGCGGGCCGATGAAGGTGATGCCGTGGTCTTCCACCATCTGCACGAAGGCGGCGTTTTCCGACAGGAAGCCATAGCCCGGATGGATCGCCTGCGCGCCCGTGATCTCGCAGGCCGAGATGATGGCGGGCATGGACAGATAGCTGGCCGATGACGGCGCGGGGCCGATGCAGACGGATTCGTCGGCCATGCGGACATGCATGGCATCCGCATCGGCGGTGGAATGAACCGCGACCGATGCGATGCCCATTTCACGACAGGCGCGAATCACGCGCAGCGCGATCTCGCCCCGGTTGGCGATCAGGATCTTGTCGAACATGCCCGCCTCACTCGACGACCATCAGGGGCGCGCCGAATTCGACCGGGGTGCCGTCGTCGATCAGGATGCGCTTGACCACGCCCGCGCGGGGGGCGGGGATGTGGTTCATGGTCTTCATCGCCTCGACGATCAGCAGCGTGTCGCCTTCGGCCACGGCCTGACCGATCTGGACAAAGGGCGCGGCACCCGGTTCGGGCGAAAGATAGGCGGTGCCGACCATGGGAGAGGTCACGGCGCCGGGCAGGTTTGCCGGGTCTTCGCTGACCGCAGGCAGTTGGGCTGCGGGGGCGGCAGCGGGGGCAGCCGCCATCGCGGGGGCGGCCAACGGGGCAGGTGCGGAATAGGTCACCTGCTTGCCATGCTTGGACAGGCTGACCGTCAGGCGGTCGTGTTCGCCGTATTCGCGCTTGACCGACAGTTCCGACAGATCACTTGAATTGAGCAGTTCCGCCAGTGACTGGATGAAAGCCACGTCGCCTTCGTGATGCTTGCCGTTCTGGGAATCGTTGCTCATGCGGTCCTCTGCCATGTTTATTCGGTCGCGGCCCGGCCGCAACAATTTGCCCGCTTATAGACCCCAAGCCCGGTCAAGGAAAAGGGTTTGAGGCACCGTGTTGACCTTAGGGCAACCGGGCCGCCTTTTCCGCCAGGCCCGACATGCCTGCGCGCCGGTCCAGTTCCGCTTCCACATCGGCCAGCGTCACGTCGCGGGCGGCCAGCATCACCAGCAGATGGAAGACCACATCGGCGGCCTCGGATGTCAGGCGGGCGCGGTCGCCCTTGACGGCCTCGATAATGGCCTCGACCGCTTCCTCGCCGAACTTCTCGGCGCATTTCTCGGGGCCTTTCGCCAGCAGCCTGGCCGTCCAACTGCTGTCGGGATCGGCGGATTTGCGGGCGGCGATGGTGGCGGCAAGGTCGTGGAGCGCGCTCATGTCAGCCTCATGGGGATGCCGGATGCGGCCATGTGGGCCTTGGCTTCGGCGATGGTGAAGGTGCCAAAGTGGAAGATGGACGCCGCCAGCACCGCGCTGGCATGGCCTTCCGTCACGCCCTCGGCCAGGTGGTCCAGCGTGCCCACGCCGCCAGATGCGATCACGGGAATGTTCACCGCGTCCGCGATGGCGCGGGTCAGGGGGATGTTGAAGCCCGCCCGCGTGCCGTCGCGGTCCATGCTGGTCAGCAGGATCTCTCCCGCGCCCTTGGCCTCGACCTGCCGGGCGAACTCGACGGCATCGATTCCGGTGGGCTTGCGGCCGCCATGGGTAAAGATCTCCCACCGGCCGTCCGCGACGGTCTTGGCGTCGATGGCCACGACGATGCACTGGCTGCCGAAGCGGTCGGCGGCCTGGGCCACCACATCGGGGTTCGCCACGGCGGCGGAATTGAAGCTGACCTTGTCGGCCCCCGCCAGCAGCAGCGCCCGCACGTCCTCATGCGTCCGCACGCCCCCGCCCACGGTCAGCGGGACGAAGCATTGTTCCGCCGTCCGCGTCACCAGGTCGAACATCGTGCCCCGGTTTTCATGGGTGGCGTGGATGTCCAGGAAGCAGATCTCGTCGGCGCCGGCGGCGTCGTAGGCGCGCGCGGCCTCGACCGGGTCGCCTGCGTCGATCAGGTCCACGAAGTTGACGCCCTTGACGACGCGGCCATCGGCCACGTCCAGGCAGGGGATGATGCGGGTTTTCAGCATGGGCCTTCTCCTTGCAGGACTGTCCTATGCGCAAACCGCCCTTCGTTGAAGATGCGATTTGCCGGTGATACCGTGGCTGCCAACCAATGGAGGCCCCGATGGACGACCAGCAAATGACCGAACCCCGCCTGACCTCATTGTCCCATGGCGGCGGTTGCGGCTGCAAGATCGCGCCGGGGGTGCTGACGGGACTGTTGCGCGGCACCGCGATGCTGCCGGTTCCCGAGGCGCTGCTGGTCGGCATCGAGACCTCGGACGACGCGGCGGTCTATCTGCTGAACGACCGGCAGGCCCTGGTGGCCACGACCGATTTCTTCATGCCCATCGTGGACGATCCGCTGGATTTCGGCCGCATCGCCGCAACCAACGCGATCAGCGATGTCTATGCCATGGGCGGCACGCCGATCATGGCGCTGTCGCTGGTGGGAATGCCGATCAACACCCTCTCGGGCGAAACCATCGCCCGCATCCTGGAAGGTGGCGCGACCGCCTGCCGCGACGCAGGGATCCCCATCGGCGGCGGCCACACCATCGATTCGGTCGAGGCGATCTATGGCCTTGTGGCCCTGGGCCTTGTCGATCCGGCGCATGTGAAACGCAACAGCGGCGCGCGTCCCGGCGATGTTCTGATCCTGGGCAAGCCGCTGGGCGTGGGCGTCATGTCGGCCGCGCTGAAGAAAGAGGCGCTGTCCGCCGATGGATATGCCGCGATGATCGCGGCCACGACGAAGCTGAACACCCCTGGCCCCGATCTGGCGCGGCTGCCGGGCGTCCACGCGATGACCGACGTGACGGGTTTCGGCCTTGCGGGTCACGCCTTGGAGATGGCGCGCGGGTCGGGCTGCGAACTGCGATTGGACTGGGCCGCCGTACCGTTGCTGGCAGGCGCGCGCGACCTGGCGGGGCAGGGCTTCGTCACCGGAGCCTCGGGCCGCAACTGGGCCAGCTATGGGGCCGAGGTCGCGCTGCCCGACGGGTTTGCCGATACCGACCGCGCCCTGCTGACCGATCCCCAGACCAGCGGCGGGTTGCTGGTCGCCTGCGCCGAGGCCGAGGCGGACGCGGCCCTGCAGATCTTCCGCGAACACGGCTTTGCCGAGGCCGCGGTGATCGGACGCGCCATGCAGGGTCAGGGGCGGCTTGTCGTCGCCTGATCGGGCAACGTTTCACGGCCCTGCCGTCAGTTGCGAAACGGCCCTGCCGTCTGTCCGGCGATCCTGACGAAACGTCCAACTTGCGGAAATTCTTGACCGGTTTTTGGCCTTCGCGCATACCGCGAAGGCACAAGAAGCTGGCCGGATCAGGAAGGCCAACCACAAGGGGGTTTCAATGGGTGGCCTTTTGGCCCTGTCGCGCGGCATCGACCGCGTCAATACCGTGATCGGCAGGAACGTATCCTGGCTGATCCTTCTGGCGATATTCGTCAGCGCCATAAACGCCATCATCCGCAAGGCCTTCAGCGTGTCATCCAACGCCTGGCTGGAATTGCAGTGGTATCTTTACGGCGCGGCCTTCCTGCTGGCTGCGGCCTATACGCTGCTGGAAAACGAACATATCCGCATCGACATCGTCTTTGCCACATGGTCGCGCCGGGTTCAGCACTGGATCGAGCTTCTGGGCCATATCTTCTTCCTGATGCCCTTCGTCCTGCTGACCCTGTGGCTGACCTGGCCCTGGCTGGCGCGGTCCTTCCGCACGGGCGAAATGTCGATGAACGCGGGCGGGCTGATCCTGTGGCCCGCCAAGGCGCTGCTGTTCGCGGGCTTCGTGCTGCTGCTGCTGCAGGGCATATCCGAGATCATCAAGAAGATCGCCGTGATGCGCGGGATCATCCCTGACTTTCACGCGCCCACTGGGCATCACGCCCCCCTGGATCTGGACGAGGAACTGTTGCAGCAGGCCGGGTTCGTCGATCCCGACCACCCGATGACCGATCTGCCTGTGGACAAGACGCGCGAGGACATCCGCAAATGATGGAGCTTATCGCGCAGAACATGGCGCCGATCATGTTCGTTTCGCTGATCGTGTTCCTGCTGATCGGCTATCCCGTGGCCTTTGCCCTGGCTGCCAACGGATTGCTGTTCTTCGTCATAGGGGTGGAGCTTGCGCCGCTGTCGGGCGGCTCGATCAACCTTTCCTGGCCGCTTCTGGGCGCGCTGCCCGACCGCTTCTTCGGAGGGGTCGTCGCCAACGAGACATTGCTGGCCATCCCCTTCTTCACCTTCATGGGCATCGTGCTGGAAAAATCCGGCATGGCCGAGGATCTGCTGGACACGATCGGCCAGTTGTTCGGCCCGATCCGGGGCGGGCTTGCCTATGCGGTCATCATCGTCGGCGCGCTGCTGGCGGCGACCACCGGGGTCGTCGCGGCATCGGTGATCGCCATGGGCCTGATCTCTCTGCCGATCATGCTGCGCTATGGCTATGACCGGCGGATCGCCTCGGGCACCATCGCGGCGTCGGGCACGCTGGCGCAGATCATCCCGCCCTCGCTGGTGCTGATCGTGCTGGCCGACCAGCTGGGCCGGTCGGTGGGCGACATGTACAAGGGCGCGCTGATCCCCGGCCTGGTGCTGACGGGCTTCTACATGGCCTATATCTTCGTGGTGTCGATCATCCGCCCGCATTACCTGCCCGCCCTTCCGAAAGAGGCGCGGACGCTGGGCTCGGGCGTGACCTCGCTGGCCGTGGCCCTCGCCGTGGCGGCAGGCATCTTCTGGCTGACGGCGCGCTGGCTGGGGCCGACCCACGCCGCCGATGCCCCGATCTGGGGCTTGGTGATCGCGGTCACGGTGATCTATGTCGTGGCGCTGATCGACAAGACCTCGGGCCTCAACATGATGTCGCGGCTGGCCCAGCAGGTCATCATCGTGCTGATCCCGCCGCTGGCGCTGATCTTTCTGGTGCTGGGCACGATCTTCCTGGGCATCGCCACCCCGACGGAAGGCGGTGCCATGGGGGCCGTGGGCGCGCTGTTCATGGCCGGCATCAAGCGCCGGCTGACCATGGACGTGGTCCGGCAGGCGCTTTACGCGACGACCCGGCTGTCGGCCTTCGTGATGTTCATCCTGATCGGGGCGCGCGTCTTTTCGCTGACCTTCTATGGCGTGAACGGCCACCTGTGGGTCGAACATCTGCTGACATCGCTGCCGGGGGGCGAATACGGTTTCCTGATCGTCGTGTCGATCCTGGTGTTCTTCCTGGCCTTCTTCCTGGATTTCTTCGAACTGGCCTTCATCATCGTGCCGCTGCTGGCCCCCGCGGCCGAGGCTCTGGGCATCGACCTGATCTGGTTCGGCGTGATCCTGGGCGTGAACATGCAGACGGCCTTCATGCACCCGCCCTTCGGATTCGCGCTGTTCTACCTGCGGTCGGTCGCGCCCAGGACCGAATATATCGACAAGGTCACGAAGAAGCGCATGGCCCCGGTGAAGAGCAGCCAGATCTATTGGGGCGCGGTGCCGTTCGTCGTCATCCAGATCGTGATGATCGGCGTCGTGATCGCCTTCCCAGGCCTGGTCATGCACTACAAGGGCGCCCCGGTCGATACCTCGAACGTCCGGCTGGAGATCCCGGCGGGCGGCCTGGGCGGATCGGGCGGCACCGGGGGCTTCGGATCCCTGGGCGGCCTGGGATCGCCCTTCGGACAGCAGGCTCCGGCGGGTGGCGGTACGGCGGCTCCATCGGGTGGCCTTGGCGGCACGCCGCCGGGCCTGGGCTCGCCCCCGCCGGGGCTTGGCGCGCCTGCGCCAGCCGCGCCGCAGCCCGCACCGTCATCAGGCGGGCTTGGCCTGGGCGGGCCGCCGCCAGGACTGGGCGGCAGCAACTGACACAAGAAAAAGGCCGGGCAAATGCCCGGCCTTTCTGCTGTTGCGGATGATCGGGTCAGCCCTGCTCGGGGGCCAGCTTGCCGTTGCGCTGCTGGATCATCATGAAGGTGTCGAAGGTGTATTCCGCCGTCTGGTTGTACAGGTACCAGTCGTCGCGGAACTGCAGCTGCGCCTCGTACTGCCGCTTGAAATGTTCGTTTTCCGCCGACAGTTCGGCATAAACCTCGTTCGCGGCCTCGAAGGCGGCATTCATGATCTCTTCGCTGAACGACCGCAACTGCGCGCCCGACGCGGCCAGTTCCTTCAGCGCGGTCGGGTTCTTGAAGTCGTATTTCGCCAGCATGTTCTGGTCGGCCGCTTGGCAGCAGGTGCGCAGCAGCGCCTTGTAGCTGTCGGGCAGTTCGTCATACTTCGCCTTGTTGACGAAGAAGCTGACCGTCGGCCCGCCTTCCCAGAAACCGGGGTAATAGTAATAGGGCGCGACCTTCTGGAAGCCCAGCTTGTTGTCGTCATAGGGGCCGACCCATTCGGCCGCGTCGATGGTGCCCTTTTCCAGCGACGGATAGATGTCGCCGCCCGCGATCTGCTGCGGAACCACGCCAAGCTTTTCGACGACGCGCCCGGCCAGGCCGGAGATGCGCATCTTCAGGCCCTGCATGTCGGCAAGGGTGTTCACTTCCTTGCGGTACCAGCCGCCCATCTGGACGCCGGTGTTTCCGGCGGGGAAAGCCACCAGATTGACCGTTTCCAGGAACTGGTTGAACTGGTCGATCCCGCCGCCGTGATAGTTATAGGCCGCCTTCGCCCGCGCGCTGAAGGTGAAGGGCAGGTCGGCGCCGCAGGCGAAGGCCGGATCCTTGCCCCAGTTGTAGTAACCGACCGAATGGGCGCATTCCACCGTGCCGTCGCCTGCGGCGTTGATGGCGTCCAGACCCGGAACGATCTCGCCCGCCGCAAAGACCTGGATGTTGAACTTGCCGTCGGATGCTTCCTTCAGGCGCTGCGCAATCTCCTCGCCGCCGCCATAGATCGTGTCGAGCGATTTCGGAAAGGACGAGGCCACCCGCCAGTTGATGGTGGGCGCTTCCTGCGCGATGGCAGGGGCCGCCAGCGTGGCGCCCGCTGCGGCGGCGACGCCGCCGACCGATGCCGTGGTCAGAAACGACCTGCGATGCAGGGTCTTGGAATCTTTCATGAACTCTCCTCCGGTCAGGGCAATCGGGATCGCTGCCCAACGGGGTCTTTGCCCCGAATGGGTGCAGTTTACCCCGCGATTGCCGCCTGTCGAGTGGCGAGCGTACAGGAGCCGGAAAAAACAAAGCCGCCCCCCGCATTTGCGCGGGGGCGGCCCTTTCTTGCGGCGGTCAGGCGGTCAGGCGGTCAGCGCAGGATGCTGCGGCCTGCGTATTCCGCCGTGGCGCCCAGCATCTCCTCGATGCGGATCAGCTGGTTGTATTTCGCCAGCCGGTCGGACCGGGCGAGGCTGCCGGTCTTGATCTGGCCGCAGTTGGTGGCGACCGCCAGATCGGCGATGGTGGCGTCCTCGGTCTCGCCCGAGCGGTGGGACATGACGCTGGTATAGCCCGCGCGATCCGCCATCCGCACCGCGTCGAGCGTCTCCGACAGGGTGCCGATCTGGTTGACCTTGACCAGCAGGCTGTTGCCGCAGCCCTTGGCGATGCCTTCGGCCAGACGTGCGGGGTTGGTCACGAACAGGTCGTCGCCGACCAGCTGCACCGACGCGCCCAGGCGGTCGGTCAGCAGCTTCCAGCCTTCCCAGTCGTCTTCGGCGCAGCCATCCTCGATCGACAGGATCGGGTAGTCGGCGCAAAGGGCTGCCAGGTAGTCCACGTTCTCGGCGGAGGAGAGCGACTTGCCCTCGCCCTTCATCTCGTAGCGGCCGCCCTTGAAGTATTCGGTCGAGGCGCAATCCAGCGCCAGCATGATGTCGTCGCCGGGCTTGTAGCCGGCCTTCTCGACCGCGCGCAGGATGAAGTCCAGGGCGTCGCGGGTGGAGGACAGGTTCGGGGCAAAGCCGCCCTCGTCGCCCACGCCGGTGGCGAGGCCCGCCGCCGACAGCTCCTTCTTCAGCGTGTGGAAGACTTCCGAGCCCATGCGCACGGCATCGCGGATGTTTTCCGCGCTGACCGGCATGATCATGAATTCCTGGATGTCGATGGGGTTGTCGGCATGTTCGCCGCCATTGATGATGTTCATCATCGGCACCGGCAGGATCCGCGCGCTCGTGCCGCCGACATAGCGATACAGCGGCTGCTGGCAGGCATCCGCCGCCGCCTTGGCCACGGCCAGCGACACGCCCAGGATGGCGTTGGCGCCCAGCCGGCCCTTGTTCGGGGTGCCGTCCAGTTCGCACATCATCGCGTCGATGGCGCGCTGTTCGGTCGCGTCCTCGCCGATCAGGGCCTCGGCGATCTCGCCGTTCACGGCGGCCACGGCCTCCAGCACGCCCTTGCCCATGTAGCGCGCCTTGTCGCCGTCGCGCTTTTCCACCGCTTCATGCGCGCCCGTGGACGCCCCCGAGGGCACCGCCGCCCGGCCCAGCGTGCCGTCCTCCAGCGTCACATCGACCTCGACCGTCGGGTTGCCCCGGCTGTCCAGGATCTCGCGTGCATAAATGTCGATGATGGCGGTCATGAGTGCCCCCTGATGTTTCGTGTCGGCGCCTTCTTAGCTGCCGCAAGGGCAGGCCGGAAGCTGAAACTTCAGGGCTGCTCGATCTCGGCCCAGATCGGCAGGTGATCGGAGGCGTCGCGGGCCTGAGCGCCCCTAAAGACGCCGCAGTCCAGCAGGTTCAGGTGTTGTGACATGGCGATCCGGTCAAAGCGCAGCCGTGGCATCGGCGCCGGATAGGAGGGGCCGGGCGCGACGACCCGGAACCCGGCAAGGGATTCCAGGCCCCGGCTGTCATGCCATTCGTTGAAATCGCCCATCATGACGATGTTGTCATCCGCGATCCGCGCCGCCTGCGCCGTGATCCGCGCCAGTTGCGCCCGGCGCGAGGACCGGGCAAGGCCCAAATGGACGCCGATCACCGTCAGGCGCGGCAGCCGCAACACGACCGCCCCGCGTGGCTCCAGCCCCGGCAGGGGCAGGCGGCGCAGCACCGCCTGTTCGGCCAGATCCGGCCGCATCAGGATCGTCTGCCCGTGCCAGCCCAGAGAGTTTTCGCCGGTGGTCGTCATGTCCGCCGGAACCAGTCCCGTCGCGTCGCGGATCAGGCGGCGGGGCAGGGCCTCGGGGCGGGCGCCAAGGCGGAAATCGACCTCTTGCAGGGCGATGATGTCGGGCTTCAAGGCGGCGATGACCGCAAGATTGCGTTCAGGTGCGTGCGGACCCGTCAGCCCGCGACATTTGTGAAGATTGTAACTTGCCAGTCTCAACAACGAGATATTGCCCTTGGGTGCCGGTCGCAGGATAGCCGGCGGCCGGGGCGCTGCAAGCGGATCGCGCGCGCCCGCCATTCCTTGCCTGCGTTTTAATCAGGTGCCGCAGAAGGTCTGGTGAACGATCTGTTCGGACCGGGGCGCATCGGCCAGGTCGTTCCAGTCGGCGCGTCCCTCTCGGGGATGCGTCACGGCATCGAACAACCGCCGGAAGGGGCCAAGGTCGCCTGTCACGGCGGCGGCAATCGCCTCCTCGATCCGGTGGTTGCGCGGGATGCGGAGGGGGTTTGCGTGGCGCAACAGGTCGGGATCGGGGTTTTGGGCCTGCCAGTCCCTGGCCCAGGCGTCGAAGACATCGCGGTCGATGAATTCATCCCGCGCGCTGCCATCGGAAAGCCCGGCAAAGACGCGGGTGAAGTCGGCCCGCTGCTGCGCCATCATGGTCAGCAGGCGTTCGGTCAGGGGCTGCACGTCGGCAGCTTCGGTCAGGCCCAGCTTTTCGCCGAAACGCCGCCGCCATGCGGCCTGATAAAGGGGCGCGAAGGCGTGGACGGATTTCGTTGCGGCCTCGATGGCGGCGTCACGCTCGCCCATCAGCGGGATCAGGCAGGTGGCAAGCTGCGCCAGGTTCCAGACCGCGATCTGCGGCTGCTGCGCCCAGGCATAGCGCCCGCCCCGGTCGATGGACGAAAACACCGTATCGGGGTGATAGGCGTCCATGAAGGCGCAGGGGCCATAGTCGATGGTCTCGCCCGACACCGCCATGTTGTCGGTGTTCATCACCCCATGGATGAAGCCAAGAGCCATCCAATGCGCGATGGTTTCGGCCTGACGCGCGATGACATGATCCAGCAGCGACAGGGGGCCGTTCGCGGTCGGATAATGGCGGGCAATGACGTGGTCGGTCAGCGCGGCCAAGGCGTCCTCCTGCCCCCGGACGGCGAAATACTGGAAGGTGCCGACGCGGATATGGCTGGAGGCCACGCGGGTCAGGACTGCGCCCGGCAGCCCCTGTTCGCGCCAAACGGTTTCGCCGGTTGCGACAGCCGCCAGGGCGCGGGTGGTGGGCACGCCCATCGCGTGCATGAATTCGCTGACGATGTATTCGCGCAGCACCGGCCCCACCCAGGCCCGCCCGTCGCCGCGCCGGGAAAAGGGCGTCGGTCCGCTGCCCTTCAACTGGATGTCGAAGCGCGCGCCATCGGGGGCCACGACCTCGCCCAGCAGGACCGCGCGCCCGTCGCCAAGCTGAGGCACGAAGCCGCCGAACTGGTGGCCCGCATAGGCCTGGGCAATCGGCTCGGCCCCCTGCGGGACGGCATTTCCCGCCAGCATCGCCACGCCTTCCGGGCCGGACAGCCAGGCCGCATCCAGGCCCAGCCGGTGCGCCAGCCCTTCGTTCAGCGCCAGCAGGCGGGGCTCGGCCACGGGGGTAGGCGCGACGCGGGCAAAAAAGCCCTGCGGCAGGCGGGCATAGCTGTTGTCGAAATGGATCATCGGGGCCTCCTGTCCCTTTCATCTAGGGGCAGGAGGCTTGCGGAAAAAGGGGCGGGGCCGTCAGCCGCGCGGCTTCACATGCGGCGACCGGGTGATGCCCGCGCTATGCAGCGCGCCCGCAACGGCTCCGCCAGCAAGCGGCGCCAGGATGAACAGCCACAGTTGCGACAGCGCCTGGCCGCCCACGAAGACCGCCGGCCCGATGGAGCGCGCGGGGTTTACCGACACGCCCGTCACGTCGATGCTCACCAGGTGGATCCCGGCCAGCGTCAACCCGATGGCCAGGCCGCCAAAGCCTGCGGGCGCGTCGGTCTGCGTGGCGCCCAAGATGACGGTCACGAACAGGAAGGTCGCCACGAATTCGAACACCAGGGCCGAAAGCATCGTATAGCCGCCGTTATAGCCGGTGCCCCAGCCGTTCTGGCCCAGGCCGTTCTGCGCGATGGAATAATCCGCCTTGCCCGAGGCAATGACATAGACAACCGCCGCAGCCGCCAGCGCCCCCAGGATCTGCGCGATGCAATAGGCGACGAAATCGCCCCCGCCCATCCGGCCCGAGGTCAGGAAGCCCAGCGACACCGCCGATTCAACTGCGCGCCCGAAATCGCGCCCAGGCCATAGGCCGCGGCGACGATGGACAGGCCGAAAGCCATGGCGATGCCGTGGAAACCGATATGGGCGCCCATCAGGACCGCCGAACCGACGCCGAAAAACACAAGGATGAAGGTGCCGATGAATTCGGCCAATGCTTTGCTTGACATGATTACTCTCCACACAGAAGCGGGTCCATTCGGGATCCCCAGATTCAATGACGGAGTCGTGAGTTAATTTGCAAGACGCTTGCGCCTCTTGAACGCGCAGGCGCGGGCGCGTATCGCATTCCCTTGAACAGGAGCCTGCGCCATGAAATTCCTCGATCTTGCCAAGGTCTATATCCGCTCGGGCGGGGGCGGCGCGGGCTGCGTGTCCTTCCGGCGCGAGAAGTTCATCGAATATGGCGGGCCCGATGGCGGCGACGGCGGCAATGGCGGCGATGTCTGGGCCGAGGCGGTGGACGGGCTGAACACCCTGATTGATTTCCGCTATCAGCAGCATTTCTTCGCCAAATCCGGCCAGCACGGCATGGGCAGCCAGATGACCGGCAAGTCGGGCGAGGACATCACCCTGAAGGTGCCGGTCGGGACCGAGATCCTGGAGGAGGATGAGGAAACCGTCATCGCCGACCTGACCGAACCCGGCCAGCGGGTGCTGCTGGCGCGTGGCGGCAATGGCGGCTGGGGGAACCTGCATTTCAAGACCTCGACCAACCGCAGCCCGCGCAATGCCAATCCGGGCCAGCCGGGGGTCGAACGCACGATCTGGCTGCGGCTGAAGCTGATCGCGGATGCGGGGCTGGTGGGGCTGCCCAATGCCGGGAAATCGACCTTTCTGGCCGCCGTGTCGAACGCCCGGCCCAAGATCGCGGATTACCCCTTCACCACGCTGCACCCGAACCTGGGCGTGGTCGGCATCGACGGATACGAGTTCGTCATGGCCGACATCCCCGGCCTGATCGAGGGCGCCAGCGAGGGCAGGGGCCTGGGCGACCAGTTCCTGGGCCATGTCGAACGCAGCAACGTGCTGCTGCATCTGGTCGATGGCACCTCCGAGAATGTGGCGACGGATGCCCGCACCATCCTGACCGAGCTTGAGGCCTATTCCCCCGTCCTGATGCAGAAGCCGCGCGTGACGGCGCTGAACAAGATCGACGCGCTTGACGATGAGACGATTGCCGAACGCAAGGCCGCGCTGGAGGCCGAGATCGGCGGTCCCGTCCTGTTGATGTCGGGCGTGGCCAAGCTGGGCGTGACCGAGGTTCTGCGCGCGCTCTGGTCGCAGATCGAACCGACCCGCCGCGCCGCCAAGTCCGAACCCGAGGCGCCATGGCAGCCGTAAGCCCGACGTTGACGCAGGCGCGGCGGCTGGTCGTCAAGGTCGGTTCGGCGCTGCTGGTGGATGAAAACGGCTTGCGCGGCGACTGGCTGCGGGCCTTGTGCGACGACGTTGCCGAATGGCGGATGCGCGGCTGCGATGTGGTGCTGGTGTCGTCCGGGTCCATCGCCCTTGGACGTCGGGTGCTGGGTTTGCCCGGCGGTGCCCTGCCGCTGGAACAGGCGCAGGCCGCAGCCGCCGTGGGCCAGATCCGGCTGGCGCGCGCCTATGAGGAGGCGCTGGCCCCCCATGGCGTGAGCACCGCGCAGGTGCTGCTGACGCTGGAGGACAGCGCGGACCGCCGCCGTTACCTCAACAGCCGCGCGACCATGCAGACGCTGCTGTCGCTGGGCGTCGTGCCCATCGTCAACGAAAACGACACGGTGGCGACCGACGAGATCCGCTTCGGCGACAACGACCGGCTGGCCGCCCAGATCGCCGTGACCTGCGGGGCGGACCAGTTGCTGCTGCTGTCGGACGTGGACGGGCTTTACACCGCCAATCCCAAGACCGACCCGACCGCTCGCCACCTTCCAGTGATCGAGCAACTGACCCCGGAAATCGAGGCCATGGGCGGCGATCCGGTGTCTGGCCTGTCCAAGGGCGGGATGAAGACCAAGCTGATGGCCGCGCGCACGGCGATTGCCGGGGGTTGCGCCATGGCGATTGCCGAAGGGTCGGTCATGCGGCCCCTGTCGGCGGTGGCGAACGGGGCGCGTTGCAGCTGGTTCCTGCCCGAAAGCGATCCGCAGGTTGCGCGCAAACGCTGGATCGCTGCAATGAAGCCGAAGGGCGCGCTGGTGGTTGACCAAGGCGCGGTCGAGGCATTGGGTCGTGGCAAGTCGCTGCTGCCCGCAGGGGTGCGTACGGTCGTGGGCGAGTTCGGCCGGGGCGACCCGGTGGCGATCACCGGCCCCTCGGGCGAGACGCTGGCGACCGGCCTGACCCGCTATACCGCCGATGAGGCGCGGCGTATCGCGGGCCACCGTTCCGACCGGATCGAGGAACTTCTGGGATATACCGGTCGCGCCGCCCTGGTCCATCGCGACGACATGGCCCTGTAGCAAGACGCCCCGGCCCTGCACCGGGGCGCCAAGGATCAGGCAGCCTTCTTGCCGCTGCCGTAACGGTCATAGAAGCCCCGCCCGCTGTCCACCATGTCGCGCAGCATCTGCGGCGCGGCGAAGCGGTCGCCGTAAGCGGCAGTCAGCCGGTCGCAGATTTCGACCGCGCGGGTCGCGCCCAGCATGTCCAGCCAGGCGAAGGGCCCACCCGTCCAAGGTGCAAATCCCCAGCCGAGAATCGCGCCCACGTCGCCTTCGCGGATGTCCTCCAGCACGCCCTGTTCAAGGGCGCGCACGGCCTCCAGCGTCTGCGCGAACATCAGGCGGTGCTGCACGGTGGTCAGGCCCGGCTGGTCGTCCGACTGCGGATACTGCGCCGCCAGCCCATCCCACAGTCCCTGCCGCTTGCCATCCGCGTCATAGGCATAGAAGCCCGCGTTCGACTTGCGCCCCAGGCGGCCCTGATCGGCCATCCAGAACAGCACCTCGTCCACCGCGCTGTCGGGATAGGCGTCACCCATGGCCGCGCGGGTGGCCTTGGCGATCTTCACGCCCAGGTCGATGCTGGTTTCATCGACCAGTTGCAGCGGGCCAAGCGGCATCCCCATCATCTTGGCGGCATTTTCCACCAGGACCGGATTCACCCCCTCGGCCACCATGCGGATGCCTTCGTTGATATAGGGAATGATGCAGCGGTTGGCATAGAAGAAACGCGCATCGTTCACCACGATCGGCGTCTTGCGGATCTGGCGCACGAAATCCAGCGCCTTGGCAACCGCCACGGGGCCGGTTTCGCGCCCCTTGATGATCTCGACCAGCATCATCTTGTCCACGGGGCTGAAGAAATGGATGCCGATGAACTGGTCGGGACGGGCGCTGGCCTTCGCCAGGTCGCTGATCGGCAGGGTCGAGGTATTGGTGGCGAAGATCGCGCCTTCGGGGATCACAGCCTCGGCCTTCTTCGTGACCTCGGCCTTGACCTGCGGATCCTCGAATACCGCTTCCACGATCAGGTCGCAGCCTTCAAGCGCGGCGTAATCGGTGGTGGCGGTGATGCGGGCCAGCACCTCGGCCTTCTTGTCCTCGGTCGATTTCTTGCGGCTGATGGCCTTGTCCAGCAGCCCTTCGGAATAGGACTTGCCCTTGTCGGCGGCTTCCTGTTTCGCGTCGATCAGCACCACCTGGATCCCCGCCATGGCGCTGACATAGGCGATGCCCGCCCCCATCATGCCCGCGCCCAGAATGCCGACCTTCTTCACCGACTGGTCCGGCGCTTCGGGGCGGTTCGCGCCCTTCTCCAGCGCCTCCTTGTTGATGAACAGGCTGCGGATCATCGCGGTCGATGAGGGGTTCATCAGCACATTGGTGAACCAGCGCGCCTCGACCTTCAGCGCCGTGTCAAAGGGCACCTGCGCGCCTTCATAGACGGCCGATAGCAGCGCTTTGGCGGCGGGATAGACGCCCATGGTCTTGGCGTTGACCATGGCGGATGCGCCCACGAAGGTCATGAAGCCCGCAGGGTGATAGGGCTCTCCCCCCGGCATCTTGTAGCCCTTCTGGTCCCAAGGCTTGACCAGATCGGTGTCCTTCGCGTTCAGCACCCACTCGCGCGCGGCGGCAACCGGATCGTCCACCACCTCGTCGATCAGCCCGGCGGCCTTGGCCTTCTTCGGCTCAGACAGCTTGCCTTCCAGCAGGAAGGGCGCTGCGGCCATGGCACCCAGCTTGCGCGACAGGCGGATGGTGCCGCCACCACCGGGGAAGATGCCGACCATGATCTCGGGCAGGCCGATCTTGGCCTTCGGGTTGTCGGCGGCAAAGATGCGGTGCGTGGCCAGCGGTAGTTCAAGCCCGATGCCAAGCGCCGTGCCGGGCAGTGCGGTGGCGATGGGCTTGCCGCCCTTGAGCGTTTTCGGGTCCATGCCCGCCCGCTCTATCTTGCGCAGGACGTGGTGCAGCGACATGATCCCGTCGAACACCGCCTGCGCGCCGCCCTTCTTCATGCCCGCGATGACGTTCAGGTCCATCCCGGCGGCAAAGTCCTTCTTGCCGCTGGTGATGACGATGCCCTTGACGGCCTGATCGGCCAGGGCATCGTCGATCAGCGCGTTCAGTTCGGACGCGCCCTCCAGCGACAGCACGTTCATCGACTTGCCGGGCACGTCCCAGGTGATGACGGCGACGCCATCGGCGTCCTTCTGCATGGTGAAATCGGTCATTCGTTCTCTCCCTTGGTCGAGTAGGGGGTGCCGTCCAGATGCGTGTACCCTCGTGGCGTCGCGATCATGTCGAGGCCCGGATAATGCGTGATGTTGTTCGGGTTTCGGCTGCCCGCGATCAGATAGACGGCAGGCTTGCCGGTATGGTTCTGCAGCGTATGAGCGACCGGAGTGCCCGCCTTCCAGCAGCAGGCATCGCCGGGATGGATGACGACAGGCACGCCGTCCTCGATCACGGTCAGTTCGCCTTCCAGCATGTAGAGGAACTCGTCCTCATGCTGTTCCCAATGCGGTTGGCTTGACTGCTTGCCCGGATGCAGCGTTTCCAAGGCGATGCCGAACTGGGTCAGCCCACCCGCCTCGGTCAGGTGGCGATAGGACAGGAAGCTGCGACCGAGATTGTAGGGTTCGGGATAGCCCGAAACCGCCTCGGTCAAGGGCACGCTGTCCTTGCGCAGGATCATCACACGCGCTCGATGATGGTGGCCGCGCCCATCCCTGACGCGATGCACAAGGTTGCAAGGCCGACGTTCTTGTCCTGCCGTTCCAGCTCATCCAGCAGAGTGCCGATGATGATCGCGCCGGTCGCTCCCAGGGGGTGGCCCATGGCCATCGCGCCGCCGTTCACGTTGACCTTGCCGGGATCGACCTGGAAGGCCTGCATGAAGCGCAGGACCACGGCGGCGAAGGCCTCGTTCACCTCGAACAGGTCGATGTCACTGATGGACATGCCGCTGTCGGACAGGATCTTTTCGGTCACGGGAACCGGGCCGGTCAGCATGATCGTGGGATCGGTGCCGATCTTGGCGGTGGCGCGGATGCGGGCGCGGGGCTTCAAGCCATGCGCCTTGCCAAAGTCTTCGTTCCCGATCAGCACGGCGGCGGCGCCGTCCACGATGCCGCTGCTGTTCCCGGCATGGTGAATGTGGTCGATATGATCCAGATGCGGGTATTTCAGCATCGCGACCTTGTCGAAGCCGGGCATCACCTCGCCCATGTCCTTGAAGGCGGGCTTCAGCTTGGCCAGATCTTCCATGGTCGTGCCGGGGCGCATGTATTCGTCGCGGTCAAGGATGGTCAGGCCGTTCTGGTCCCGGACCGGCACGATGGAGCGGGCAAAGCGACCTTCCTCCCATGCGCGCGCGGCGCGGTTCTGGCTTTCCACGGCCAGCTTGTCGGCCTCCTCGCGGGTGAAGCCGTATTCGGTGGCGATGATGTCGGCGCTGATGCCCTGGGGCACGAAATAGGTCTTCATCGCCAAGGACGGATCGACGGCGATGGCCGCCCCGTCGCTGCCCATGGGCACCCGGCTCATCATCTCGACGCCCCCGGCGATATAGCCGTTGCCTGCGCCTGCCTTGACCTGGTTGGCGGCCAGGTTCACGGCCTCCATGCCGCTGGCGCAGAAGCGGTTGATCGACAGGCCGGGAATGCGTTCGTCCAGGTCCGAGGCCAGCACGGCGGACCGCGCCAGGCAGCCGCCCTGTTCCTTGACCTGGGTGACATTGCCCCAGATCACATCCTCGACCGCGTTGCCTTCCAGGTTGTTGCGTTCCTTGACGGCGTTCAGCAGTCGGGCCGACAGGGCCAGCGAGGTCACTTCGTGCAGGCTGCCGTCGGAACGGCCCTTGCCGCGCGGCGTGCGGGCGGCGTCATAGATAAAGGCGTCGGTCATGCGTCCTCCTTCGGCGCCCGGTCCGATGGATTGCCGGGCATCAGATCATAGGGGTGTTTCCAGCCGGGCAGGGCTTTGAGCCCGTCCAGCCAGCGGTCGATATGGGGCCAGTCCGTGCGGTCGAAGCCGAAGGGCTCGGGGTAGAACAGGTATCCGCAGCAAGCGAAGTCGGCAATGGTGGGGGTGCTGTCGGCGACCCATTCGCGGGTGGACAGGTGGTCGTTCAGCACTTTGTAGGCTGCCTTTAATCGGCCCTGCAGGTATTCCGCCGCGCCTGCCGGGCGCTTGCCTTCGGGCAGGAAGTTCAGCAGGAACCGCGCGGGTCCGGCCTGGCCCGACAGCTTGTGATTGTCGAACATCAACCAGCGCAGGGTTTCGTTCCGGTCGCGGCCCAGGAACCTGCCGGTCCGTTCGGCGATGTGAAGCTGGATCACGGCGGATTGCGTCAGGGTCAGGTCGCCTTCGCGGAAAACCGGAACCTCGCCCATGGCGTTGATGGCACGGAAGGCGGGGCTGCGCGCCTCGCCGTTGAAGAAATCGACATAGAAGGGCGTCCAGTCATAGCCCGCCAGTTCCATCGTCAGCGCCGCCTTGTAGGCGTTGCCGGATTCGCCAAAGCACCAGAGTTGCGCGGTCATTCTTATCCTCCACCGCCGGGGGCTTCGCGCCCCCGGACCCCCGCGGGGGTATTTTCACAAAGAAGAAGCGGCCGAGTTAATCCTTTCTCAAGGTTTCTGGGCTAATCCTGACGACGCGGTACAGGCTGGGGAGCCGATGACCGCCAAAGGAGAAGCCGCCCCGGTTCCTGGCTGAGACATGCCGAGCCTGCCGGAAGGCAGGAGGGGCCGGGGCGCACCAGCTTCGTGCTTCTTCTTTGCACAAATACCCACGCGACCTCTCCACACGCGATCCCGTCAGAACGCCTCCGCCTCCAGTTCCATCACCGGCTCCGCCCCCGACTGGATACGCGCCAGATGCGTGGCGGTCATGGGCAACTGCCGCTTCATGTAATAGCGCCCGGTCGCCAGTTTGGTCTTCAGGAACGCCGCGTCGCCCGTGCCCGCGACCAGGGTTGTCTGCGCCGCGACCGCCATCTGTCCCCACATCAGCCCAAGCACGACATGGCCGAACAGGTGCATGAAGTCATAGCTGCCTGACAGGGCGTCGTTGGGGTTCTTCATGCCGCGTTCCATGAAGAACATGGCGGCGGTCTGCAGATCCTTCGACGCGGCCTTCAGGGGCGCGATGAAATCGGCGGCAATGGCGCTGTCGCCATGCTGCCTGCAGAAGGCCTTGACCAGTTCGAAGAAAGCCATGACATGCTTGCCGCCGTCCTGCGCCAGCTTGCGCCCGACCAGATCCAGGGCCTGCACGCCGTTCGCGCCTTCATAGATCATGGTGATCCGGGCATCGCGGACGAACTGCGACATGCCTGATTCCTCGATATAGCCGTGGCCACCGAAGACCTGCTGGGCCAGAACGGCCGTCTCGAACCCCTTGTCGGTCAGGAAGCCCTTGATGACAGGGGTCAGCAGCGATACCAGCCCTTCGGCATCCACGTCCCCCTGATGCGCCTTGTCGATCAGGTGCGCGCCCCACAGGACCAGCATCCGCGCGCCTTCCAGAAAAGACTTCTGGTCCATCAGGCTGCGGCGGATGTCTGGATGGACGATCAGCGGGTCGGCCGGTCCCTGCGGATTGGCAGCCCCCGTCACCGCGCGGCCCTGCAGGCGATCCCTGGCATAGGCGACGGCGTTCTGATAGGCGGGCACGGCGCAGGCATAGCCTTGCAGGCCGACGCCAAGGCGGGCTTCGTTCATCATCGTGAACATGGCCCGCATCCCCTTGTGCAGATCGCCCAGCAGCCACCCCTTGGCACCGTCATAGTTCATGACGCAGGTCGCATTGCCGTGGATGCCCATCTTCTCCTCGATCTTGCCGACCGAGACGGGGTTGCGCGCGCCCAGAGATCCGTCCTCGTTCACCAGAAACTTCGGAACGATGAACAGGCTGATGCCCTTGGTGCCCTCGCCCCCGCCGGGCGCCTTGGCCAGAACCAGGTGGATGACGTTTTCCGCCAGGTCGTGATCGCCCGCCGAGATGAAGATCTTCTGGCCCGTGATCAGGTAGCTGCCATCGGCCTGCGGTTCCGCCTTGGTGCGCAGGATGCCCAGATCGGTGCCGCTATGCGGCTCGGTCAGGTTCATGGTACCGGTCCAGTCGCAGGACACCATCTTCGGTAGATAGGTCCGCTTCTGTTCCTCGGTCCCGTGGACGTGGATCGCGGAATAGGCGCCGTGGGTCAGGCCCTGGTACATGTTGAAGGCCATGTTGGCCGACACGAACATCTCTCCGGTCGCCACGCCCATGACATAGGGCATCCCCTGGCCGCCATATTCGGGATCGCAGTCAAGCGCCGTCCAGCCGCCGTCCTTCATCGCCTGGAAGGCCTTGTCGAAACCGTCGGGCGTGCGCACCACGCCATTCTCAAGGCGGCAACCCTGCCGGTCGCCCACCGCGTTCAGCGGCGCCAGAACCTCGGCCGCCAGCTTGCCGGCGGCGTCCAGGATCGCCTCGGTGAAGTCGGGATCCAGATCGGCGTGGCCGGGCAGGCCGGATTGCGACAGCTTCAGAACGTCATGCAGCGCAAACTGCATGTCGCGGATCGGCGGGTTGTAGATGGTCATGGCGCTACCCTGTGCTTTTGGCTTTGGACGCGGCGTTCAGGCGGGTTTCTGCATCGGAAAGCTGAGTCTTGAGTTCGACGATCGCCTCGCTCAGTTCAGCATACTGGCGCTCCATGTCCGCAAGGCGCTGCCGTCCGACCGCGATGGTCGCGGCGATCTGCGTCTTGTTCGTGCCGCCGGGCTCGTAAAGCTCCAGCAACTGGCGGATTTCCTCCAAGCTGAAGCCGAACCGCTTGCCGCGCAGGATCAGCGTCAGCCGCGCCCTGTCCCGGCGGTCATACAGGCGATGCTGCCCGCGACGTTCGGGAAAGATCAGCTCGCGCGCCTCATAAAAGCGCAGCGTGCGGGGGGTGACGCCGAACGCATCGCACATCTGGCGAATCGTCATCAGCTCGTCGGACATGGATCGCGGTTCCTCCTCATTCACCGTCTGCCGTCCTTGACCGCAGATATAGGGCCAAGTTGACGCGAACGTAAGCAAGACGCCGCGTCACAGGTGAAGTCAAGGCGAAGCGTGACGCCGGGTCAACCCATCTTGCTCAACTCTTGCGCGGCCGTTTCGCGCAGGGCCTGCAGATCGGCGCGGGCAGCGTTCAGCTCGGCGATCTGGCCGTCCAGAACCTTCAGCTGGCGGTCCGCCAGATCCAGCCAGACCTGGTACTGTTCGCGCGATCCCTTTTGTTCATAGATCAGCAGCCACTGCCGGATTTCCTCGAGCGAGAAGCCAAAGCGGCGGCCGCGCAGGATCAGCGTCATGCGGGCGACTTCGCGGGGACCGTAAAAGCGCGCGCGGCCTTCCTTCCGGGGGCTGAGAAGTTCGATATATTCGTAATAGCGCAGCGTGCGGGGGGTTACGTCGAAGCGCGCGCACATGTCCTTGAAGCTGATCGTCTGCTCGCCCGGCATCCGCCCCTCCTGGTTCCGATTTTCGGGAAGGCTAGCTTGTCGCAAGGCGCTTCTCAACCTATGCGCAAGTCTTTGTCTGCGGGCTTGAGCAAGAAAGCCTGTCGGGCATAGCGTGGCACGAACAGGAAGGCGGCAATCGTGGAAGATGGCAAGACCGTGAACATCGACCAGACGCGAATCGCGCAGCAGTTCATCGAGGCGATTCCCCATGCGCGCGCCCTGGGGATGCGGGTCGATGCGCTCGGCGCGGGGACGGCGGTCATCAGCATGCCCTGGGCCGAACATCTGGTCGGCGACCCGCGCAGCGGGGTGGTGCATGGCGGCGTGGTGTCGGCGCTGATGGATACCTGCTGCGGGGCGGCGGTGATGTCCCATCCCTCGGGGCCGGGCTCCACGGCGACCATCGACCTGCGCATCGACTACATGCGGTCCGCGACCAAGGGGCAGCGGATCACGGCGCGGGCCGAATGCTATCACCTGACGCGCAGCGTGGCCTTTGTCCGCGCCGTGGCCCTGGACGAGGATGAAGCCAACCCCGTCGCCGCCGCCACCGGCACCTTCACGGTCGAAAGGTGATGGCCATGGACCGCCGCGAACCGCTGGACCAGATCAAGTCGCGCCGCGATTCGGCCCTGTCCGCCCTTGTATCGGGCGTGCCCTACCTGACCTGGCTGGGCATCCGCTTCGACCGGCGCGGGGACGAACTGACCGCCACCCTGCCTTACGATGAAAAGCTGATCGGCAACCCGTTGCTGCCCGCGCTGCATGGCGGGGTGACGGCGGCCTTCCTGGAAACCACGGCGATCATCGAACTGGCTTGGGCCGCCATGTGGGAGGATATGGAGTCTGGCCGCATCGTCCCCGACGCCGCCGTCGGCGCCAGCCTGCCGCGCCTGCCGAAGACCATCGACTTCACGGTGGATTATCTGCGCAGCGGATTGCCGCGCGATGCCTATGCCCGCGCCAGGGTGGTGCGGTCGGGGCGGCGCTATGCAAGCGTCCAGGTCGAGGCCTGGCAGGACAACCGTTCGCGGCTGCTGGCGCAGGCCACGGGGCATTTCCTGATGCCGCAGGGCTGAGCAGCGCGGACATGGACAGGCTGACCCACCGGCGGGTGCTGGCGATTGCCCTCCCCATCGTTCTGTCGAATGCCACGGTTCCGCTGCTGGGGCTGGTGGACACCGGCGTGATCGGGCAGCTTGGCCAGCCCCAGGCCATCGGCGCCGTCGCCATCGGGTCGGTGATCCTGACCTCGATCTACTGGATCTTCGGGTTTCTTCGGATGGGCACCTCGGGCCTCGTGGCGCAGGCGCAAGGCGCGGGCGACAGGGCCGAGGCGGGCGCGCATCTGCTGCGCGCGCTTGCCATTGCGGGGTCTGTGGGGGCTTTCTTCATCCTGTGCCAGGGCGCGATCTTCTGGGCTGCCTTCCAGCTGGCGCCAACCTCGGCGGCGGTCGAGGCGCTGGCGCGGGGCTATCTGACGATCCGCATCTGGGGGGCGCCCGCCACCATCGCGCTTTACGCCATCACCGGCTGGCTGATCGCGGTCGAGCGGGCCAGGTCGGTCCTGCTGCTGCAACTGGTGCAGAACGGACTGAACGCAGTCCTGTCGGTCTGGCTCGTGTTGGGGCTGGGGCTTGGCGTGCCGGGAGTTGCCGCAGCCACGCTGCTGTCCGAATGGTGCGGGCTGCTGCTGGGGTTGTGGATGACCCGCGGGGCCATGGCGCAGGGGCTGGCTGCGGCGGGCCTGTTCGCGCGGGACAAGCTGAACCGCCTGGCGCGCGTGAACAGCGACATCATGATCCGGTCGGTGCTGCTGCAGGCCAGCTTTACCAGCTTCGTGTTCCTGGCGGCCGGGCAGGGGGACGTGACGCTGGCCGCGAACCAGGTGCTGCTGCAATTCCTGTCGATTACCGCCTATGCCCTGGACGGCTTTGCCTTTGCCGCCGAAAGCCTGGTGGGGCAGGCCGTCGGCGCCCGCAGGCCGGGCGGTGTCCGGCTGGCCTCGGCCCTGACCTCGGCCTGGGGCGCCGGCGGGGCGGCGGTCCTGGCTCTGGCCTTCTGGCTGGGCGGCGGGGCGATCATCGACCTGCTGACGACCTCGCCAGAAGTGCGGGCCGAGGCGCGCCTTTACCTGCCCTGGCTGGGGCTTGCGCCGCTGGTCGGCGTGGGGGCCTGGATGCTGGACGGCATCTTCATCGGTGCGACGCTGACGCGCGACATGCGCGTGGCGATGATCTGGTCGGCCCTTGTCTTCCTGGCCGCCGTCCTGCTGCTGCCGCCCGTTTGGGGCAACCATGGACTTTGGGCCGCGCTGATGGCGCTGAACCTGTCGCGCGGCATCACCATGGCGCTGCGCTACCCTCGCGCCGAGGCTGCGGCGATGCCGGCGTGACGAAGGAAGGGGCCGGACGGCCCCTGCCGGTCATTCGCTTTCGTCGATGACCTGCCTGCGGGCAACGTCCATCAGTTCGGCCATCTTGGCGCGGATATCGGCCTCATCCGCCCGGCCCTCCAGATCGGCGGCCAGCTTGCGGCTGACATCATGCGTTCCCGCCCCCTCGAAGTCCGAGGTGACGACGGTCAGGGCATAGCGGTGCGCCTCGTCGCCCTGCATCCCCATGAGGCTTGCCGCCCATTCGCCCAGCAGGCGGTTGCGCCGCGCCTCGGCCTTGAAGCGCAGTTCGGCATCATGGGCGAACTTCGTCTCGTAGGCGCGTTCCCGGTCGTCGAAGGTGGTCATCATGGCCTCCATGTTGCCTTGAACACGGATCTTAGCCCGGCTGCGAAGGCTTGCAAGCCTCTCGTATTGCCCCCGGTGCCGCTTGTAAGGTAAGGCGCGGGGACAAGGGATATGCGAAAGGACGCCCGCCATGGCACCGCGCCGCAAGAAGATCTACGAAGGCAAGGCGAAGATCCTGTACGAGGGCACTGAACCCGGCACGCTTGTCCAGTATTTCAAGGACGACGCGACCGCCTTCAACGCGCAGAAAAAGGCCGTGATCGAAGGCAAGGGCGTCCTGAACAACCGTTTGTCCGAATTCTTCATGAACGGGCTGACGAATATCGGCGTCCCCAACCACTTCATCCGCCGCATCAACATGCGCGAGCAATTGATCCGCCAAGTCGAGATCGTGCCGCTGGAGGTGATCGTGCGCAACTTCGCCGCCGGATCGCTGTCCAAGCGCCTGGGGCTTGAGGAAGGCACGCTGCTGCCGCGCCCCATCGTCGAATACAGCTTCAAGAACGACGAACTGGGCGATCCGATGGTGTCCGAGGAATACATCATCGCCTTCGGCTGGGCGACCCAGCAGGATCTGGACGACATCGTGTCGCTGGCGCTGCGCGTCAACGACTTCCTGTCGGGCGTCTTCTATGGCGTCGGCATCAAGCTGATCGACTTCAAGATCGAGATCGGCCGCGTCTGGGACAACGACTTCATGCGCCTGATCGTCGCGGACGAGATCAGCCCCGACAGTTGCCGGTTGTGGGACATGAAGACCGGGCAGAAGCTGGACAAGGACGTGTTCCGCCGCGACCTGGGCAACCTGACCGATGCCTATACCGAGGTCGCGCGTCGTCTTGGCCTGATGCCCGCCAACACCACCAGCCTGAAACCGACTGCGATCAACTGAAGGAAGACGCCATGAAAGCCCCCCTAAAAGCCCGGGTCACGATCATGCTGAAGGATGGCGTTCTGGATCCGCAGGGCGAGGCGATCCGCCACGCGCTTGGCGGCCTGGGCCACCGGGGCGTCGCGGGCGTCCGACAGGGCAAGCTGATCGAGCTGGACCTGGAGGCGACCGACGCGGCGCAGGCCAAGGCCGAAGTCGAGAAGATGTGCGAAGGGCTTCTGGCCAATACCGTGATCGAGAAATACTCGGTCGAGATTGTCTGACGCAGCGGCAACCTGCGTTTATCGTCAGGTTGCCCCGCAGACCCCGTTGCAAATGCGCCGGGATTATCGCCCAATGCGCCGATGATGAACGATAAAGCCGTCCCGACCGATGCCGCGCCCGTGATCCATATCCAGGGGCTTCACAAGGCCTATGGCTCGGTCGAGGTTCTGAAGGGCGTCAGCATGACGGCCCCGCGCGGGCATGTGGTCAGCCTGATCGGATCGTCGGGGTCGGGCAAGTCCACGCTGCTGCGCTGCTGCAACCTGCTGGAAAACAGCCAGGCGGGCGAGATCGCCTTTGAAGGGGAATCCGTCCGCTGGAAAGGGCAGGGCGCGGCGCGCGTGCCCGCCGACCGCGCGCAGGTGATGCGGTTCCGCACCAACCTGTCGATGGTCTTCCAGCAGTTCAACCTGTGGTCCCACATGACGATCCTGCAGAACGTCATGGAGGCCCCGGTGACCGTTCTGGGAGAGGACCGCGCCCAGGTCGAGGCGCGCGCCCGCGCGCTGCTGGACAAGGTCGGTATCGGCAACAAATGCGACGCCTGGCCCGCGCAACTGTCAGGGGGCCAGCAGCAGCGCGCAGCCATCGCCCGCGCGCTTTGCATGCAGCCCAAGGCGCTGCTGTTCGACGAACCGACAAGCGCGCTGGATCCCGAATTGCAGCAGGAGGTCGTCCGCGTCATCAAGGATCTGGCGGGCGAACACCGCACCATGATCATTGTGACGCACGACATGCGGCTGGCCGCCGATGTCAGCGACCATGTGGTTTTCCTCCACCAGGGCCTGATCGCCGAGGAAGGCCCGCCCGAACAGCTTTTCGGCGCGCCGCAGACGGATCGGCTGCGCCAGTTCCTCAGTGCCTCGACGCACTGACAAGACGTACCAACAGGAGACAACAGAATGAAGAAACTGCTGATTGCCGCGACTGCCCTGGCGCTGACCGCAGGCATGGGCCTGGCCCAGACCGTCCGCATGGGGACCGAGGGCGCCTATCCTCCGTACAACTTCATCGACGACAATGGCGAGGTCGCGGGGTTCGAGCGGGAACTGGGCGACGAGCTGTGCAAGCGCGCGCAACTGGACTGCACCTGGGTCAAGAACGACTGGGATTCGATCATCCCCAACCTGGTGTCGTCGAACTATGACACGATCATGGCCGCGATGAGCATCAACGAGGAACGTAAGGCCGTCATCGACTTCACCCAGGATTACCTGCCGCCCGCGCCGTCGTCCTATGTCGCGTTGAACGATGGGGTGGATCTGGAGGGCGGCGTGATCGCGGTCCAGACCGGCACCGTGCAGGCCTCCCATATCGCGGAAACCGGCGCGACGATGCTGGAGTTCCCGAACATCGACCAGGTTCTGGCCGCCATCCGCAACGGAGAGGCGGATGCGGGCTTTGGCGACCACGAGGTGATGCGCCCCTTTGTCGAGGACAGCAACGACCTGGTCTTCGTAGGCGAGCAGGTCAAGCTGGACGAGGGCATCGGCGTGGGCCTGCGCAAGTCCGACACCGAATTGCGCGAGAAACTGGACGCGGCCATCACCTCGATGAAGGAAGACGGCAGCCTGAACGCGCTGATCAAGAAGCATTTTGGCGACGAGGCGCAGACCTACGAATGACCTGAGGCGCCACGGGGCGAGTGATGTTTTCCTATTGCAGCGACCCATCGGTGCTGGAAGAGCTTGCCTGGTTGTCATGTTATCTGACGACCGGCACGCACCTGCTGTTCTATGCCAGCTTCGCCGTGGTGCTGTTGCTTCTGGCGATCACCGCCCCGGTCGCGCTGCTGTTCGGATATGGCGGCGCGATGGCGTCCCGGTCCCGCATCGCGCCGGTCCGCTGGTTCGGGCGGATCTATACGGCGATGGTGCGGGGCGTGCCTGACATCATCTTCTTCCTGTTCGTGCCGATCGCCTTGGACCAAGGCCTGGAATGGCTGCGCCACAAGGCCTTGTGCGACAGCGACGCGCCGGTGCGGCAAGGCAACGATTTCGTCGTCTGCGCGGCGGCGAAGCTGCCCTTGTCCACCAGCCCCGAATGGGTCCATGACATCTATGCCATGGTTCTGGCGGTCATCGCCTTTTCCATCGTCTTCGGCGCCTTCGCGGCCAATGTGCTGTATGGCGCCATGCAGGCCGTCCCCCGCGCGCAACTGGAAACGGCCGAGGCCTACGGCATGACCCCCCGGCAGGTTACGCGCCGCATCCTGGTGCCGCAGATGTGGACCTATGCGCTGCCGGGCCTGTCGAACTTGTGGATGATCCTCATCAAGGCCACGCCCCTGCTGTTCCTGCTGGGGATCGAGGATATCGTTTACTGGGCCCGCGAACTGGGCGGGGCCAAGACGCGGTCCTTCGCCTATCCGCATCCCGACTGGCGGCTGTATTACTTCCTGGTCGTGCTGGCCTTCTATTTGCTGATGACCTGGGTGTCGGAAAAGGTGCTGGACCGGATGACCGCCCGCCTGACCAGGGGCCAGGCCACCATGGCGGGCGAGGCGCAGCGCAAGGCGGGCGCGCTATGACCTGCGCGCAGACGATCCTTGACTATGGGCTGCGGTCGCTGGGCTTTGGCGAACGGCTGCTGCCGCGCAGCGACTTCACGCTGTGCCAGCAGTTCACGTTGATCGGCTCGGGCCTGATCTGGAACCTGTATTTCGCCTTCTTCGCGCTGCTGTTCGGGTTCTTCCTGGCGACCGGGCTGGCGCTGGCCAAGACCAGCACCAATCCCCTGCTGCGCAAGCCCGCCGAGGCCTTCATCTTCGTCTTTCGCGGCAGTCCGCTGTTCATCCAGTTCTTCCTGGCCTACGAGGCTCTGGTGCTGCTGCCCCGCGCCGGCGTCGAAATCTTCGGCCTGACAGTGGCGACAAGCTGGCTGGCCAAGGCCTGGGCCGGGGCGCTGATCGTGCTGACGCTGAACACCGCCGCCTATTCCGCGCAGATCTTTTACGGTGCGCTGATGGCAGTGCCCAAGGGCGACATCGAGGCCGCCGAAGCCTATGGCATGACCGGCTGGACCAAGTTCCGCCGCGTGTTGTGGCCCACCATGCTGCGCCTGGCTTGGCCGTCCTATACGAACGAGGCGATCTTCCTGTTCCACGCGACCACGCTGGTGTTCTTTTCCGGCTTCCCGGCCTTCCAGCAGCGGGGCGACAGCCTGTATTACGCCAGCTATTTCGCGGGCCAGACCTTCAACCCCTTCGTCGCTTATCCCATCGTGGCGGGTTATTTCATTCTTTGCACGCTGACGCTGATCGGGCTGTTCGGCATCGTGAACCGGCGCCTGAACCGCCATCTGCCCGGCGCCGCCCGACGCATCAGATACCGCCCGCAAATCTTCCGGTGAGACATGGACTGGCTGAAAGAACACCCCGAGGTCAAGACGATCCGCGTGGCCGCAGCGGACCTGAACGGGGTCGCGCGCGGCAAGCGCATCCCGGCCCGCTATGCCGGAAAGGTTCTGGACGAAGGCACGAAGTTCCCGTTCTCGGTCCTGAACCTGGACATCTGGGGCGAGGATGTCGAGGACAGCCCGCTGGTCTTCCAGATCGGCGATCCCGACGGGCTGCTGCTGCCGACCGAACGGGGCTTCCTGCCGATGCCCTGGCTGGACGCGCCGACAGCCCTGCTGCCCTTGTGGATGTTCCATCCCGATGGCCGTCCCTATGAAGGCGATCCGCGCCAGGCCCTGGCCCGCGTGGTCGAACGCTACAAAGAGGCCGGGCTGACCCCGGTCGTCGCGACCGAGCTGGAGTTCTTCCTGATCGACGATTCCGGCCGCCAGCTTCGCGTTCCGCCAAGCCCGCGTTCCGGCAAGCGCCGCACAGGTGGCGAGGTGCTGAGCCTCAAGGCCCTGGACGCTTTCGACCAGTTCTTCACAAGGCTTTACGACGCCTGCGAGGCGATGGACATTCCCGCCGACACCGCGATCTCGGAAGCCGGGCCGGGGCAGTTCGAGATCAACCTGATGCACCAGCCCGACCCGCTGAAAGCGGCGGACGATGCCTGGCTGTTCAAGATGCTGGTCAAGGGGATCGCCCGCCAATACGGTTTTGCCGGCAGCTTCATGGCCAAGCCCTATGAAACGTTTTCGGGAAACGGGATGCACATGCATTTCTCGATCCTCGACAAGTCGGGGCGCAACATTTTCGACAATGGCGGCGAGGAAGGGACCGAGGCGCTGCGTCAGGCGGTCGCCGGATGCCTGCGCGCGATGCCGGGATCGACGCTGCTGTTTGCGCCGCACGAAAACAGCTATGACCGGCTGGTGCCGAATGCCCACGCGCCGACCGGCATCGGCTGGGCCTATGAGAACCGGACGGCGGCGATCCGCATCCCGTCGTCGGGGCCGAAGGCGCGGCGGATCGAACATCGCGTGGCGGGGGGCGACGTGAACCCCTATCTGACGGTGGCGGCGATCCTGGGGGCGGCGCTGAACGGCATCCAAGACAAGCTGGAGGCGCCCGAGCCCTTCAAGGGCAACGCCTATGACCAGAGGCTGGACCAGTTGCCCGGCACTTGGGGCGAGGCCATCAACGCCTTCGACACCAGCCCCGAGATGCGGCGCATCTTCCCCGCCCACCTGATCGAGAACTTCGTGATGACCAAGCGGCAGGAACTGCACTACATGGCCGAACTGTCGGACGAGGAAACGGTGGAGCTTTATCTCGACACCGTGTGAGGGGCGGCGAGCCAGCCGCCGCCCCGTCGGTCAGTCGGTATGTTCGGGCAGGGCCTTCAGGTCTTCCTTGCTCCACCGCGACACGCCATGGACGACGCCGTCACCGTCGCGCATCAGGTCCAGGTCGGATACCGGCACCAGCACCGGCTTGGACCCGATCCCCAGGAAACCGCCCACGTCGATCACCACCTGCGCGCTGCTGCCCGATCCATGCACATGGGACACGGTGCCCACGCTGTCGTCGCCGGGGCCATAGATCGTGGCACCGGTCAGCACCGCGTCGGTCAGTTCATCCGGCAGAAGCCGGGGATGTTCGGAATGGTCCATGCCTGTCCTCCCTTGGCTTGGTCATCGCAGGCCAACGTCCGGCGGGGGCAGGCGTTCCGTCCGGTCAGTTCAGGTACTTCTCGGGGTCCACGCTGTCGAAGCCCTGACGCACCTCGAAATGGACAAAGCCGCCCCGGCCCGCCTTGCCGATGGCTTGGCCCGCCGAGACGCTGTCCCCCTTGGCAACGTCCAGGCCGTCCAATCCGGTATAGACCGTCATCAGGTTGCCGTCATGCCGCACCACGACGATGGGGGTGCCGCCGGTGTCCTTGGTGACTGCCGCCACGGTGCCCCGGCCAGCCGCCTTCACCGCCGTTCCGGCCGTGGCCGAGATGTCGATGCCGTCGTTCCTGCCCTTTTCATAGACGCGGATGATCGACCCCGACACGGGCATCTGGAAGCGCCCTCCGGCCGAGGCTGCCGTCCGCGTCGCGCCCAGATCGGTTTCGGGCGCCTTGGGGCCGGGCGCGGCGGCGGGGGCGGTCTTTTCGGACGGCAAGGGCTCTGCCGCCGAAGGGGGGCGGGGCGTCGGGCTGCCGCTGCCGGGCATGGTGGTCACGGCCACGGGTTTCGGCGGCTTCTTGCCCGCCACGGGGATCACCAGCCGCTGGCCCACCCGCAGCGACATGCTGGTGGGAAGCCCGTTCCAGACGGCCAGATCCTGCACGGCGACATCGTATTTCCGCGCGATGGACCATGCCGTCTCGCCCGCGGCGACGACATGCTGGGCGGGGTCGGCCGATGTGGCGGGGGCGGGGCTTGCAGCCGGTGCGGCCGTTCCCTGTTTAGGCGCGGGCTGCCCTGCGAAGGGATCCCGGACGACCGCACCGCCGCCGGCGACTGTCGCACCGACCCGTTGCGGCAGGACAAGCGTCTGGCCCGCAGCCAGCGGGGCGCCTGGGGGCAAGGCGTTGTGCTGCGCCAGACGCGCGGCGTCGATGCCAAGGCCCCGGGCGATGGCTGCGGGGGTGTCGCCGCTCTGCGCGACCACGACCTGATAGTTCGGAAAGCTGATGATGCCCCGGCTGTCGGGCTGCGGGCGCGGCGCGGCGCGGGCGGCGGCATCCGCCGTGTTCAGGGCGCCGGGCATCCAGCCGCGCAGATCGGGATCGAAGCCGGTCGCCCCGCAAGATGCCAGAAGAAGCGCCGCCGTCCCGGCCCTGGCAGCCGATCTGAAAGTCCTGCTCATCGTTCTTGTCGTCCTTAGTCTGCCGCGCCGCAGATCGGGGTCATTGTGGTCCCAACCCTTCGACCAGCGGAACAAACCGCACCTGCCGCAATTCGTCGTAATCGAAGCCGGCTTCGGTCCGGGTGACGCGGATCAGGGTCTGGACCGCGTCGGACTGTCCCACCGGCACGACCATGATACCGCCGATCTTGAGTTGTGCCAACAAGGGGCCGGGCGGATCCTCGGCGGCAGCGGTGACAAGGATGCGATCAAAGGGCGCCTGGTCCGGCAACCCGCGCGATCCGTCGGCCACCTGCGCGGTGATGTTGGACAGCTTCAGGTGGCGGAAGATCGCCTCGGCTTCCTGCACAAGGCGGCGGTGGCGATCCACGGTATAGACCCGGCGGCACAGCCCCGACAGGATCGCCGCCTGATAGCCCGATCCGGTCCCGATCTCCAGCATGGTATCGCGCGGGCCGGGGTTCAGCGACTGCGTCATCAGCCCCACGACCGAGGGCTGGCTGATCGTCTGCCCGCAGGGGATAGGCAGGGGCGTGTCCTCGTATGCGCGGTCGGCAAACTGGCCGCGCACGAACAGGCCGCGGTCGATCCTTTCCATCGCCGCCAGCACGCGCGGGTCGGTCACTCCGCGCGAGCGCAACTGGAACAGAAAGCGCATCTTGCGCTCGGCAGGGTCATCGTCGTCGTCGTGATCGACGGTCATGGGCTCTCTGCCCCCAAAGTGTCGTCATCGAACAGGTTTGCCATCTCGTGCAGCGAGGCATGGCAGGTCAGATCCGCCCGCATCGGCGTGACCGAGATGAAACCCTCCATGTTGACCGCGACATCGGTGCCGGGCCGGGCAGGGGCGTTCTGCGCGCCCCCCGCCGCCCACATGAAGCGGCGCCCGTTCGGTGCGGTATGGGGAACGACGCTGAAGTTGGTGCCCTGCCGCCGCCCTTGCGGGACCACGCGGGTGCCGCGCACCCCTGCCGCCGGAACGGGCGGGAAGTTGATGTTGTAGAACAGCCGGAAATCCGCGTCCGAAGTCCAGTCACTATGGTCCAGCAGGCGCCGGATGATCGCCGCGCCATGATGGCGCGCGCCTTCGAACGGATCGGCCAGACCCGATGTCTGCGGCCCCAGATATTGCGACAGCGCGATCGCGGGCAGCCCTTGCAGCGCGGCTTCCATCGCGCCGCCGATGGTGCCCGAATACATCGCGTTTTCGCCGGAATTGTTGCCTCGGTTCACGCCCGACAGCACCAGGTCCGGCGGCGCGTCCGTCATGATGTCGCAGACGGCGGCCAGCACGCAGTCGGCCGGGCTGCCCTCGGTCGCGTAACGGCGTTCGTCCAGGCGCGCGACCATGGTCGGATGGGCATAGCTGATGCAGTGACCCACGCCCGACTGCTCGAAGGCGGGGGCCACGGTCCAGACCTCTCCTTTTGGGCCGGCAAGGGTCGCGGCGATCTCCTCCAGCACCTGAAGGCCGGGGGCGTTGATGCCGTCGTCATTGGTGATCAAGATGCGCATTGTCCGGCCCGCTGGTCTTGCGCCGAAAGCAGCGCCCGTTCACGTCTTCGTTCCTGATTAGCGGGGTGGCCTTCGCGCTTCAAGCGCCTGCTGGCCCGCAGCGGCGGAAAGCGGTTTGACCTGAGTGCCCGGCCGTTGCATCCTGCCGCCTTGACGCAGGCGGCGCGCGGTTTCATGCAGATCTTTCTTCCCATAGCAGAGGTATCGGTCAACGCCTTCGTGCTTGTCGGGCTTGGCGGGCTTGTGGGCCTGATGAGCGGGCTTTTCGGCGTCGGCGGCGGCTTCCTGATTACGCCGCTTCTGTTCTTCATCGGCATCCCGCCCGCCATCGCGGTGGCGACCGGCGCGAACCAGGTCGTGGCATCCTCGGTGTCGGGCGTCCTGGCGCATGTCAAGCGCAAGAGCGTGGATTTCCGCATGGGCGGCGTCCTGCTGGCCGGGGGCCTGGTCGGATCCTGGATGGGGGTCTGGGTCTTCACGATCCTGCAGCAGGTGGGCCAGGTCGATCTGGTGGTGCAGCTGTGCTATGTCGTCTTCCTGGGCCTGATCGGGGCTATGATGCTGCAGGAAAGCATCCGCGCGCTGCGCCGGTCGTCCAAGCCCGGCTATCGCAAGCGGCTGCACCAGCACAACTGGGTCCACCGCTGGCCGCTGAAGGTCAAGTTCCGCGCATCCGGCCTGTATATCAGCGTCTTTCCCCCGCTGCTGGTGGGGCTGGCCGTGGGCGTGCTGGCCGCGATCATGGGGGTGGGCGGCGGTTTCATCATGGTGCCCGCGATGATCTATCTGCTGGGGATGCCCACGAAGGTCGTCGTCGGCACGTCCCTGTTCCAGATCACCTTCGTCACCGCCTTCACGACGCTGATGCATGCCGTCAGCTACAACACGGTGGACATGATGCTGGCGGTGCTGCTGATCATCGGCGGCGTCGTCGGCGCGCAGATCGGCACCACGCTGGGGGCAAAGCTGCGGGCCGAACAGTTGCGCATCCTGCTGGCGCTCCTGGTGCTGGCGGTCTGCGGCAAGCTGGCGCTGGATCTGTTCCTGACGCCCGACGATCTTTATGTCGTCCAGCAGGGGATCGGCTGATGCGGGCGGGGATCGCCGGGCTGATGCTGCTGGCCCTGTCCTGCGCGGCAGGCGCGCAATCGCTGGTCCCGCAGACCGATGCGGAAGCCCTGCCCATCGAGGCCACGCCGACCGCCGACACCCCGCCCGAGGAAACGGTCGTGGCGGGCCTGTCCAGCGATTCCGTCGCGATCACCGCCAGCTTCAACGGGTCCGAGATTCTGATCTATGGTGCGATCAAGCGCGAGACGCCGATCCCCGAAGGCTCGCCCTTGCAGGTCATCGTTACGGTCGAGGCGCCCTCCAGCAGCGTCACCGTCTGGCGCAAGGAACGCAAGGCCGGGATCTGGATCAATGCCGAGGCCGTCAGGATCGGCGCGGCGCCGGGCTTCTATGCCGTCGCGACCTCGGCCAAGCTGGACGACATCCTGCTGCCGGAATGGGACAGCCGCTATCGCATATCCTTGTCCCATGCCATGCGCGCCTTCGCGGGACAGGTGGCGGTGGAAAGCGCCGTGCCCTTTACCGAAGCCCTGATCCGCATCCGTCAGAACGAGGGTCTTTACCGCCTGGACGAAGGCAGCGTGTCGCTGATCGATCAGACGCTGTTCCGCGCCGATGTCAGCCTGCCCGCGAACCTGGTGGAAGGCGCCTACAAGACCCGCATCTTCCTGCTGCGGAACGGAGAGGTGATCGACGTCTTCGTGGCGCCGATCAACGTGCGCAAGGTCGGCGTGGAACGCTGGCTGTATCGCCTGGCCTTTGACGAGCCGTTTCTTTACGGCCTGATGTCGCTGGGGGTCGCCGTTTTCGCCGGATGGGGCGCGTCGGCAGCCTTCAGGAAGCTGAGACGGCCGTAAGAAATCAGGCGCAAGATGTTCACAAAGAAGGCTTTTCCGTACTGGTGCGTGGTTGCCGTGATCGCGGGTGCCGCGATGGTCCTGCTGGCGGCGGGGCGGGTGCCGATCTGCGAATGCGGCTATGTCAAGCTGTGGCACGGGCAGACGGTCAGTTCGGAAAACTCGCAGCATCTGTCCGATTGGTACACGCCCTCGCATCTGATCCACGGCATCATCTTCTATGCCGCGCTGTGGCTGGTGGCGCGGCGGGTGCCGCTGGGCTGGCGCCTGCTGGCCGCCACCCTGGTCGAGGCCGCGTGGGAGATCGTCGAGAATTCGGATGCCGTGATCGAACGCTATCGCGCCGTCACCATCGCCCTGGATTATTACGGCGACAGCGTGGTCAACTCGGTCGCCGACATTCTGGCGATGGTGGCGGGTTTTTATCTTGCGCGATGGCTGCCGGTCTGGCTGTCCATCGCCATCGTCGTCGGGTTCGAGGCGCTGACCATCTGGCTGATCCGGGACGGATTGGCGCTGAACGTGCTGATGCTGCTGTGGCCGATGGACAGCGTGCGCGCCTGGCAAGCGGGGGCCTAAGCCCCCGCCCGGTCACCCTGCGATCAGTTCCGCCTGGCGCACGATCACCTCGGCCTGCTTGATCGAGGCGATATCGACCAGGCGCCCCTTGTAAACCGTGGCGCCCGCGCCTTCGGCCTTGGCCTTTTCCATCGCGGCCAGGATCTCGCGCGCCTCGGTCACGGCGGAGTCGCTGGGGGAAAAGACCTCATTCGCAAGCGCCACCTGGCTGGGATGGATCGCCCATTTCCCGACCATGCCCAGCGTGGCCGACCGGCGGGCCTGCGCGATGAAGCCGTCGCTGTCGCTGAAGTCGCCGAAGGGCCCATCGACCGGCAGCAGACCATGCGTGCGGCAGGCGGCGACGATGGCGGTCTGCGCCCAGTGCCAGGGATCAGGCCAGTATTTCTGGCCTTCGCGGATCATGTAATAGTTTTCCTGCGTCCCGCCGATGCCCGTGGTCGCCATGCCCATCGACGCCGCGAAATCAGCCGCACCCAGGCTGATCGCCTGCATCCGGGGGGATGAGGCCGCGATCTCCTCGACATGGCAGATGCCCGCCGCGCTTTCGATGATGACCTCGAAGTTGATGCGCTTGGTGCGGCCCTTGGCGCGTTCCACCGCCGTGACTAGGGCGTCCACGGCATAGATGTCGCTGGCGCATCCCGCCTTGGGGATCATGATCTGGTCCAACCGCTCCCCCGCCTGCTCCAGCAGGTCCACCACGTCGCGATACCAGAAGGGCGTGTCCAGCCCGTTGATGCGGACCGACAACGTCTTGTCGCCCCAGTCGATGTCGCCGATGGCTTGGATGATGTTTGCCCGTGCGCGGTCCTTGTCACCGGGGGCGACCGAATCCTCAAGATCTAGGTTGATCACGTCGGCGGCGGATTTCGCCATCTTCTCGAACAGGCTGTCCCGAGAGCCAGGGCCGAACAACTGGCAGCGGTTCAGGCGGGAAGGCGGCAGGGGTTGAGTGCGAAAGCTCATGGGCATGTTCCGAAAAGATTTGCGTCCCGACCAGCAATAATCTTTCGCAGCCGCAGCATCAAGGCTGCAGTGCAGCAACCTTGGTCCGTCTTGACGATCCCGCGCTTTGGGCGCAGGACCACGCCGACGCACGCTGGAAGCAAGGACACATCATGACGCGCACGGTCTATGTAAATGGCGACTACCTGCCCGAGGATCAGGCCACGATCTCGATCTTCGACCGGGGCTTTCTGATGGCCGATGGCGTCTACGAAGTCGTCAGCGTCCTGGACGGCAAGCTGCTGGATTTCGACGGCCATCTGGTCCGGCTGAAGCGGTCGCTGAACGAGTTGGCGATGGACAACCCGCTGTCCGACAACGGCTATCTGACGGCGTTCCGTGCCCTGGTCGAAAAGAATGCCATCACCGACGGGTTGGTCTATCTGCAGGTGACGCGCGGCAATCCGGGCGACCGGGACTTTGCCTATCCGGCGGCGGGCACGCGCCCGACCGTAGTGATGTTCACGCAGTCGAAGCCCGGCCTTGCCGACAACCCGGCGGCGAAGACCGGCTGGAAGGTCATCAGCATCGAGGACCAGCGGTGGGCGCGCCGCGACATCAAGACGGTGCAGCTGCTCTATCCGTCGATGGCCAAGATGGAGGCCAAGGCGCGCGGCGTGGACGACGCCTGGATGGTCGAGGATGGCGTGGTCACGGAAGGCACGAGCAACAACGCCTATATCGTCAAGAACGGCACCATCGTCACCCGCGCGCTGTCGAACGATATCCTGCACGGCATCACCCGCGCCGCTGTTTTGCGTTTCGCGTCCGAGGCGCAGATGCAGGTCGAGGAACGCAGCTTCACCATCGACGAAGCGCAGGCGGCGGACGAGGCCTTCATCACCTCGGCCTCGGCTTTCGTGATGCCGGTGGTGGAAATCGACGGCGCGGCCATCGGCACGGGGCAGGTGGGTCCGGTGGCGACGCGCCTGCGCGAGATCTATCTGGAGGAAAGCCGCAAGGCGGCGGTCTAGGCCAGCCCCTCGGACCCGCGCACCAGCCGCGCCCTGCCGCGATCCTGCGTCAGGCGCGCGGCATCCGGGCCGGGCGCGGGCAGGGCCAGGACGCGGTCGCGCAAAACATTGATCGCATCCTCGCCCTTGGGCAGGGCCGCCGGGTCAATGGGGGCGCCCACGGTGATGCGATAGGCTTGCCGCCGCTTGTTCAGCACTTCGTTGAACAAAGTCACGTCGCGTAGCGTGGGGTGGATCGCGTCCAGCAGATAGAACAACGATGAATTCCGGGCACGGATGTTCATGGGGATGACCGGCACCCCGAACTTGCGCGCGATCATCGCGGCGCTGGCCATCCAGGGGCGTTCGTGCAGCGTCAGGCCACGGCGCTTTGCCAGCCGGCCCGAGGGGAAGATCAGCCCGATCCGGCCCGCCGCCAAGGCTTCGCGGGTATAATCCATCGTGGCCTTGGTCTTGGCATGGCTGCGCTTTTCCATGCGCCATTCCACGCCCGCGATCAGGTCCGCCGTCTGCGGCAGCACGCGGATCATGTCGTGGTTGGCATAGATGAACAGGTCGTCGCGCAACTGCGACATCAGCGCATGGACCACGATCCCGTCCGCGATCCCGGTCGGGTGGTTGGCGACGATCAGCGCGGCGCCGGTGGCGGGGATATGCTCCATCCCCTCGACCCGGACATCGCGGACGATCAGGTCGGTCATGCGGCGCATGATCTCGGCCGTGGGAACGTCGCGGAACTCGGCGCCCAAGCGGATGGTGGTGGGATAGCGCAGCAAGCCCATCATCGCCCATTTCGCCAGCCGGTGATGGGGTTTTCCGGAATAGAGCCAGGGCGCCCGCTCGGCGATCAGGGGGTCCAGGCGGGCCTGCATCTCGGCCCTTGCATCGGCGTAACGGTCAGTCATTCCGGCCTTTCTGGCGCGCAGTGTCGAGGGCGCAAACCGCATCAGCGACCTGCGGCGATCATCCGCGACACCATCTCGCGGGTGTTCTTGCTCAAACCGTCATGGGCAGCGATTCGTTCCAGGGCCGCCAGCGCCTTGGCACGGCGCCCCGCGTCATACCGGGTCCAGGTCTCGAAGGCGGTGGACATGCGCGCGGCGATCTGGGGGTTCACCGGATCCATGCGCAGCAGCCAGTCGGCCGTGAAGTCATAGCCCGACCCGTCCGCCGCATGGAAACCGGCGTGGTTGGCCGACAACCCGCCCAGCAGCGCGCGGAAGCGGTTGGGATTCTTCCAGTCGAAATCCTTGCGTTGCGACAGCGTGCGGGCGATGGCTGCGGCCTGCGCGGGGGGCGCGGCCATGGGCTGGACCGCGAACCACTTGTCCATGACCAGCCGGTTGTCGGCGAATTCCTCCTGCAGCGCAGCCAGTTCGGCCTGCCCGCGCCCACGGCGCAGCAGGGCGGTCAGCGCCGCCATGCGTTCGGTCATGTTGCCCGCGATGCCGAACAGGATTTCGGCCCGTTCGCCGCCGTCGATGCGCGAAAGCAGCGCCAGCACAGCATTGCGCAGCGACCGGCGCGCTGCGTCCGCGGCATCGGGGCGATAGGGACCGGATACCGTCATGCCGTCATAAAGGCGCGACAGCAGGTCCAGATGCGCTTCGGCGATCTGGCGGGCAAGGGCTTCGCGCGTGGCGTGGATCGCGTCGGGGTCGGGCGTGATCCCCTGCGCGGACAGGCGGGTGGCGATCTCCTCCTCTCCCGGCAGGTTGAGGCACAGGGCGCGGAAGGCGGGATCGGCGTTGTCATCGGCAATCAGGCGGCCGATGGCTTCGACATAATCGCCGTTTGTGGCCTGACCCTGCGAGGCTGCGGTCAGCGCGGAGAGCGCCAGGTCGCGCCCGGCTTCCCACCGGGCGAAGGGGTCGGTGTCATGGGCCAGCAGGAAGGCGCGTGTGGCGTCGTCCAGGTCGCGCGACAGCATCACGGGTGCCGAGAAGCCGCGAAGGGCCGACACGACCGGGCGGGCGCCCAGGCCGCCGAAGGTAAAGGACTGGATGGTCTCGGTCATCTCCAGCACCTGCGTGGGCGCGATCTCATCGCCATTGGGACCGATCAGGCCCACGGCAATCGGGATCACGCGCGGCAGCTTTTCCGGCTGGCCGGGCGTCGGCGGAGTTTCCTGCGTGAAGCGCAGAGTCAGCGTGCCGCCAGCCTCGGATCCTTGCCAATCCTCGGCCATGGTCAGGCGCGGGGTTCCAGCGTCGGTGTACCACCGCTTGAACTGCGTCAGGTCGCGGCCCGTCGCGTCCTCGAAGACCTTCAGCCAGTCCTCGATGGTGGCGGCATGGCCATCGTGGCGGTCGAAATACAGGTCTAGCGCGCGGCGATAGCCGTCGTCGCCCACAAGGCGCTTCAGCATCCCGATGACCTCGGCGCCCTTTTCATAGACGGTCGCGGTGTAGAAGTTGTTGATCTCCTCATAGCGGTCGGGGCGCGGGGGATGGGCCAGCGGGCCCTGATCCTCGCGGAACTGGCGGGCGCGCAGGGCCTGCACATCCTCGATCCGCTTGACGGCGGCAGAGCGCATGTCGCTGGTGAACTGCTGGTCGCGGAAGACCGTCAGCCCTTCCTTGAGGCACAATTGGAACCAGTCGCGGCAGGTGATCCGGTTGCCGGTCCAGTTGTGGAAATATTCATGGGCGATCACCGCCTCGATGCGTTCGTAATCGGTATCGGTCGCGGTTTCCGGGCTGGCCAAGACCAGTTTCGAGTTGAAGATGTTCAACCCCTTGTTTTCCATGGCCCCCATGTTGAAGTCATCGACCGCGACGATGTTGAAGACATCCAGGTCGTATTCGCGGCCATAGACATCCTCGTCCCATTTCATCGACTTGATCAGCGATTCCATTGCAAAGCCCGCGCGGTCCTGATCGCCGGGCCGGACCCAGACGTTCAGCGCGACCCTGCGGCCCGACCGCGTGGTGAAGCTGTCGCTGACGGCAACCAGGTCGCCCGCGACAAGCGCGAACAGATAGGACGGCTTGGGCCAGGGATCGTGCCATTCCGCGCGCCCCTGCGATTGGCCAACCGGGTTGCCGTTCGACAGCAGCACGGGCAAATCGCTATCGATGGTGACATGGAAGGTCGCCATCACGTCCGGTCGATCGGGATAGAAGGTGATGTGGCGGAAGCCCTCGGCCTCGCACTGGGTGCAGAACATGCCGTTCGACATATACAGCCCCTCGAAGGCGGTATTGGCCGAAGGGTCGATCTGGACGGCGGTTTCCAGCAGGAAGGGATGCGGGGGCAGGGCGGCGGCCGCGATGGTCAGCGTCTCGTCCCGGCGCTGCACATGGGCAGGATCGGGCGCCTGGCCGTCGATGGTCAGGGACAGAAGCTCCACCCCCTTGCCGCCGTCGAGGATCAAATCCTGCGGCGTGTCGGGGTTGCGAGGCGCCATCGACAAGGCGGTGCGGACCTGCGTGGCCTGTGGCTGCAGGTCGAAATGCATCCGCGTGGCGGTCAGGACAAAGGAATAAGGCCGGTAATCGGCAAGATTGTGCGCATTCTGCCCTTGGGTCTGGGTCATCGCATCCTCGGCTGAAGAAAGCTGCTCCGCCCGGCGGAACCTGATCTTGTCCAATGTGTTAGTCGCATGAAGGCCGGGTCGCAAGTCGGCTGGTTTCCCCTACGCAGCCTGGGCTCAAGCCCCGGACCGCAGGAGAACCGCATCCTTGGCGACAATGAACCGGTTTCCCAACCTAGTACCTGGAGGCCAGCAATGACCTATGACCCGAACGATCCGAACCGCACCCGCCCGGCGGATCCCGCGCGTCCCGCCGACCCGCTTGTCCGCAACGAAACCTATGTCGAGCCGGTCGAGCGCCGGTCATCGCCGCTGCCGCTGATCATCGGCGTCCTTCTGGCGCTTGCCCTGGCGTATTTCGTGCTGCAGCGCTTTACCGGCGATGACACCGTGGCGGTGGACGGCGACACCACGACCGTGACCACCACCGACGGCGCGGCGACGGGTGCCGCCAGCGATGCCGCCTCTGACGCCGAAGCGGCCGCCGCCAGTGCCGAGGCAGCCGCCGACAGCGCCGCCACCGCGACCGAAAACGCCGTCGACAATGCAGCCGCGGCGACGGAAGGCGCGGCCGACGATGCGGCCGATGCTGCCGAGAATGCGGCGGAAAGCGCGGCCTCGGCTGCCGACAATGCCGCCGATGCCGCAGGCTCTGCCGCGCAGGATGCCGCGAATGCGGCCAGCGATGCGGCTGACAGCGCCGCCGAGTCCGCCGCCCAGTCGGCCAGTGAGGCGGGCGAGGCCGTGGACGACGCCGTCACGGTGGATGAAGCCCCGGCGACCACCACCACGACGCCTGCCCCCGCTACTCCGGCCCCTGCGAACTAAGCAGCGCCGCGCCTTTTTTCAGCGCCCGAGGTTTCGCGACGTCGGGCGTTTTCTTTTGTCGCAAGGCCGACCCCAGACATTCGTCCCGTAAGGTCAATTCGCGGACTTGTGAACAAATCTTTCGCGATGCTATCTGTCACCCCAACCGAAATGGAACGAGCGGGGGACAACAGGGCCATGAAGATTGGCGCGTTGAAGGAAGGTTTCGAGGGTGAGGCGCGGGTCGCGATCACGCCCTCCTCTGCCGGGCATCTGATGAAGCTGGGGCACGAGGTCTTTGTCGAAAGCGGTGCGGGCGCGCGGGCCGGGTTCTCGGACGACAGCTATCGCGCCGCTGGCGTGACGGTGGTGCCGACGGCTGCGGATCTGATCCGGTCGGTCGATGTGGTGGCCAAGGTGCGCCAGCCGGACGAGGACGAGATCCGGCAGATGCAGTCGGGGCAGACGCTGATCAGCTTCTTCTATCCCGCGCAGAATGGCGATCTGCTGGCCTTGGCCAAGGAGCAGGGCGTCACCGCCATTGCCATGGACATGGTGCCCCGGATCAGCCGCGCGCAGAAGATGGACGCGCTGTCGTCGATGGCCAACATCGCGGGCTATCGCGCGGTGATCGAGGCCGCGAACAACTTTGGCCGCTTCTTCACGGGGCAGGTCACGGCGGCGGGCAAGGTTCCTCCGGCCAAGGTTCTGGTTGTGGGCGCAGGCGTGGCGGGCCTTGCCGCGATCGGCACCGCCGTGTCCCTGGGCGCGCAGGTCTATGCCTTCGACGTGCGCCCGGAGGTGGCCGAGCAGATCGAGTCCATGGGCGCCGAGTTCGTGTTCCTGGATTTCGAGGAGCAGGCGCAGGACGGCGCGGCGACCGGCGGCTATGCCGCGCCCTCGTCCCCCGAGTTCCGCGAGAAGCAGCTTGCGAAGTTCCGAGAGCTTGCGCCGCAGATGGACGTGGTGATCACCACGGCCCTGATCCCCGGCCGCGACGCGCCGAAGCTGTGGACCCGCGACATGGTCGAGGCGATGAAGCCGGGCAGCGTGATCGTGGACCTTGCGGCCGAACGCGGCGGCAACTGCGAGTTGACCATTCCCGACGAACGCCATGTGACGGAAAACGGCGTGACGATCATCGGCTATACCGATTTCCCGTCGCGCATGGGCGCGCAGGCCTCCGAGCTTTACGGCAACAACATCCGCCACTTCATGGCCGATCTGACGCCCAAGAAGGACGGCGTGATCGAGCACAACATGGAGGACGACGTGATCCGGGGCGCGACCGTGACCCGCGACCACGACGTGACCTGGCCGCCGCCGCCGCCCAAGATCGCGGCCATCGCGGCGCAGAAGCCCAAGGAAAAGCCGAAGGCCCTGACGGTCGAGGAACGCCGCGCGGCCGAGGTCGCCGCCTTCCGGGCCGAAACGAAGTCGCAGGTCACGCTGCTGGTGGCGGGCGCGCTTGTGCTGCTGCTGATCGGGGCGATCGCGCCCTTCAGCTTCATGCAGCACTTCATCGTCTTCGTGCTGGCCTGCTTCATCGGCTTCCGCGTGATCTGGAACGTCGCCCATTCGCTGCACACGCCGCTGATGGCGATCACCAACGCGATCAGTTCCATCATCATCCTGGGCGCGCTGATGCAGATCGGGTCCGGGTCGTGGTGGGTCGTCCTGCTGGGCGCGCTTGCCGTGCTGATGGCGGGCGTCAACATCTTTGGCGGCTTCCTGGTCACGCGCCGGATGCTTGCCATGTTCCAGAAGTCGTAAGGGGACAGCAATGGAATACGGATTCACCACCGCGGCCTATGTGGTCGCAGCCGTGCTGTTCATCCTCTCGCTGGGGGGATTGTCGGGCCAGGAAAGCGCCAAGCGCGCGATCTGGTATGGCATCGTCGGCATGGCCCTGGCCGTTCTGGCCACGCTGTTCGGCCCCGGCGCGGGCAACTGGTTGCTGTCGATCGTCATGATCGCCATCGGCGGGGCCATCGGCTGGGTCGTCGCCAAGCGCGTGCAGATGACCGAGATGCCGCAGCTTGTCGCCGCCATGCATTCGCTGGTGGGCCTTGCGGCGGTCTTCGTCGGCTTCAACGCCCAAATCGAACTGGCCCGCGTCCTGCGCGCCAAGGCCGAGGGCGGCGTGCAGGTCTTCCACGGCTTTGCCGCCGTGCTGGCCCACAAGACCCCGGCCGAGATCGCCATGCTGAAGATCGAGGTATTCCTGGGCATCTTCATCGGCGCCGTGACCTTCACCGGATCGGTGGTGGCCTTCGGCAAGCTGGCGGGCCGCATCGACGGCAAGCCGAAGAAGCTGCCGGGCGGGCACATGCTGAACGCGGGCGCGCTGGCGCTGTCGGTGCTGCTGGGCATCCTGTATTGCGCGGGCGTCGGCCCGGCGATCTTCTGGCTGATCCTGATCACGGCTCTCGCCTTCTTCATCGGCTATCACCTGATCATGGGCATCGGCGGGGCCGACATGCCCGTGGTGGTGTCGATGCTGAACAGCTATTCCGGCTGGGCGGCGGCGATGATCGGCTTCACCCTGTCCAACGACCTGCTGATCGTGACGGGCGCCCTGGTGGGTTCGTCGGGTGCGATCCTGTCCTATATCATGTGCAAGGCGATGAACCGAAACTTCGTCAGCGTGATCCTGGGCGGCTTCGGCGGCGAGACCGGCCCTGCGGCCGAGATCGAGGGCGAACAGATCGCTATCGACGCCGAGGGCGTGGCCGCCGCGCTGAACGAGGCCGACAGCGTCATCATCGTGCCGGGCTATGGAATGGCGGTAGCGCAGGCGCAGGGCGCCGTCAGCGAACTGACCCGCAAGCTGCGGGCTGCGGGCAAGGAGGTGCGCTTTGCCATCCACCCGGTCGCGGGACGCCTGCCGGGCCACATGAACGTGCTGCTGGCCGAGGCGAAGGTTCCCTATGACATCGTGCTGGAGATGGACGAGATCAACGAGGACTTCCCCTCGACCGACGTGGTGATCGTGATCGGCTCGAACGACATCGTGAACCCGGCGGCCCAGGACGACCCGAACAGCCCCATCGCCGGGATGCCGGTGCTGGAGGTCTGGAAGGCCAAGCAGGTGTTCGTCAGCAAGCGCGGGCAGGGCACCGGCTATTCGGGGATTGAGAACCCGCTGTTCTTCAAGGAAAACACCCGGATGTTCTATGGCGATGCCAAGGACAGCCTGAACAAGCTGCTGCCGATGATCGACTGATCGGCACGAAGAACCAGGGCAGGGGGCGCGGCAATCGCGCCCCTTTGCGCATCAGGCACGCCGGCGCGACCGGCCATGAAGGAAGCGACCGTGGGGCCGGAAATCGAACATCCGCTGCGATACGACCTTGTCAACGAACTGCACGCCCGGCCCTCGCCTCGCCTGTCCGCCCCGGCCACCTGCGTCTTTGTTGCCTTCAAGGAACCGCTGGACGCCGCCAACCGCGACCGGGCGCGGGATCTGGCGCATCTGACGCAACTGACCAGCCGCCATGGCGGGCCACGCCCGGATCCCAGCGAAAGCCATTACCAGGGACGGCTTGGCCGGTATGACCTCAAGTGGGAAAGCCATACCGAGTTCGTGACCTACATGGCCCTGACACCGGGCCTGCCGATCCGTCCCTTCGATCCAAGCGCGGCTGCGATCTTTCCGCAGGAGTGGCAGCAGGCGGCGCCCGGCAAGCGCGTGGCTGCCGTGATGGTCCAGATCGACCTGCTGCCGGACGATCCCCAAGAGGTGCTGGACCGCACCGGCACCTGGTTTGCCCGCGACAGCCTGACGGCCGTCTGGGTGCTGGAGGAAGCGGCCCTGATCGTGGGCGATTTCAGGATCGACGCGGACGGCTGGATGCGGTTCGCGCTGTTCGTGAAGCCCGGCGTGGGCGAGGGCCGCATCGGCCGGATCGTGCATCGCCTGGCCGAACTGGAAACCTATCGTGCGATGTCCATGCTGGGCCTTGGGCGGGCCAGGGGACTCAGCAACCGCTTGAACGAACTTGAGCCGCGCCTGTCGGCCATTGTCGATGGCATGACGGACGAGGCGCGGCCAGCCGAAACGGTCCTGCACGAGTTGCTGGCGGTCTCGGCCGAGCTTGAGGCGCAGGCGGTCCAGCATTCCTTCCGCTTCGGCGCGACCAAGGCCTATGAGGCCATCGTGACGGACCGGATCACGGCGCTGCGCGAGACCCGTTTCAGGGACCGCCAGATGCTGACCGAATTCATGCGCCGCCGCTATCAGCCTGCCATGCGGACCACGGCCTCGGCCGAGACGCGGCTGAAGACGATGCTGGAACGTGCCGCGCGGGCGGGCGAATTGCTGCGCACGCGGGTCGATGTCGAACGGTCGGCGCAGAACCAACTGCTGCTAGAGCGCATGGACCGCCGCGCCGACCTGCAACTGCGCCTGCAGCACACGGTCGAGGGGCTGTCGGTCGTGGCCATCAGCTATTATGCCGTGGGTCTGCTGTCCTATGCGCTGTATCCCGTCGCGGCCAGGCTGCATGTGGACAAGGCTTATCTGATCGCGGGCCTGACCCCGCTTGCCGTGCTGGTTGTCTGGTGGGCCATGCGGCAGGTTCGCCGCAGCCTGCACAAGCACGGGCCTGCGGGCGATTTGTGACTTGAAGGCGCGGGGCAGGGTGCCGATAAGATGGCGAGGCCTTCAATGATGGATCCGACATGAAGCTGTTTCTTGCCCTTGCCGCCCTTCTGGCCCTGTCCGCCTGTGGCGTTCCGCTGGTGCCGTTCGTCTGATGACGCAGGATCTGACCCTCTACGGACTTGCGCATTGTTCGACCTGCCAGAAGGCGCAGGCCGATCTGGAACGGCATGGCTGGACCGTGAACTTCCGCGACGTTCAGAAGCAACCGCTGGCGGACGATGAGCGCGCAGCCATGGTTGCGGATTTCGGCGCCAAGATCGTCAACCGCGCCAGCCTGACATGGCGCGCCATGTCCGAGGAAGAGCGCGCCGCCGATCCCGTTACCATGATGGGTGCAAAGCCCAGCGTCATGAAGCGCCCGGCCATCGTCGCAGGCGACCTGCGCCTGCTTGGATGGACCGCGAATGTGAAGCGCGCCTTGGGCGTTCCCGCCTAGCCGTTGCTGCCGGACAGGGACCGCATCAGCGGCACGATCCCGGTCAGGTCGTAACCGGCAGCGGCGGCAGTGGACAGCAGTTCGGCTTCGGACTGCTTGCCCGACTGGCTCAGCGCCCACAGCACAGTGGATCGGTTGCCCGACCGGCAATAGGCGATGGCGGGCTTTTCCCCCTCCAGCGCAGCGGCAAAGCCTTGGATCAGGTCGGACGTGATCTGCCCCTGCGTGAAGGGCAGGTAATGGTATTCCATTCCCGCTTCCGACGCCGCGCGGGCCATGGCCTGATGGTCGATGGCGCCAGCCTCTTCATCGGGGCGGTTGTTGATAAGCGTCTTGAAGCCGGAACTGGCCAGCAGCGGCACATCCTCGATGGTGATCTGCGGCGAGACCGCAAGGTTTGGCGTAAGCTGGCGCAGGTCCATGACAAGCCCTTCCGTGGCATAGAGGCCCCGATTGGCGCAAAGCATTGGCGAATGTCAAGCATGTGCAAGGATCGTGGGCAGGGGCCGGGCCAACTGTCCTTGATTGCGATACAATCGGCGGCGGGCAGGCCCAGGCGTTGCAGGACAAGTCTGATCAGGCAACCGGCTGTATTTCGATCAGGTTCGCCAATTGGGCGAAGTTGTCGAAGGAGGCGGCATGCGGCAGTTCATCGACAGGGGTTTGGCGATAGCCTTGGGTATAGATCAGAAACGGAACCGGAACCGCCGCGGCACAGGCCGCGTCAAATTCGCTGTCCCCGACATAGAAGGCCTTGGGGCGCGCGGGATCAGCGCCAAGACCCTGCAGCGCTGCGCGCAGGGGCGCCGGATGCGGCTTGCGTTCGGGAACGGAATCCCCGCCGATGACGCAGCCGAACAGGCGCGAGATTCCGAAATGCTCAAGGATAGCCCGCGTCACGGCCAGCGGCTTGTTGGTGCAAATGCCGAGGGGATGGCCACGGTCGGCCAGAGTCTCCAAGGCATCCTCGACCCCCGGAAAAAGCCGGGTCAACTGTGTCGCATCCTGGTAGCAAACCATGAAGGCCGAAATATAATCCGGCTTTCTCGCGTCCTCCAACTCTCTTGCGGCGATGATCTTTTGCCACAGCACATCCACGCCGCCGCCGACGAAGCTGCGCACCTGATCCAGCGTCAGAAGGGGCGTTCCATGCCGTTCCAGGACCGCATTGACGCAGGCGTGGATATCGGGTGCGCTGTCGATCAGCGTGCCGTCAAGGTCGAAGACGATCGGGCAGGGTGCAAGGCAAACGTTCATGCGGTTTTCCATTTTATCGAACAACCCATTGAAGGAACTTGGTTTTCAGGCCCTTTGCCGGTTTCGGCGATCTGGAGCATGGCTTCCAGCAGTTCACGCCTGGCATCGGTTGGTCCGGGCGTGCGCGCCGAGGCGTCGAAGCGCCCGCGATACTGCAGTTCGCCTTGGGCATTGTAGCCGAAAAAATCAGGCGTGCATTCGGCACCATAGGCCCGCGCAACATCCTGGGCTTCATCGAAAAGGTAGGGAAAACTGAAGCCATGCCTTTCGGCAAAGGCTTTCATGTATTCGGGACCGTCCTGCGGATATTCCCGGACATCGTTCGCCGAGATCGCGACCACACCTATTCCCGCAGCTTGCATCTGCCTGACATCACGGACAATCCGGTCGATGATCGACTGCACGTAAGGGCAATGGTTGCAGATGAACATGACAAGCGTTCCACGCGGACCAGACACGTCGGTCAGGCTATAAATGCAGCCGTTAGCACCAGGCAGGCTGAACTCATGCCAAGGCGCACCGAAATCGCAAACTGGGGTCGAGACAGCCATGAGACCTCCGAAAGGGATTGGGGTGAGTGTTACGATTATGCAGGTTGGAGCAAGCCGGGCAATGGTCGCAGATGGAATTTATGATACATAATACAGATTATTTTTGGAACCATCACCTCTG
>NZ_JBDPNJ010000014.1:0-69138 GCF_039770665.1 Paracoccus sp. SSK6 | reverse complement strand
GAAATATCGCTTGCCGTTTCGGGCGGCAGAGCGATAGGTTCACGCAAACATATCCCGAGAGGTGTCCATGCGCCCTGCCCTGCTTGCCGCCGCCCTGTCGCTGGCCGCCCTGCCCGCCTGGGCCGAGGATGTCAGCGTCTTCGCCGCCGCATCCTTGAAGAACGCCCTGGACGAAATCGCGGCCCAGTTCACTGCAGAAACCGGCAATACCGTGACGATCTCCTATGCTGGGTCCAACGCACTCGCCAAGCAGATCATCGAGGGCGCGCCCGCCGACCTGTTCATCTCGGCCAATACCGAATGGATGGACGAGGTCGAAACGGCCGGCCTGGTCCAGGCAAGCAGCGACATCTTGGGCAACCGGCTAGTGCTGATCGCGCATGGCGCGGATGCGGCGCCGGTGCGGATCGGTGTGGAGATGGACCTGGCCGGACTGCTGGACGGCGGCAAGCTGGCGATGGCCCTGGTCGATTCCGTGCCCGCCGGGCAATACGGCAAGGCGGCGCTGGAAGCCTTGGGCCTGTGGGACGACGTGCAGGCCGATGTGGCGCAATCGGACAACGTGCGCGCCGCCCTGGCCTTGGTCGCGACCGGAGAGGCGCCCTATGGCATCGTCTACGCAACCGACGCGGCCGCCGGGGACAACGTGACGGTGGTGGGTGAATTTCCCGCCGACAGCCATCCTCCGGTCACCTATCCCGCCGCGCTGCTGACCGGCGCCGCCGACGACGCGGACCGCGCCTTCTACGATGCCTTGTCGGGCGAGGCCGCCAATGCGATCTTTGAAAAGCATGGATTCACGGTGACGAACTGACTTGACCGACTGGCTGACCCCCGATGCGTGGCAGGCTGTTCGCCTGTCGCTGAAGGTATCGCTGTGGGCGGTGGCGGTCAGCCTGCCCTTGGGCATCTTCGTGGCCTATGCCCTGGCGCGGTGGCGCTTTCCGGGACACGCTTTGCTGAACGGGCTGGTGCATCTGCCGCTGGTGCTGCCACCGGTGGTCACGGGCTATCTGCTGCTGCTGACCTTCGGGCGACGAGGCTTTGCCGGGCAATGGCTGGATCAGATTGGCATCGTCTTTGCCTTCCGCTGGACGGGCGCGGCCTTGGCCGCCGCAATCATGGCCTTTCCGCTGATGGTCCGCGCCATCCGCCTGGCCATCGAGGCGGTGGATCCGAAGCTGGAACAGGCTGCCTCGACCCTTGGCGCGTCGCGCCCTTGGGCCTTCCTCACCGTGACGCTGCCGCTGATCCTGCCCGGCATCCTCGCAGGCGCGATCCTGGCCTTTGCCAAGGCGATGGGGGAATTCGGCGCCACCATCACCTTCGTGTCGAACATCCCCGGACAGACGCAGACCCTGCCCTCGGCCATCTATGCCTTCCTGCAGGTGCCGGGGGGCGAGGCCGCCGCTGCCCGGCTGGTCATCATCGCCGTCGCCATCGCCATGGCCGCGCTGTTCCTGTCGGAATGGCTATCCCGCCTGATTGCGCGGCGTATCCGGGGGGCCTGATGCTGTCGATCACCCTGCGCCACGCCTTCCCCGGCTTCACGCTGGACGCAGCCTTCCAGGCTTCCGCCGGGCTGACCGTGCTGTTCGGGCAGTCGGGATCGGGCAAGACGACCATCGTCAATGCCGTCGCTGGCCTGCTGCGCCCGCAATCGGGGCGCATAGTGGCCGGCGATACGGTCCTGACCGACAGCGATCGGGGTATCTTCCTGCCCCCGCACCGGCGCGGCATCGGCTATGTCTTTCAGGAGGCGCGGCTGTTTCCCCACCTGACCGTCCGGCAGAACCTGCTGTTCGGTCACTGGTTCACCGGACTGGGGCGGAAAGCCGACCTGGCCCGCGTGGTCGAGATGCTGGGCATCGGCCCCCTGCTGCCCCGCCGCCCTGCCGCGCTTTCGGGGGGCGAGCGCCAGCGGGTCGCGCTTGGCCGCGCGATCCTGTCTCATCCGCGCCTGCTGCTGATGGATGAGCCCCTGGCGGCCTTGGACCAAGCACGCAAGGACGAAATCCTGCCCTATCTGGAACGCCTGCGCGATCATGCCGGACTGCCGATCCTGTATGTCAGCCACTCCACGGCCGAGGTCGCACGGCTGGCGACAACGGTGGTTCTGGTGGACAAGGGGCGCGTCACGGCGGCGGGTCCGGTTGCCGCGATGCTGTCGGATCCTGCCATCGCGCCGCTGCTTGGCCTGTCCGATACCGGCGCCATCCTTGCCGCGCGGGTCGAGGCGCAGGAGGCGGACGGCCTCACGCGGCTCTCCACGCCCTCTGGCCCGCTGTTCCTGCCCCGGATCGCGGCACCTGTCGGCACGCTGCTGCGGCTGCGCATCCTGGCGCAGGACGTGATGATCGCGACCGCCGCGCCGCAGGGCATCTCCGCGCTGAACGTCATCCCCGCGCGGGTGCGCGACCTGACCGACAGCGGCGGCGGCGTCCTGGTGCGGCTGGACGCGGGCGACCAGGTGATCCTGTCGCGGATCACGGCACGGTCAGCCGCCGCCCTGCAACTGGTGCCGGGCCTGCCGGTTCATGCGGTGCTGAAGGCGGTTTCCGTGGCCCCCGGCACGATCGGCGTTTCCGCCGGCTGATGGGCGACCCAGATCCCGCTCTCGCGGGAAAAGTGCTCGTATTCGGGCGGGCGGAACGATGGCTCGTCCATTGGCGCGATATGGCGTTCGATGGTGAGCCAGGTTCCGTCGATCTGCAAGACCGCGAATTCGTTCTGCCGGTCCGACGGGCGACCGCACAGCGCCGTCCCCGCCTGGATTTGCAGGACGCCGGGATGCGCGGTCTGGTCCAGCATCGCGCCGGTGGCCCAGACATGCAGGTGCCCCGAAAGCACGATCTGCGCCCCCGCGCGCTCCAGCCGGGCCAGGGCTTCGGGCGCGCGGCGGGTCAGTTCCTTGTCCACCTGGGCCAGATGCTCCAGCGGGTGATGCAGGGCAACCACGTTCATCGCCAGCAGATCGAGGCTCCCGATAACCCGCCCGATCTCTCCGTCCCGGATGATGCCGCGCTGCACGGCGAAGGGATCGACGCTGTTCAACCCCAGCACCCGCACGCGGCCCACCTGCCGGGTGGGCGCCAGGTCCGGCCCCATCGCGCGGCGATAGCCTGCAAATGGCGTCAGGTACCGGACCAGCAGGTTATACAGCGGCACGTCATGGTTTCCCGGCACGGCGATCAGCGGCGCCCGGATCCGCGACAGAAAGACCCCCGCCTGATTGTACTGGTCACGCCGCCCCCGATGCGTCAGGTCGCCGGTCACCACCACCAGATCGGCGCGGGCGCTGTTGACGCGCTCCAGCAGGGGGGCGGCCAGTTCGGCGCGGTGAAAGCCGAAATGCAGATCCGACAGGTGGACGATCCGTGTCACGCCCTGGCATCCTCGGTCTTGCTGCTGCCATCGGCGGGCACCAGCACCTTCAGGGCGCCGTGGCGGACCTGCAGGTGAAAGGGGCTGACCATGCGGGTCTTTTCGCCGTCATGGGCGATCAACTGCTGGCGCTTGCCGGTTTCGATGGTCAGGCTGTCGGTGAGGATCAGGTCGAAATCGCTGTCCTTGGCGCTGAGCCCGAAGGCCAGCCGAAAAGCCGACCGCAACAGCGGCAGCGGGCGGCGCGCCTTGGCGATCAGCACGGCGAAGTTCCCCGCCCGGATCGCATCCGCGCCGTCCAGGCCGAAGGAGTCCAGCTGATAGGCGCTGCGGGCGACAAAGACCAGGGCCGTGGTGAAGTGGCGTTCCTTGCCATCGACCCTGGCGACAAGGCGCATCGGATGGCGCAGCCGCCGCATCGCCACCAGCACCGACCAATAGGCCGCAAGGCGCGACCGCCCCCAGCGTTTGTAGATCCCCTCGCGCGTCTTCAGGATATGCGGATAGGCGCCCAGGCTGACATTGTTCAGGAACACCAGGTTCTCGATCTGGCCGACATCGACGGCCTGAACGCGCGCGTCCAGCAGGGTGGCAAGCGCATCCTCGACCGTTTCGCCCACGCCAAGGTCGCGCGCGAAATAGTTGAAGGTGCCGCCCGGCAGCACGCCCATCATGGCGTCGGTGCCCGTCAGGGCGCCTGCAACCGCCGCCTGCGTGCCGTCGCCGCCAAGGGCCAGAACGATGTCGAACCCCTCATCGACCGCCTGCCTGGCAAGATAGGCCAACTGGTCGCCCCGTTCCGTCAGGCGCAATGCCAGTTCGGCGACCTTGCCCGTCAGCGCGTCCCGGATGGCCGCGACCTGTTCGTCGCCGTCCTTCTTTCCCGACCCGCGATTGCCGATCACGCACAGGCGGCAGGCGGAAAGATCAACCCTTTCGGCTGTATTGCGCATCCGTCCCCCGGTTTGATTGCCAGGATCAACACGCGGGGCGCAAGGGCGGTTTCACCGCCGCCGGATCAAAGGCGCTGCACGGCTTCCTGGACCGAGGGGCTCAGGCCAGCACCGCCTGCCGCAAGATAGGATTTCAACTGGTCGCGCATCCGAGGCTCCCAGTAGTCCTTCAGATGGGCAGCGATCTTGTCCGGCGCATGGCCGGGCTGCGTGTCGAAAAAGGTGGCGATCTGGTTCGCCATCATGACCATCTTTTCAGGCGACATCGGAAACCTTCGCGTCCAGCCGTTCGGGGTGGGTAAACAAATCGAAGCCCTCGCCGCGCGCGAAGGCCGCCAGGGTCAGGCCCGCGCCTTGGGCCAAGCGCAGGGCGTGCAGCGTGGGGGCGGATACGGCGATCAGGATGGCGCAGCCCGCCATGACGCATTTCTGCACCATTTCGGTGGAGACACGGCTGGTCAGGACGATGGCGCCCTGGGCAGGGTCGATGCGCTGCCGGGCCATGGCGCCGATCAGCTTGTCCAGCGCGTTGTGCCGCCCGACATCCTCGCGCGCCAGAACCACGCCCTGACCCGGCAGCATGAATCCCGCCGCGTGGACGGCGCGCGTGCGGTCGTGCAGGGGCTGCCAGCCGCGCAGGGATTCGGTCGCGGCTGCGATCTCCTCGACCGTCAGGGTCGGGCCCGCGCGCTCCAGGTCCGGCAGGGTCCGCACCGCGGCCTCGATGCTGTCGATGCCGCACAACCCGCAGCCGACCGGCCCGGCCAGGGACCGGCGGCGGGCAGCAAGCGCCGCGCCGCGATCCTCGGCCAGCCACATCTGCGCCTCGATCCCCTTCGGGTGGGCGATCACCTCGCAACTGGCGATCTGGCCGATGCCTGTCACGATGCCCTCGGTCAGCGAAAAACCCAGCGCGAAGTCCTGAACATCCGCAGGTGTCGCCATCATCACGGCATGGGTCGAGCCGTCATAGACCATGGCGATGGCCGTTTCCTCGGGCAGCGCGCACGTCACCGCGATGCTGCTGCCCGGCCTGTGATGGGTCGCATCCGTGGCCCCGAAGGGCGGCGGCAAGTCCATGGCCTACTCCGCTGCGGTCAGGATCCGCCGCGACCGTTCGGCCTGTTCATTATAGCTTTCCTGCCATTCCGAAGGACCGTTCGAAGGGCTGACCTGCACCGCCGTCACCTTGAATTCGGGGCAGTTCGTCGCCCAGTCCGAGAAATCGGTCGTCACCACATTGGCCTGTGTCGCCGGGTGGTGGAAGGTCGTATAGACCACCCCCGCCGCCACGCGGTCGGTCAGCGTCGCACGCAGCGTAGTCTCGCCCGCCCGCGATGCCAGCCGCACCCAGTCGCCATCCTTGATGCCCCGGAACTCGGCGTCATGGGGGTTGATTTCCAGCAGATCCTCGGGGTGCCAGACCACGTTCTCGGTCCGCCGGGTCTGCGCGCCCACGTTGTACTGCGACAGGATCCGCCCCGTGGTCAGCAGCAGCGGGAAGCGCGGGCCGGTGCGTTCGTCGGTCGCCACATATTCGGTGACCATGAAATGCCCCTTGCCCGACACGAAGCCATCCACATGCATCAGGGGCGTGCCGTCCGGCACGGTCTCGTTGCAGGGCCACTGGACGGACCCCTTCTCCTCCAGCACGTCATAGGTGACGCCGGCGAAGCTGGGCGTGGTGGCCGCGATCTCCTCCATGATCTGGCTGGGGTGGGTATAGTGCCAGTTCGCGCCCATGGCATTCGCCAGAAGCTGCGTGACCTCCCAGTCCTCATAGCCGTTGCGGGGCGCCATCACCTTGCGGACGCGGTTGATGCGGCGTTCGGCATTGGTGAAGGTGCCGTCCTTTTCCAGGAAGGTCGAGCCCGGCAGGAAGACATGGGCATAGTTCGCGGTCTCGTTCAGGAACAGGTCGTGGACGATCACGCATTCCATCGCCGCAAGGCCCGCCGCCACATGATGGGTGTCGGGGTCGGATTGCAGGATATCCTCGCCCTGGCAGTAAAGGCCCTTGAAGGTGCCCTCGACCGCCGCATCCAGCATGTTGGGGATGCGCAGGCCGGGTTCGGGGTCGATCTCGCAGCCCCAGGCCTGTTCGTAGATCGCCCGGACATCGGGCAGCTTGACGTGGCGATAGCCGGGCAGTTCGTGGGGGAAGCTGCCCATGTCGCAGGAGCCCTGCACGTTGTTCTGCCCGCGCAGCGGGTTCACACCGACGCCGGGACGGCCAATGTTGCCGGTGAGCATGGCAAGGTTCGCGATGCCGATCACCGTGGTCGAGCCTTGGGAGTGTTCCGTCACGCCCAGGCCATAATAGATCGTGCCGTTGCCGCCGGTCGCATAGAGCCGCGCGGCGGCGCGCAGGTCGGCGGCGGGAACGCCGGTCAGCAGTTCCACGTTTTCCGGCGCGTGGCGGGGGTCGCTGACGAAATCGACGTAGAACTGGAACTCATCCCAGTCGCAGCGGGTGCGGATGAAATCCTGATCAAACAGCCCCTCGGTCACGATCACATGCGCCATGGCTGTCACAACCGCGACGTTGGTGCCGGGCTTCAGCGGCAGGTGATAGGCGGCCTCGACATGGGCAGACCGCACGATGTCGGTGCGGCGGGGATCGACCACGATCAACTTGGCGCCCTCGCGCAGCCGCTTCTTCAACCGGCTGGCAAAGACGGGATGCCCATCGGTCGGGTTCGCGCCGATGATCATCACCACATCGGCCTGTTCGACCGAGTCGAAGTCCTGCGTCCCGGCGGATGTGCCGAAGGTCTTGCCCAGGCCATAGCCGGTCGGCGAGTGGCAGACGCGCGCGCAGGTGTCGGTGTTGTTGTTTCTGAAGACCGCGCGGGTCAGCTTCTGGACCAGATAGGTTTCCTCATTGGTGCAGCGGCTGGAGGTGATGACACCCACCGACTTGCGACCGTACTTTTCCTGGATTCCCTTCAGCCTGTTCGCGGCAAAGCTCAGCGCTTCGGCCCATTCGACCTCGCGCCACGGCTGGTCGATGGTTTCGCGGATCATCGGACGCAGGATCCGGTCCTTGTGCTGGGCATAGCCATAGGCGAAGCGGCCCTTGACGCAAGAATGGCCCCGGTTGGCCTTGCCGTGCTTGTAGGGAACCATGCGGACCAGTTGGTCGCCGTTCAGTTCCGCCTTGAAGGAACAGCCCACGCCGCAATAGGCGCAGGTGGTGATGACCGAGCGTTCGGGCGTACCAAGCTCGATCACCGATTTTTCCTGCAGGGTCGCGGTCGGGCAGGCCTGCACGCAGGCCCCGCAGGACACGCAGTCCGAGGACAGGAAATCGTCGCCGATGGCGCCCGCCTTGACGCGGCTGTCGAAGCCCCGGCCCTCGATGGTCAGGGCGAAGGTGCCCTGAACTTCCTCGCAGGCGCGGACGCAGCGCGAACAGACGATGCACTTGGCCGGGTCATAGGTGAAATAGGGGTTGCTTTCGTCCTTGGGGGTGTAATGCGCATTCACCCCCACGCCGTCGCGCGGCGCGAAGTGGTTGAGCAGCGTCGCCCCCTCGGGCGCCTTGTAGCGCACGTCGCGCAGGCCCACGTTGCCCGCCATGTCCTGCAATTCGCAGTCGCCATTGGCGGCGCAGGTCAGACAGTCCAGCGGGTGGTCGCTGATGTAAAGCTCCATCACGCCCTTGCGCATCCGGCGCAGCTTGTCGGACTGGGTGTGGACGACCATGCCTTCCATCACCGGCGTGGTGCAGGACGCGGGCGTGCCGCGGCGGCCTTCGATCTCCACCACGCAAAGGCGGCAGGACCCGAAGGCCTCCATGTTGTCGCTGGCGCACAGCTTCGGAACCATGATCCCGGCCTCGGCGGCGGCGCGCATGACGGACGTGCCCTCGGGCACGGTGATGTCGATCCCGTCCACGGTCAGCGTGACGGGCAGCCCGGCCTTTGCGGGCGTGCCCATGTCGCGGTCGTCGCCCGGAGGGAATTGGGGGATGATGAAGTCTCTCATTCGGCTGCCTCCCGATAGGTGGCGAAATCGTCGGGGAAGTTTCTGAGCGCGGACATGACCGGGAAGGGCGTGAAGCCGCCAAGCGCGCAGAGCGATCCGTCCTTCATCGTCTCGCACAGGTCGGTCAGCAGCGGGATCGCCGCCGGGTCGCCCTGCGCGATGCGGTCGATGGTTTCCACCCCGCGCACCGCGCCGATCCGGCAGGGCGTGCATTTGCCGCAGGATTCGACAGCGCAGAACTCCATGGCGAAGCGGGCCATGCGCAGCATGTCCACGGTGTCGTCAAAGACCACCAGACCGGCATGGCCGATCAGGCCGCCGTTCTGGTCGAATTCCTCGTATCCCATCGGCGTGTGGAACTGGTCGATATGCATATAGGCGCCCAAGGGGCCGCCCACCTGCACCGCCTTGACAGGACGGCCGCTGGCGGTGCCGCCGCCGATGTCGTTCACGACCTCGCCCAGGGTCATGCCAAAAGCGGTCTCGAACAACCCGCCGCGCTTGACGTTGCCCGCGATCTGCAAGGTCACGGTGCCGCGCGACCGGCCAAGGCCGAAATCGGCGTAATGTTTTGCGCCGCGTTCGAAGATCACCGGGATGGTGGTCAGCGAGATCACGTTGTTCACGACCGTAGGCCGGCCCAGGAAGCCTTCCAGCGCGGGCAGCGGCGGCTTGGCGCGGACCACGCCCCGCTTGCCTTCCAGGCTGTTCAGCAGGCTGGTTTCCTCTCCGCAGACATAGGCGCCCGCACCGGTCCGCACCTCCATGTCGAAGGCGCGGCCCGAGCCGAGCACATCGGCGCCCAGCAGGCCCCGCTGCCGGGCGATCTTCACCGCCTGCGTCAGGATGGCGATGGCATCCGGGTATTCCGACCGCAGATAGACATAGCCGCGCGTCGCACCAACGCCCAGGCCCGCGATAACCATGCCCTCGATCAGCGAAAAGGGATCGCCCTCGATGATCATGCGGTCGGCAAAGGTGCCGCTGTCGCCCTCATCGGCGTTGCAGACAATATATTTCTGCGGGGCTTCCGCCTCGGCCACGGTCTTCCACTTGATGCCGGTCGGAAAGCCCGCGCCGCCGCGACCGCGAAGGCCGCTATCGATCACCTCCTGCACGATCTCGGCCTTGGTCATGGTCAGCGAGCGGCGCAGGCCGACCAGACCGCCATTGGCCTGGTAATCGTCCAGATCCAGCGGGTCGATCAATCCGCAGCGGGCAAAGGTCAGGCGGGTCTGGCGGGCGAACCAGTCGATGTCCTCGACCCGGCCCAGGCTGTTCAGCTTGCCGTCCAGCAGATCGGGCACCTGGTCAGAGGTCACGTTTCCGTAACCGATCCGGCCTTCGGGCGTGTCGATCTCGACCAGAGGCTCCAGCCAGACCATGCCGCGCGTGCCGTTACGGACGATTTGCAGGTCAAGCCCGCGTGCCTTAGCCTCACGCGCCAGCGCATCGGCCACGTCGTCCGCGCCAAGCGCCTTGGCGGCGCTGTCCAGGGGGACAAAGATCTTCATGCGCCCACCTCGGCCAGGATGCGGTCCATGCGGGCATCATCGACGCGTCCCACGACCTTGCCATCGACCATGGCGGCAGGGGCGCAAGCGCACATGCCCAGGCAATAGACGGGTTCAACCGTTACCGCGCCGTTGGGGGTGGTGCCGTGCCAGCCGATCCCCAGCTTTTTCAGGGTGGATTCGGCCAGAGCATTGGCGCCCATGGATTGACAGGCCTCGGCCCGGCAGATCTTCAACACGTGGCGCCCCGCCGGATGGCTGCGAAAATCGTGGTAGAAGCTGATGACGCCATGCACCTCGGCCCGGCCCAGGTTCAGGATATCCGCCAGCACCGGCACGGCGGCCTGCGGGACAAAGCCCCAGGTATCCTGCAACGCGTGCAGCATCGGCAGAAGCGGCCCTTCCAGGGAAGCAAGAGGCGCGACGACGCCCCGGATCTCCTCCTCGGTCGGGGCTGGCGCATGGACATGCATAGGCTGGCCTTTCGACGGTCTTTCCGCCGTCATCTAAGCAGGTCGCATAATCCGAAATCAATATCGTTGTTTCGTTGGTTGATAGAATTTATCTATCGTTTGCCATGCGCCGGGCCTCGGCCAGCAAGGCCTCCAGAACAGGCGTGTGTGGCTCCCGCCAAGGCGCGACAAGGCCAACGGAATGGCTGGCGCCGTCGCCGTCCAGGGGAATGGTCCGCAACGGCTTTCCCTGCGTCATGAAGGCCGCGATGTCCTCGGGCAGGATGGTGATCCAGCCGCCCTCCAGCACATGAGCCACCAGCACAACCGTCGAACTGGATTCGACCGTCGCCTGCGGGGTCACGCCCGCCTCGATCAGGTTGCGGTTGATGATCCGGCGGTTCTGCATGTCGCTGGTCAGAAGGCACAACCGATGCCCCGCCAAGTCCGACCAGGCAACACGGTCCTGTCCGGCCAGCGGAGACTCCGCGCCGCAGACCAGCATGTAGCGTTCATCGTAAAGGCTGACGGTGCTGACCCGGCCCAGCGGTTCGTTGTCGAGGTAGGAGATCCCCGCATCCACGGTCAGGTCGTCGATCATCTGCAGGATCTCGACCGAAGTGCGCGACAGGATGGTCAGCCCGACATTCGGATGGGCGGCGCCGAAACGCGCGCTGATCCGCGCGGCCCAGGTCAGCGCCGTGGGGATCACGGCGATGCGCAACTGGCCCGACAGCCCGTGGCGCGTGGCCCGCATCTCGTCCCGCAACTGGCGTGTGTCGCCGACGATGCGGCGGGCCCAGACCAGGGCGGACTGGCCCTCGGGCGTCAGCCCGCCGAAGCGGGATCCGCGAAAGACCAGCAACACGCCAAGCTGTTCCTCAAGCTGCTTGATGCCCGCCGACAGGGTGGGCTGCGTGATGCCAAGGCTGGCGGCGGCGCGTCCGAAATGGCGTTCCTTGGCGACGGCCAGGAACATCTCCAGCTTGTCGATCATGCCACCCCCTTGCCGCTATTCGGCGGGAACCGCTGCGGTATCCTCCATCCTGTCCTTGCGGCCCAGCAGGCGGCGCATCAGCACATAGAACAGCGGCGCGAACAGGATGCCCATCACGGTCGAGGCGACGGTCCCGCCGATCACCGTGGCACCAATGGCGTTGCGGCCATTCGCGCCCGCGCCGGTGGACAGCAGCAGCGGCAGCACGCCCAATGTGAAGGCGATCGAGGTCATGATGATCGGGCGGAACCGTTGGCGCGCGGCCTCGACCACGGCCCTGAACAGGGGAACGCCCTGTTCGGACTGTTCGCGGGCGAATTCCACGATCAGGATGGCGTTCTTGCCGGTCAGGCCGATCACGGTCAGCAGGCCCACCTGGAAGAACACGCCATTGTCGAAGCCGCCCAGAAACGCGCCGATCAAGGCGCCAAGAACGCCGATGGGCATGACCAGGATCACCGCCAGCGGGATCGACCAGCTTTCGTACAGCGCGGCCAGGCACAGGAACACGGCAGCCAGCGACAGGGCGTAAAGCAGCATGGTCTGGTCGCCGGATTCCTGTTCCTCAAGCGACAGGCCGGTCCAGGCCACGGCAAAGCCCGGCATCTGGGCCACCAGCCGCTCGACCTCGGCCATGGCGTCGCCGGAACTGACGCCGGGCGCGGGGCTGCCCTGGATCTGCATGGCGGGGATGCCGTTGTAACGGTTCAGCCCCTGCGGACCGAAGGTCCATTCCCCCGTCGAGAAGTTCGAGAAGGGCACAAGCCCGCCCGTCGCGTTCCTGACGCGCCATTTGTCGAAGTCGCTGGGGGTGGACCGCGATGTCGCCTCGCCCTGGACATAGACGCGCTTGATGCGGCCCCGGTCCACGAAATCGTTGACGTAGCGCCCGGTCCAAGCCACCTGCAGCAGGTTCGCCACGTCGGTCGCCGTCACCCCCATGGCCCCCGCCTGCCGCCAGTCGATGTTCAGCCGGAACTGCGCTGCATCCTCCAGGCCGGAAGGCCGGGCCTGCGCGATCAGCGGGCTTTGGGCCGCCATGCCCAGGAACTGGTTGCGGGCGTTCAGCAATTCCTCGTGGCTCTGCCCGCCCCGCGCCTGCAGATAGAAGTCGAAGCCCGAGACGTTGCCAAGCTCGATCACGGAAGGCGGCACGATGGGGAACACCATCGCGTCCTGGATGCCGCTGAGCGCCCCCCAGGCCCGGCCCGCTACCGCCTGCACGGATTGCGACGGGTCGAGGCGGTCTTCCCAATCCTTCATCCGCACGAAGGCCATGCCGACGTTCTGGCCCTGCCCCGCGAAGCTGAAGCCCACCACGCCGAACATCGAATCGACCGAATCCTGTTCCTGCGTCAGGAAATAGTCCTGCACCTGGTCGATCACGGCGGCCGTCCGTTCCGCCGTGGCCCCCGTCGGACCCTGGATCAGCACGAACATGATGCCCTGATCCTCATCCGGCAGGAAACCCTCGGGCGTGCGCAGGAACAGCAGCACCATGGCCGCGCCGATGGCCGCATAGACCAGCAGCATCCGCAGGGGGCGGCGCACGATCCAGCCCACCGCGCCGGTATAGCCGTTGGTGGTGCGGTCGAAATTGCGGTTGAACCAGCCGAACAGCCCGCGCTTCGAATGGTGGTCCTTGGACCGCAGCAGGGTCGCGCACAGCGCGGGCGTCAGCGTCAGCGCGACCAGCACCGACAGGCCCATGGCCGAGACGATGGTGATCGCGAACTGCTGATAGATCACCCCGGTCGAGCCGCCGAAGAAGGCCATCGGCACGAAGACCGCCGACAGGACAAGCGCGATGCCGATCAGCGCGCCGGTGATCTGGCCCATGGACTTGCGCGTGGCTTCCCGCGGCTCAAGCCCTTCTTCCTCCATGATGCGTTCGACGTTCTCGACCACCACGATGGCGTCGTCCACCAGCAACCCGATGGCCAGGACCATGGCCAGCATGGTCAGCGTGTTGATGGTGAATCCGAAGGCCGCCATGATGCCGAAGGTGCCCAGCAGCACGATCGGCACGGCGAGCGTCGGGATCAGCGTCGCGCGCCAGTTCTGCAAAAAGACATACATGACGATGAAGACCAGAACGATGGCCTCGATCAGCGTCTTGACGACTTCCTCGATGGAAATGGACACGAAGGGCGAGGTGTCGAAGGGGATCACGTAATCCACGCCCTCGGGGAAGAATTCGGCGAATTCCTCCATCCGCGCCTTGACCCGTTCGGCGGTGTCGAGCGCGTTGGCCCCCGGCGCGAGGGAAAGCGCCATGCCGGACGCGGGCCGCCCGTTATAGGTCGCGTCGGTGGCATAGCTTTCGGCCCCGATCTCGACCCGGGCAACATCGCGCAGCAGGACAAGGCCGCCATTCTCCTCGGCCCGCAGGACGATCTGGCGGAAATCCTCGGGCGTGGACAGCAGCGATTGCGCGGTGACGGTGGCGTTCAGTTGCTGGCCCTGAACCGTGGGCAGGTCGCCAAAGGCCCCGGCCGAGATCTGCGTGTTCTGCGCCGACACCGACGCCACCACGTCCGAGGGCGTGATCTCGTATGCCGCCAGCTTGTCGGGATCCAGCCAGATGCGCATGGCATAGGGCGACCCGAAGACCTGGACGCTGCCCACGCCCTCGACCCGCGACAGATCGTCCACGAGGTTCGAGAACATATAGTCCGACAGGTCGGTCTGGTCGTAGTTGTCGTCGCCGATCAGGCCGATGACCATCAGGAAGCCGGCCATCGACTTCTCGACCACAACGCCCTGGCGCTGCACGGGTTCGGGCAAAAGCGGCGTGGCCTGCGACAGCTTGTTCTGGACCTGGACCTGGGCGATGTCCACGTCGGTGCCGGTCTCGAAGGTCAGCGTCGTCTCGGACGCCCCGGCCGATGACGAACCGGAGGAGATATAGCGCAGCCCGTCGAGGCCCGTCATCTGCTGCTCGATCACCTGCGTCACGGTGTTCGAGATCGTCTCGGCCGAGGCGCCGGGATATGTGGCGCGGATCGTGACCGAGGGCGGCGCGATCTGCGGATATTGCGCGACCGGCAGCGACAGGATCGACAGGATGCCGATGCCCATGATGATGATCGAGATCACCCAGGCGAAAACCGGACGGTCAATGAAGAAACGGGCCATGCTCTGTCACGCCTTGCTTTTCAGGGCTTGATCGGGTCGTCAGTTGCCCGACGCGTCTGCGGTGTCTGCGCCTTCCCCGGCTGGGGCGGGCTGTCCTTCGGCCGGCGCGGCAGCTTCCGCGCCGCGTTCCTGCGGCACGACGGTGGCGCCCGGCCCGATCCGCTGCAAGCCCGCCACCACCACGCGGTCGCCAGCGGCAAGGCCGTCCGTCACCACCCACTGGGCGCCACGATCCTGCGCGATTTCCAAAGTGCGCTCCTCGACCACGTTCTGCTGGTTGACCACCATGGCCACGGGGCGTCCGCGCCGGTCGCGGCTGACGGCTTCCTGCGGGGCAAGGACCGCGTCCTTCAACTGCGCCTGCGGGATGTCGGCCAGGACGAACATGCCGGGCAACAGGAAGCCGTCTGGATTGGCGAATTCCATCCGCAGGGTGATGACGCCGGTGGTCTCGTCCACATGCGGTTCGGCCGCGGTCATGGATCCGGTATGTTCATAGGTGCTGCCATCGGCCAGCCGCAGCGTGACCGTGCGGTCGGTGCCTTCGGGCAAGGCGGCCTCGGGGCCCATGCGCTGCCAGCGGGTGATCTCGGCGGCGGACTGGGTCACGTCCACGCGGATCGGGTCGATGCGGCGGATGACGGCCAACGGCGCCGCCTGCCCTGCGGTCACAAGGGCGCCGGGGCTGACCTGGGCCAGGCCGATCACGCCGTCGATGGGCGCCGTGACGGTCGTCCGGTCCAGGTCGATCTGGGCCGCAAGCAGTTGCGCCTCGGCGGCCTTGACGGCGGCTTCGGCGGCGTCGCGGGCGGCAATGGCACTGTCCTGGGTCTGTTCGCTGGCGACGCGGCGGTCGCGCAGGGTCACGACGCGCTCGGCCTCTCGCCGCGCGGCATCGGCCTGGGCCTGGGCTTGGGCGAGCGCCGCCTGGGCCTGCGCAACCGCGGCCTCGTAGGTGCGCGGATCGATGCGGTACAGGGGATCGCCCTCGGCCACAGGGCTGCCTTCCTCGAATAGGCGCTCGACGATCAGGCCGCCGACCTGGGGGCGCAGCTCCGCCTCGGCCGAGGCGACGACGCGGCCCGGCAGGCTGGCGGTCAGGGTCACGTCCTCGGCCTTCAGGGTGACAACGGTGACCGCAGGGGGCGGCATCTCGCCGCCCGGCGCCTGGGCGTGAAGGCCATGCGGAGCAATCGCCGCGACCATGCCGGCAAGAACAAGGATTCGTGTCAGCGTCGCCATGGCTGTCCGTCCGTCTGGGATAAGTAACCGATGCTGGCGCGGCCCGTTCGCAAGGGCAGTTCGTCGCCGCCGCTCACGCTATCGTCAACGGGCGGGAAGGACAACAGGTCCATTTCAGATCCACGCGCATGGCGTGCTTGCCTGACACAGCGGCAAGAGGCACTCTATCCTGACACGGCAAGGGAGGAACCAATGCCAGCCTATCTGATCGCGGATGTGAAGGTCACGGACGACGCCTGGGTGCCGGAATACGCCGCCCGCGTCCATGAAATCGCGGCCCGGCATGGCGGCCGCTATCTGTCGCGGTCCGGCAATGTCGATACGTTAGAGGGCACGCCGCTGGGCGGCACCCTTGTCGCGCTGATCGAGTTCCCGTCCAAGGAAGCCGCGCAGGCCTTTGCCTCCGATCCCGAATACGCCCCCTTCGGCAAGGCGCGCCAAGCGGGCAGCGTCAGCAACTTTCACCTGATCGACGACACGGATCTGGCGGGGAGCATCCCCTATCTGCCGAAAGGTTGAAGCATCGCATTGCCGCGCCTGCGCAAAGGTGCAAGGAACAGGTGCGGCGGCTTGCGCCGGTCTGGTCTGGTTCGGAACACCTTCATGCAATTTGCCTATGGCCCTTCCGTGATCCGGGTGAACATGCCCGACCGCTCCGCGCTGCTGGCCGAGGTGACGCGGCGCTTCCGCGCGGGTCAGGGCTTCGCCCTGGCGACGATCAACCTGGATCATCTGGTCAAGCTGCGCCAGGACCGCGCCTTCCGCGATGCCTATGCGGGCCAGGATCTGGTGGTGGCGGATGGCAATCCCATCGTCTGGCTGTCCCGGCTGGCCAGGCGTCCCGTCGGACTGGTGGCGGGGTCCGACCTGGTGCTTCCCATGGCGCAGCTTGCAACGGCCGAGGGCGTGGGCATCGCGCTTGTCGGCACGACCGATGCCGCGCTTGCGGCGGCTGCGCAGGAGATCGCCCGGCGCGTGCCCGGCTGCCGGATCGCCCTGCGTATCGCCCCGCCGATGGGCTTCGATCCTGACAGCGACGCGGCGCGCGACCTGCTGCATCAGGTCCGGGACAGCGGGGTAAGGTTGTGCTTCCTGGCGCTTGGCGCGCCCAAGCAGGAACGGCTTGCGGCGCGCGGGCGGGCAGAGGCGCCGGAGGTCGGCTTTGCCTCGATCGGCGCGGGGCTGGATTTCCTGGCCGGGAACCAGACGCGCGCGCCGCAATGGGTCAGGCGGATTGCGATGGAATGGGCGTGGCGGATGATGTCGGCGCCGAAGCGGCTGGTCCCCCGCTATGCCCGCTGCGCCGCCATCCTGCCTGTGGAAGCCGTGGCGGCGCTGAAACAGCGGCGCTGATCAGCAGCCGGTCCGGCCCAGCACCACCGCGACGGTGCGCAGCAGGATCGCCAGGTCGCTGGCAAAGGACAGGTTGCGTTCATAGCGGTTGTCATACCAGGCACGGGCGGCAAAGGTGGTCTTGTTGCGGCCCGCCGTCTGCCAGAAGCCGGTGATGCCGGGGCGCAGGCGGTAATAGCCGTCGCCCGAATACATCACCTGCTGGTCGGGCATCATGGGACGGGGGCCGACCAGGCTCATCTCTCCGGTCACGACGTTCCACAGCTGCGGCAGCTCGTCCAGCGACGTTGCGCGAAGCAGCCGGCCGACGCGGGTCACGCGCGGATCGTTGCGCAGCTTCTGCGCCGCGTCCCATTCCTCGCGCGCTTCCGGGTTCTCGGCCAGATAGGCCTCCAGCCGCGCTTCCGCGTCATGGACCATGCTGCGCAGCTTCCACATGCGGAAGATCCGGCCATCGCGGCCCACCCGTTTCTGCGAATAGAACGGGTTCCTGCCATCCGCCATCACGATCAGCGCCAGAAGCAGCACCAGGGGAAGGACGACGGGCGAGGTCAGCAGGACCAGGGCCATGTCCAGGGGCCGCTTGACCAGGCTGCGATACAGCCAAGGACAGGATTCACCATGAGAAGGAGAGGCCGCGGCACGGGCCAGGGCGACCGACTGGGACTTAACCGACATCTTTACCTACACATCACTGAAACATGTCCCAAACCGCGGGACGCTCACCGTCAACGATCACAACATAGCACCCGGCTGACGGGATGAATACGGATAAAGTTTGATTTAATTGCTTAATAACCTGCCATTTTGGATAGTTTGTCTGCGCCTTCCGCTTCCGGGCGGTGCGTGGCCCGCCTGCGTCAACCGCTGGTGGATCGCCCCTTGACCCGCCTGATTCCCTTTTTGCGGCGCCTGTGACCATCCTGCACGGGCCGTCGATTTTCCCCCCGCCGTTCGGTTGAACTGCGCCCGTTTCCGCCTATTCTGCGGTGCAACACGCCTGCCCGCCCAGGGAAAAGGAACCCATGCGATGACCGATGAAACCCGACGCCGTGCCGAGGATATCCGCACCGAGATCGAGGGGCTGACCCAGACCGCCTTGCCCGAACCCATCGCCGATCCGCTGAGCGTCCGCGCCGCCGACCCCCAGCTTGCCGCCGAGATCCGCCGCCGCATGGACGAGATCGACCTGGGCGACACCGGATCCATCGTCCGCTTCGGCACCCGTGCGCAGGCGGGCTTGCAGGAAATCAGCCAGAAGATGCTGGCCGATGTCAAAAGCAAGGATGTCGGACCGGCAGGCGAAAGCCTGCGCAGCATCGTGACGACGATCCGGGGCTTTTCGACAAGCGAACTGGATGTGCGCCGGACCCGCAGCTGGTGGGAAAAGCTGCTGGGCCGGTCGGCGCCCTTCGCGAAGTTCGTGGCCAATTACGAACAGGTCCAGACCCAGATCGACCGCATCACGGTCGAGCTTGAACGGCACGAACAGACGCTGCTCAAGGACATCAAGTCGCTGGATCTGCTGTATGACCATACGCTGAATTTCTATGACGAACTGGCGCTTTACATTGCCGCGGGCGAGGAGAAGCTGCAGGAACTGGACCGCAAGGCCATTCCCGACCTGGAAGCCCAGGTGAAGGCCGCGCCGGAAGACGATCAGGTGATGCGGGCGCAGGCCCTGCGCGACCTGCGCGCGGTCCGCGACGATCTGGAGCGGCGCGTCCACGACCTGAAGCTGACGCGGCAGGTGACAATGCAGTCCCTGCCCTCGATCCGGCTGGTGCAGGAAAACGACAAGTCGCTGGTGACCAAGATCAACTCGACCCTGGTGAACACCGTGCCGTTGTGGGAAACGCAACTGGCGCAGGCCGTCACGATCCAGCGCAGCTCCGAGGCCGCGCGCGCCGTCAAGGAAGCCAGCGACCTGACCAACGAGTTGCTGACGCGCAACGCCGACAACCTGCGCCAGGCCAATGCCCAGATCCGCACGCAGACGGAACGCGGCGTCTTCGACATCAACTCGGTCAAGGCGGCCAATGCCCAACTGATCGCCACCATCGAGGACAGCTTGCGCATCGCCGACGAAGGCCGTGCCCGCCGCGCTGCCGCCGAAAGCGAGTTGACGAAGATGGAGGCAGAGCTTCGCGACACCCTGGCCCGCGCGACGGCGCAGCGGCAGGACGGTCGGCTGGCGCCGGGGACGCCCGTGCGGACATGACGGCATCGCGGGTCGGCATCTGGCGCAGGCTGTCCTTGCTGGCGCTGCTGGCCCTGGCGGCCTGCCAGAGGCCGGAAGCGCCGCCTCCGGCTCCCGAACCCAGGCCGGTGGCGCGGCCTGCGGGGCTCGGCCCTTCGCAGGAGGATCTGCGCAAGGCGCGCGCCGAACGCAATCGCGCCGCCAATGCCGCGGCTGCCGAAGCCCTGGTCAAGGCAAGCGCCGCCAGCAATGCGCAGCGCGACTTCTATGACCGCGCCGAACGCGCCCTGCGCGCGCAGGGCAGGCTGCGGCGCGACCGGGTGCCGCTGGACGCCCCCATCGACGCCGACACCCTGACGCGCAACTTCATCGCCATCGCGTTGCGCGACGAATATGGACAGGGCGGGATCCAGGCGGGCGACGGCGGCGCACCGGCGCCCCTGCGCCGCTGGCAGGATCCCGTGCGTCTGCAGATCGAGTTCGGCACCACCTCGGACGTGGCGACCCGACGTGCCTACCGTGTCGAAGTCAGCCAGTTCGCCGCCCGCCTGGCCGAGGCGACCGGACATCGCGTATCCCTGACCGACAAAGGCGGCAACTTCGTCGTGATGGTCCTGTCCGATGACGAACGCCGCGCCATCGGCCCGCGCCTGGCGCAGCTTGTGCCGGGTATTCCCGCCCAGGACATCGCCGTCATGCAGGATCTGGACGCCGACAATTTCTGCACCGTCTTCGCCTATTCGCGGGGCGCGGCGCCCGTCTATTCCAACGCCGTCGCCCTGATCCGGGCCGAGCTTCCGCCCCTGCTGCAAAGTTCCTGCATCCACGAGGAGTTGGCGCAGGGCATGGGCCTGGCGAATGACAGCCCCGATGTGCGCCCCTCGATCTTCAACGACGATGAGGAATTCGCCCTGCTGACCCGGCATGACGAATTGCTGCTGAAGATCCTTTATGACCCGCGCCTGCGCCCCGGCATGTCCGCCGCCGAGGCCGAGCCGATCGTCCGCCGGATCGCGGCTGAGCTGCTGGCGCAAAGCCTCTGACTTGCGCCGGGGCGTGGCTTGGCGCCATACAAGGGCAACGGTATCCCGAGGGGGGCGAACATGGCGATCTTCGACATTCTTGGCGGCGAGTTCATCGAGGTCATCGAATGGATCGACGACACCCGCGACACGATGGTCTGGCGCTATCCAACCGTCGGCAACGCGATCAAGTATGGCGCCAAGCTGACCGTCCGCGAAGGCCAGGCCGCCGTCTTTGTCCATGAAGGGCAGTTGGCCGATACCTTCGGCCCCGGCCTTTACATGCTGGAAACGAACAACCTGCCGGTCCTGACGCGCTTGCAGCATTGGGACCACGGCTTCCGCAGCCCCTTCAAGTCCGAAATCTATTTCGTCAGCACGACCCGCTTCAACGACCTGAAATGGGGCACCAAGAACCCGGTCATGGCGCGCGACCCGGAATTCGGCCCGGTCCGCCTGCGCGCCTTCGGCACCTATTCCCTGCGCGTGACGGACCCGGCGCGGTTCATCACGGAAATCGTCGGCACAGACGGCGAGTTCACCAGCGACGAGATCACCTTCCAGACCCGCAACGTCATCGTGCAGGAGTTTTCCCGCGTCATCGCCGGATCGGGCATCCCCGTCCTGGACATGGCGGCCAACACCGATCAACTGGGCCAGCTGATCGCCAAGGCGATCAAGCCGACGATTGCGGCCTATGGCCTGACGATCCCGGAATTCTACATCGAAAACATCAGCCTGCCCCAGGAAGTCGAGAAAATGCTTGATAAGCGGACCTCCATGGGCATCCTGGGCGACCTGGACCGCTTTGGCCAGTATGCGGCTGGCGAGGCGATGGTGAATGCCAGCCAGAACCCCGGTGCTGCCGGGGCGGGCATGGGGGCCGCGATGGGTGCGGCACTTGGCGCGGGGATGGCTGGCCGACCGGCTTCCGGGCCGTGGGGCAGCGCGCGGCAGGCCACCGGGGCGACCCCGCCGCCCCTGCCGCCGCAAGCGGGCGGGCAATGGCATGTCGCGCTGAATGGCGAGGCGCAGGGCCCCTATGACCGCGCGCAACTGGAACGCCTTGCGACCGAGGGGCGGTTCATGCGCGAAACCCTGGTCTGGACGCCCGGCCAGGACGGCTGGCGCAAGGCGGGCGAGGTGACGGAGCTTGCCCCCCTGTTCCCCACCATGCCGCCGCCCCTGCCCGGCTGATTACCCGATGCCCACCCCGCAGACCGAATACCGCTATCCCTGCGAACAATGCGGGGCCAGCCTGCGCTTTCAGCCGGGCCAGCGGATGCTGGTCTGCGACTGGTGCGGCCATCAGCAGGTGATCGGCGACGGCCCGGCCCGCGCTCCGGCCCGCCAACCGCAAGGCGGGGCCGAGGGCGAGGACGCGATCCTCACTGACCCCGAAACCGGCCGCGCGCTGCAATGGGACACGGGCCACAAGGCCCCGGATCTGGTCGAGATCCCGCTGGAACAGGGGCTGCGGCTGGACACGGGATCGGATATTTCGACCACCGTGCGGCTGCTGTCCTGTCCGAACTGCGGCGCCCAGATCGAGATGGGCGCGGCCAGTCATGCCAGCGCCTGCCCCTTTTGCGCCACGCCCGTCGTCACGGACACCGGCACTAGCCGCAAGATCAAGCCGCAGGCCGTCATGCCCTTCCGCCTGACCGAGGATCAGGCCCGCCGCGCGATGGAGGATTGGTTGGGCAACCTGTGGTTCGCCCCATCGGGCCTGACCGCCTATGCCCGGCGCGGGCGCCGGATGCGCGGGGTCTATTCGCCCTACTGGACCTTCGACGCGCGCAGCCGGTCGGATTACGTCGGGCAGCGCGGGGATTATTATTACGAAACCGTCTATGTCACCCAGCAGGTGAATGGCCGCACCCAACAGGTGCCGCGCCAGATCCGCCGCACACGCTGGCGTCCCGTGGCAGGCCAGGTCGCGCGCGACTTCAACGACGTGCTGGTGCTGGCCTCGGCATCGCTGCCGCGCAAGTTCTCGGACGGGCTGACGCCTTGGGATCTGTCGCATCTGCGGACCTATGCACCCGACTACCTGGCGGGATTCGAGGCCGAGGCCTATACGATCCCGCTGGCCGAGGGTCACAAGATCGCGCGGGCCGAGATGGCGAGCGTGGTCCTGAACGACGCCCGCCGCGACATCGGCGGCGACGAACAGCGGGTCTACCAGATTCGCACCGATTACCGGGCCGAGACCTTCAAGCATGTCCTGCTGCCGGTCTGGACCGCGGCCTATCGCTATAACGGGAAAAGCTATCGCTTCGTGGTCAACGGCCAGTCGGGCCGGGTGGTGGGCGAACGCCCCTGGTCGGCCTGGAAGATCGCCACAGCCGTGATCCTCGCCCTGATCGCGATGGCAGCGTTCCTGTATCTGGCCGAAGCTGGCGGCTATCTGCAATACGACCTGGGCGGCGGACTGGACATGCCAGTCCGCCTGCCCGGAGGAGATTTCACCATCAGGCCCAATTAGCGGGCCGGATTCACCGGCGGCTGAGCGTCCGTTTGCGCCGCAAGGCGATCAGGCTTCCCAGCGCCGCCGCCAGAAGCGGCAATCCGGCAGGCAATGGGACTGGCGCAATGTCATATCCGATGTCGAAGGTCGCGGTGCTGCCGGTGCCATAGCTTGCACCCGTCCAGTTGACCAACACCTCATCGGCATCGGACGAGGTGGTGATCGGGCCGATCGTGATGGACGCCAAGGCAAAGGCTGTCAGGCTGCCCGCAGCATGATGTGGAGCCCGTTGAAGGATGTGTTGTCATATGCCGATTTTGGTCTGCCTCTTGGCGGTTGCCCTTGGCCCTCTCTCCCCTGACCGAATCATTCTGGCCTGAAGTTGGGGATGTTGTTGTCATGCCGGGCCCGCTAAGGTCGGCGCGGGACAAACCGGGGGAGCCTATGATCCTGTGCGCAGGCGAATCGCTGATCGACATGGTGCCAGAGAACGGCACGTTCCGGCCGCTGGCGGGGGGATCGGTCTATAACACCGCCATCGCGCTTGGCCGGCTGGGCGAAGCCACCGCCTATCTTTGGCCGATCAGCCGCGATCCCTTTGGCGACTTGCTGCTGCGCCCCTTATCCGAGGCTGGGGTGAACACCGACCTTTGCCCCCGGACCGATCGGCTGACCACGCTGGCCCTTGTAACGCTGACGGGGGGAGAGGCGCGCTATTCCTTTTACGACGAAGGATCGGCCGGGCGGATGCTCGCGCGCGAAGATCTGTCTGCCCTGCCCGACCAAATCCAGGCCCTGTTCGCAGGCGGCATCAGCCTTGTGCCCGATCCTTGCGGCGCGGCCATCGAGGCGCTGCTTGAGCGCGATGGCGACCGCCTGCCGGTCATGCTGGATCCGAACATCCGGCCCTTCTTCATCACCGATGCCAATGCCTATCGCGCCCGCCTGTCACGGCTCATCGCGCGGGCCGACATCGTGAAGCTGTCCGGCGATGACCTGGAATGGCTTTATCCAGACCTGCCGCCCGAAGATGCGGCGCGTCAGGTTCTGGCGCAGGGCCCACGCATCGTCCTGCAGACAGGCGGCGCGGCTGGCGCACGGGCGCATTGGGCAGGCGATACGGTCACGGCTCCGGCGATCCGCACGACCGTTGCGGATACGATCGGCGCGGGCGACACCTTCAACGCGGGCGTCCTGGCCAGCCTGCGGCGTCAAGGCGTGCTGACCAAGGGCGGACTGGCCTCGATCACCGCCGACCAGATTGCCGCCGCCCTGGCGCTTGGCGCGCAGGCTGCGGCCGTCACCGTATCCCGCCCCGGCGCCAACCCGCCTTGGGCGCACGAGATGCCGGACGCCCTTTCAGATTGACGAACATCGGGCTAGAACCATCACATGAATATTCTGGACAAGATCAAGGCCTACAAGCTGGACGAAATCGCCGCCGCGAAGGCTGCGCGCCCGCTTGCCGATGTCGAGGCTGCCGCCCGCGCGGCCTCTGCCCCGCGCGGCTTTGCGCAGGCGCTGACGCAGAAGGCCGCCTCCGGCGCCGCGCTGATTGCCGAGATCAAGAAGGCCAGCCCTTCCAAGGGCCTGATCCGGCCCGACTTCGATCCCCCCGCATTGGCGCGCGCTTACGAGTCGGGCGGGGCGGCTTGCCTGTCGGTCCTGACCGACGCGCCCAGCTTCCAGGGGTCGCCCGGCTTCCTCACGGCGGCCCGCGACGCTTGTTCCCTTCCGGTCCTGCGCAAGGATTTCCTTTACGACACCTACCAGGTGGCCGAGGCACGGGCCTGGGGTGCAGACTGCATCCTGATCATCATGGCCTCGGTCGATGATACCCTTGCGGCCGAGTTGGAGGACGCAGCCCGTCACTGGGGCATGGACGCGCTGATCGAGGTCCACGACGCCCCGGAACTGGACCGCGCGCTGCGCCTTGAATCCCCGCTGATTGGCATAAACAACCGCAATCTAAAGACATTCGATCTTTCCCTTGATGTCACGCGCGAACTTGCGCCGCGCATTCCGCAGGATCGCGACATCGTCTGCGAAAGCGGCCTTTTCACCGCTGCCGATCTGGCCGCGATGATGCAGGTCGGCGCCCGCCGCTTCCTCATCGGCGAAAGCCTGATGCGGCAGGCGGACGTGACAGCAGCCACCCGCCAGATCCTGGGCGTGGCGGCATGAGCCTGACCCATTTCGACGCTGCGGGTCAGGCCCATATGGTGGATGTGTCGGACAAGGCGGTGACGACCCGAGAAGCCGTCGCCCAAGGCTGCGTCACCATGACGGCCGAGACATTGGCGCTGGCCCAAGGCGGTGCGAAGAAAGGCGACGTTCTTGGCGTGGCACGGCTGGCCGGGATCATGGCGGCCAAGCGGACCTCGGATCTGATCCCGCTTTGCCATCCCTTGCCCATCAGCAAGGTCTCACTGGAACTGACCCCGGATAGCGCGCTTCCCGGCATCCGCGTCACGGCCACCGTCCGCACCACGGGTCAGACCGGCGTAGAGATGGAGGCGCTGACGGCCGTTTCGGTCGCCTGCCTGACGATCTATGACATGCTGAAAGCGGCCGAAAAGTCCATGACCATCCAGGACATTCGCCTGATAAGAAAAAGCGGCGGAAAGTCAGGATATTACGAGGCGATACCGTGATTTCGGTTGAACAAGCCCTGGATTACGTCCTTGATCTTGCCCCCCTTGTAAGGGCTGAGCAGGTTCCGATCGCCCAGGCCTTGGGCCGCGCTTTGGCAGAACCCGCCGTCTCTCGCATCACGCAGCCCCCCTTCGATGCATCCGCCATGGACGGCTATGCCGTCCGTCTGGCGGACATGAATGAACCTTTGACCGTGATCGGCGAGGCCGCTGCTGGACATCCCTGGACGGGTCAGCCGGTCCCCCATAGCGCCGTCCGTATCTTTACAGGCGCGCCTGTCCCGGCGGGTTATGACTGCGTTGTCATGCAGGAAAACGTAACCCGAGACGGAGACCGGATCACGGTAAACGCTCCCTCCGCCGGCACCAACATCCGTCCTGCGGGAGACGACTTCCGGGAAGGCGACAGCTTTGCGCCCGCCCGCAAGCTGACCGCAGCCGATATCGCGCTTCTTGCCGCGATGAACGTACCGTCGGTCACTGTGGCCAAACGCCCGAAGGTCGCGATCCTGGCCGGCGGGGACGAACTGGTAACGCCCGGCACCCAGCCAAAGCCGGGGCAGATCATCAGCTCCAACGATCTTGCCATTGCGGCCTTGGTGCGCCAGGCGGGGGGCGAACCGCACATCCTGCCGATTGCGCAGGACACTGAAGAAAGCCTGCAGGCCAGTTTCGGTGCCGCAGCGGGTGCCGACCTGCTGGTCACCATCGGCGGCGCGTCGGTCGGCGATCATGACCTGATCGGCAAGGTGGCGGCAGACCTTGGGCTGCAACGCGCCTTCTACAAGATTGCAATGCGCCCCGGAAAGCCGCTGATGGCCGGGCGCCTTGGCGATATGCCGATGATCGGGCTGCCCGGAAATCCAGTTTCCGCAATTGTTTGCGGCATCTTGTTTGTGCAACCTCTCATCTCTGCAATGCAGGGGGTTCACACCCGGCATCGCTTGCTCAAGGCTCGACTTGCCGTTGACCTGCCAGCCGAAGGAAACCGGCAGCATTACCTGCGCGCCGTCCTTGAGGAAGGTGAGGATTTGCCGCTGATCCGGCCATTTTCAAGTCAGGATTCCGCACGCTTGTCGCTGATGGCGCAATCGGATGCCTTGTTGGTCCGCCACGCGGACGATCCTGCGCGCCATGCTGGTGAAATCGTCAGCTTTCTGCCCCTTCGCGGCTGAGGATTAACGAATTTTTCAAGTTCCGGTGCTCTGTTCGTTGACGGGATTCTACTTTTGCGATAGAACAGATACGGAACAAGACGATGGCGGGGACCGACGCGATGCTGACCAAGAAGCAAATCCAGCTGCTGGATTTCATTCAAAAGCGCATGGCGCGCGACGGCGTTCCGCCCTCCTTCGATGAAATGAAGGAAGCGTTGGACCTTCGTTCCAAGTCCGGCATCCATCGCCTGGTGACCGCGCTTGAGGAGCGGGGCTTCATTCGCAGGCTTCCCCATCGCGCCCGCGCCCTGGAAATCGTGCGCCTGCCCGACGCTCTGGCCGAGGCCGCGGAAACAAAGCCGGGCTTCACGCCGCGCGTCATTGCGAACACCCGTCCGCCCAGGCCGCGCGGCGCCATTTCCATCGCCGACAGCCCGGCGGTCGAACTTCCGCTGATGGGCCGCATCGCGGCTGGCGTCCCGATCGAAGCGATATCCGAGGTGTCGCATCATGTCGCGGTACCGGGCACCATGCTCAACGGCCGCGAGCATCATTACGCGCTTGAGGTGCAGGGCGATTCCATGATCGAGGCCGGCATCAACGACGGCGATGTGGTGGTGATCCGCGAACAGGACACGGCAGAGAATGGCGACATCATCGTGGCCTTGGTCGAAGGCCACGAAGCGACGCTGAAGCGCTATCGCCGGCGGGGCGGCATGATCGCCCTGGAGGCCGCGAACCCCGCTTATGAGACGCGGATCCTGCCCGAGGAAAGCGTTCGCATCCAGGGGCGCTTGGTTGGGCTAATTCGCAGCTACTAAGCTTTGCGACGCGGGGTGGGCTTCAAACGTGATCAAAGAAGCCCGCACCCGCCCGTCCCAGCAACTCCTCGGCCAGATCGGTGCCCATCGCGGCGCCTTCCCCGATATCTCCTTCCCGATGTCCGCTGATCGCCGCCGATCCATCGGGGCGCAGGATTTCGCCGCGCAGAAGCAGGCGGCCATCCCTGATCTCGGCCAGGCCAGCAATCGGGGTCTGGCAGGATCCATCAAGCCGGGTCAGGAAAGCGCGCTCGGCGGTGATGCGATGTCCCGTGTCATCGTGGTGGATCGCCGCCAGAAGGCTTGCGGCCATGTCGTCGTTCTGACGGCGCTCGACCCCGATGGCGCCTTGCGCCACGGCAGGCAGCATCTCGGCCGGGTCGATCGCATTGCGGGCGACATCCAGCATCCCCAGGCGCGACAAACCGGCCATGGCCAGGAAAGTCGCCGCAGCCACGCCTTCATCCAGCTTCTTCAAACGGGTCTGAACATTGCCGCGAAACTCCACCAGATGCAGGTCGGGGCGGCGATGCGCCAGTTGCGCGCGGCGGCGCAGGCTGGAAGTGCCCACCACCGTGCCTGCAGGCAGATCGGGGATCGTGCCGAAATGCGGGCTGACGAAGGCATCCCGCACATCCTCGCGCGGCAGAAGGCAGTCGATCACCAGCCCTTCCGGCTGAAGGGTCGGCATGTCCTTCATCGAATGGACAGCGATGTCGATCTGCCTGGACAGCAGCGCATCCTCGATCTCGCGCGTGAACAGGCCCTTGCCGCCGATTTCCTTCAGCGGCCGGTCAGTGATGCGGTCGCCGGTCGTCTTGATGACGACGATCTCGAAAGCCTCGGGCGGCAGGCCATGTGCGGCGGCCAGGCGGTCGCGCGTTTCATGCGCCTGCGCAAGCGCCAGCTTGGATCCTCGGGTGCCGATCTTCAGGGGGCGGGTGGGTTCGGGCATTTGGGTCATGGTCCCGGCATAGCCCCAGGCAGGCTGCTTGACAACGCCCGACACCTCGCCTTGAAGGGTCCGCAGGAGGCCCCATGACCAAACTTCTGATGCGAGCCCTGGCCGGCGAGACGCTGCACACCCCGCCGATCTGGATGATGCGCCAGGCGGGGCGTTATCTGCCGGAATACCGGGCCACGCGCGCGCAGGCGGGCGATTTCCTGTCGCTGTGCTATACCCCCGATCTCGCGGCCGAGGTGACGCTGCAGCCGATCCGCCGCTTCGGCTTCGATGCGGCGATCCTGTTCGCCGATATTCTGCTGATCCCGCAAGCGCTCGGCGCGGATGTCTGGTTCGTGACGGGGGAAGGGCCGAGGCTGTCCACGCTTACGTCAGCCGACGACATCGCCCGCTTGAAACCGGCGGACCAGATCCATGATCGCTTGGCGCCGATCTATGAAACACTGCGGATCCTGTCGCGCGAACTGCCCAGGGAAACGGCGCTGATCGGCTTTGCCGGGGCGCCATGGACGGTTGCGACCTATATGGTTGCCGGTCGCGGCACGCCGGACCAAGGGCCGGCCCATGCCCTGAAGAACCAGGATCGCGCGGCCTTCACTGCCCTGATCGACCGAATCGCGGATGCCACGATCCACTATCTGTCGGCTCAGATCGAGGCCGGGGCCGAGGTGGTCAAGCTGTTCGACAGCTGGGCGGGCAGCCTGCGGGGCCACGACTTCGACGATTTCGCCATCGCCCCCACTCGGCGCATCATCGCCGCGCTGAAGGAACGCCATCCCCAGGTGCCGATTATCGCCTTCCCGCGAGAGGCCGGGGATCGCTATACCGGCTTTGCCCGCGCAACGGGGGCCGATTGCGTCGCGCTGGACAATTCGGTCGATGCGGAATGGGCGGCCCGCCACCTGCAGACCGACAGCTGCGTGCAGGGCAATCTGGACCCGCGTCATATGGTCACAGGCGGGCCGGAGCTTGTGGCCGAGGCGCAGCGGATCACCCGCGCGTTGCGCGGCGGGCCGCATATCTTCAACCTGGGTCACGGCATCACGCCGGACGCCGATCCCGACAACGTCGCCCTGATGATCGAGGCCGTGCGCAGCGCATGATCTGGGTCGCGGCCACGCTGATCGCGGCCACGGCGCAGACGGCGCGGAACGCGGCGCAGGCGGGACTGGCGCGGGATGTCGGCACCATCGGCGCGACTGCCGTCCGGTTCGTCTTCGGCTTTCCTTTCGCGGCACTAGCCCTGGCTGTGGCCTCTGCCTGGATGCCGCTGCCGGTTCCCGACCTTCGGGTGATCGGCTGGGCCGCGCTTGGTGCGCTGTCGCAGATCGCCGCCACCGCCTTCATGCTGGTGACGATGCGCGACAAGGGCTTTGGCATCGCCACCGCGCTGATGAAGACCGAACCCGTGACCCTGGCCCTGATCGGGGCACTGGTCCTGGCCGAGCCGCTTGGCCCCTCAAGGCTGGGCGCGATCAGCCTTGCCACGCTGGGGGTCGTTCTCGCCTCGGGTGCAAGCTGGGATCGCGCGGCCCTGGGGCCGGTCGCGACGGGCGTGCTGTCGGGCGCGTTGTTCGGCTTGTCGGCCACTGGCTTTCGCGGCGCACTTCTGGCGCTGCCGGACGGTGGCTATGTGCTGCGCGCCATGACCGTGCTGGCGATCACGCTTGGCCTGCAAGCCGCCATCATGCTGGCCTGGCTGGTGCTTTGCGACCGCAGGGCCTTGCGGGGGATCGAGGCGCAATGGCGCGTTTCCCTGAGCGCGGGCGCCCTGGGCGCCTTCGCATCGCTGTTCTGGTTCATCGGCTTTGCCCTGACCCCTGCCGCCAATGTCCGCACCCTGGCCCTGGTCGAGGTCGTGATGGCGCAGATCCTGTCGGGCCGGGTCTTTCGCCAAAGCGTCAGGCCGGTGCAATTGGCCGGCATGGCGCTGATCCTGGCAGGGGTCGGCTGGCTGATGGCGGTCGCGGCCTAGACCCACTTCGCCAGCGGCGGCAGGCTCATCAGCACGGCGTCGGCATTGTGGCCGGTTTCCAGCCCGAACTTCGTCCCCCGGTCGTAGACCAGGTTGTATTCCGCATAAAGCCCGCGATGGATCAGTTGCGCATCGCGGTCGGCATCCGACCAGGGCTGACCCATTCGGGCCTGAGCCAGGGGCAGGAAGGCGGGCAGGAAGGCCTCGCCCACGGCGCGGGTGAAGTCGAAATCGGCCTGCCAGTCGCCGGTGTTCAGGTCGTCGAAGAAGATGCCGCCGACGCCCCGAGCCCGGCCGCGATGGGGGATGAAGAAGTATTCGTCCGCCCAGGCCTTGAAGCGGTCGTAGTAGTCCGCGCCATGCGCATCGCAAGCCGCGCGCAGGATCGCGTGGAAATGCGCCGTGTCGTCGGGATATTCGATGCAGGGGTTCAGGTCCGCGCCACCCCCGAACCACCAGGCGCCGGGCGTCCAGAACATCCGCGTGTTCATGTGGACCGCCGGGGCATGGGGGTTCTGCATATGCGCGACCAGGCTGATGCCGCTGGCCCAGAAACGCGGGTCGCTGTCGATCCCCGGCACACCGCGGGATGCCATTGCCGCCTGCGCGCGCGGGGCCAGGGTGCCGTGAACCTCGGACCAGTTGACGCCCACCTTTTCGAAGACGCGGCCCCCGCGCATCACCGACATCAGCCCGCCGCCGCCGTTATCCTGGCGTTCGGTCGGGGTCACGACAAAGCGCCCGGCGGGGGCTGCGCCGGGACCGCGATCCTCCAGATCCTCGAAGGCGGCAACGATGCGGTCGCGCAGCGCGTGGAACCAGGCGGCGGCGGTGTTGCGTTGATGATCCATGAGGTTCTCCAAACTTGATTTGCCAGCCTGGATGCGCGGCGCTAGCATTCCTCACCCGCTGTAATGAGACCGGCCATGACCCGCAACACCGCCCTTGCCGCCGTTGCCACCCTGCCGCTGATGGTTGCGGCCTGCGGGACGCCGCAGGAACGCTGCATCAGCCAGAACACCGGCGAATACCGCACCGTCAGCCGCCTTCTGGCCGAGGTTGAGGGCAATCTGGCGCGCGGCTATGCCTGGGAGGAACGGCAGGTCGTGCGCGACCGCCTGACCCAGTGCCGGACCTATGTCCGCGACAGCAAGGGCCGTGCCATCGCAACCTATGAGCCCTGCTGGCGGGACTATGTCGATGTGGAACGCTATCGCGTCCCCATCGACCCGGCCGCCGAACAGCGCAAGCGCGACAACCTTGCCGCGCGCAAGGCCGCGCTTGGCGCAAGGGCGGCATCGGCGGTGCAGGCCTGCCGCGCCGCCTTCCCCGAGGAACAGGGCTGATCGTCAGACGGTCTGGACCGCCACCCGGTCGGCCAGGCTGCGGCCGCCGTCCACGGTGATGATCTGGCCGGTCACGAAACGGGAGGCATCGCTGGCAAGATACATCACGGTGTCCACCAGTTCGTCCGCGGGCGCGATGCGGCCCATCGGTGTCGCTGCGACGATCGGGTCGCGCAGTTCCGGCTTTTCGCGCAGCGACTCCATCAATTCATGCGACATGACGCTGCCGAAGCGCACGCCGTTTATGCGAATCCTGTGGGGCGCCAGGGCAAGCGCCATACCCCGCGTCGCCTGTTCCTGCGCCGCATAGGCGATAGAATAGCCCAGCATCGTCGGAACCGGATTCTGCGCGGCCAGGGTGGACAGGTTGATGATCGCGCCGGCCGTTCCGCCTTCGGGCGCTTCCTGGGCCTGCCTAATCATGCGCTTGGCGACGATCTGCGTCATCCGCAGCCCCGCAATCATGTTTTCGCGCAGCAACTGCTCCAGCACATCCGGGTCGGTATCCAGGGGATCCGATGCCTTGACCAGACGATGAGCGTTGACCAGGATGTCCACCCGGTCAAAGGCATCCAGCGTGGCTGACAGCAGGTTTGCCGTGGCCAGCCTTTCCGACATCCGTCCCGAAAAACTGCGGACATGGGGGTCGCGTTCGTCAAAGTCCGACATGGCAACCGTCAGCGCCGCTTCGTCCGCATCGGCGAACATCACATTGGCCCCGCGTTCCACGAAATGCCGTGCGATGGCCATGCCGATGCCGCGCCCGGCGCCGGTCACGATGGCCGTCTTGCCTTGGATCCCGCCGGCCATCAGCGCCGCCCCTTGCGCGCGGCGCCGCGGCCCGCGCCCGTCGCCTCGAACACCTTGAAACGGTTGTCGCCGCGGATTTCGTGAACCTGTCCGAAATGCTGCGCCAAGACGGCTTCATAAGGCAGGTGCCGGTTCGCGACCATCCACAGCCGTCCCGCCCCGGTCAGCAGCCGCGCCGCCGCCGCAATGAACGCCGCGCCGATCCGGGGATCGGCCGCGCGACCATCGTGGAAGGGCGGGTTCATGATGACGCCGTTCACCGGCTCTTTCAGCGCGAAGTCCCGCGCGTCGGCCCAGTGGAACTGCGCGCGCGGGTCGCGGATATTGTCGCGTGCCGATTCCAGTGCGGCATGATCGGCCTCGACCAGGTGGATCACCTCGATCCCCGGCCGGGTCAAGGCCTGCGCGGAAAGCCAGCCCCATCCGGCGCCCAGATCGACGACACGGGTGGGCATCCGCTCCGGCAGCGCCGCCGCCAGCATGGCCGAGCCGGGATCGACCCCATCCGCCGAAAAGACGCCGGGCCGGGTGACAAAGCCGGGCGCTGCTTCCTGCGTGCGGGCGGCCCAGTCGGGGGGCAGCCAGTCGCCCTGAGGGACCGTCATGCGGAAGATCTTGCCATGGGCCTTGCTGTGAACCTCATCCACCGGGGCAAGGGCGCGCAGATCCCTGAGCATGGAATCAACCCCGTCGGTCTTCTGTCCGTCGATCCACAACGCCGCGCCGGGCTGCAGGCGTGATGCCGCATCCGCAATCCGCGCGCGTCCCTGGGCCTTGGCGCGCGGCAGGACGACAAGCGCCGCGTCGAAGCGGCCATCGACCTGCGGCGCGACGCGGTAGCCGCGCGCGGACAGCGCCTGATGATCGGGGAAATTGCCCTGCTGGACCTGCGTGCGGGCGGGGTCCAAGGGCGAAAGATCGTCGCCGCCACGCGCGCCGATCACAAGAAAATCGCCTCCGGGATGACCGTCCGGGAGGGCGAGGGCCAAGCGCGTCGCTGTCACTGTTATTCTTTTTCCATCGTGCATTGCAGCGGATGCTGCTGCCGCCGCGCCAGTTCCATCACCTGCGCGACCTTTGTTTCGGCGACCTCGTGCGAGAAGACGCCGACGACCGCCACGCCCTTGCGGTGGACGGTCAGCATGATCTCGATCGCCTGGGCGTGGGTCATGTTGAACAACCGTTCCAGCACATGGACCACGAACTCCATGGGCGTGAAATCGTCGTTCAGCATCAGCACCTTGTACATGGGCGGGCGTTGGGTCCGGGTGCGCGGCTTCGTAACCAGTTCGGTCTGGTCGTCGGGTCCGTCGCCATCTGTCATCCAATGGGCCATGCTGTCCGGTCTGATCGTGATTATCGTCATGCGTGCATCAATATAGTCGATTCTGGCCGCGATAAAAGCCCACCCACAGCCGGCGAAGCGCAGGAAAATAACGCAAATGAACGGTTACATGACAGGAAATGCCGTGCTATTATCCGATTGTTAAGTAATGGCATGCGACAAACGACATGCCGCCAGAGGCAGAGAGACCGCGACAGTGATCCGTATTTCCCAGACAGCCCGGCTGTGGGCTATCCTCTTGCTGGCCGTCCTGGCCCCGGCAAGCCTGTCGGCTGCCCCCTTCGCCGCCTATGTCATCGATGCGCGAACCGGCCAGCCGATCTACAGACAGAACGAGGATACGCGGCTGCATCCCGCGTCCCTGACCAAGATGATGACGCTGTACATGGCCTTTACCGCAATCGAACGCGGTCAGGTCCGGCTGGATTCGCAGTTCCTCGTGTCCACCAATGCCGCGTCCGAACCCCCGTCCAAGCTGGGCCTGAAGGCTGGCCAGCGCATCGAGCTGCGCTATCTGATCCGCGCCGCCGCCATCAAGTCGGCGAACGATGCCGCCACCACCATCGGGGAAGGGCTGGCGGGGTCCGAGGCGGCCTTTGCCCAGCAGATGACGCAGATGGCCCGTGCCTTGGGCATGCGGAACAGCCATTTCCAGAACGCCCACGGGCTGACGCAGGAAGGGCATTATTCGACCGCCCATGACATGACCATCCTGGGGCGGCGGCTGTTCTATGATTTCCCGCAGTATTACAACATCTTCTCGCGCCGTTCGGCGGATGCGGGGATCGCGCAGGTCGCCTCGACCAACAAGCGGTTCCTGGACTCCTATCAGGGCGCGGACGGGATCAAGACGGGCTATACCCGTGCGGCGGGCTTCAACCTGACCGCCTCGGCGCAGCGCGGAAACAAGCGGCTGGTCGCGACCGTCCTGGGCGGAACCTCGACCGCGCATCGCAACCAGGTGATGGCGCAACTGCTGGACGCAGGCTTCACCCGCGTACCGAACCGTGTCCGCGAAGTCCGGCCCGAGGCGCCGCGCCTGATGGCACAGCGCGTCGTGCGCCGTGCGCAGGTCCAGCCGACCATCGCCGCGACGCAGCCCGACCCGCAGCGCCTTGTACTGAGTGCCTCGGCCCCGCCGGTGCGGGTCAGCCGGGCGGTCGCCGCATCGACCGCAGCCGTCGCTCAGGCGCCCGTGGATCAGGCCGCAGCCGAGCCGGCTGCGACCGGGGGGTTGACGCTGGCCGCCAGTGCCCGGCCCGCCAGCCGGCCCGGTGCCGCCACCCCTGCCGTTGCCGAGGCCGCGCCGCAATCGGCCAGCCTTGCCGCCCCTGCCCTGTCGCAGTCGGTCCGCCCTGCCCCCGCGCCGCGTTCCCGTTCCGCCAGCACGGCGGCAGCCATCACCAACGCCGCCGCTGAACCGGCCGCGATCGCCCGCGCCGTGGCCGAGGCCGTCCCGCAGAATGGCGAAACCTCGCTGTCGCTTCTGGCCTCGCCCTCGCCGAAACCCCGGTCGGAGACGGTGATCCTGGCGGCGATGGGCGAAGGCGACCTTGCCGAACCCGAGCCGCTGGAGATCGTGTCCCGCCCCGCCAACAGCGGGCGTGGCTGGGGCGTGACTCTGGGCATGTTCAAGTCGAAGGTCGAGGCCGAGCGGCTTTTGCTGCGCAGCGCCCTGCAGGACGGGGCCATCCTGAACGGGGCCGTGCGGCATGTGGCCGATACCAAGCGCGGCTTCCAGCCGAGCTTTGCGAACCTGACCAAGGCCAATGCGGAACTGGTCTGCGAACGCTTCGCCAGCCGGTCGCAGGAATGTCAGGTGGTCGGGCGGTAAACCCGCCTGCCAGGGAATCGAAAAGGGGCAGAGTGATCTCTGCCCCTTTTTCCATGCCTGTTCCGTCTAATCGGGCTTCGGCCGGTCGTCCCACTTGTCGCTGAGAATCCGTTCGGCATCCCCCTTGGGATCCTCGAACTGGCGCGACCGCAGGGCCCAGATGAAGGCCACAAGGCCCGCCGCGCCCAGGCCAAGCGATACGGGGATGAGGATCGACAGGATCTCCATGGCCTATTCCTTTCGGTTGCCCAACCGCAGGGCGTTCAGCGTCACCGTGATCGAGCTGAGCGACATCGCCAGCGCCGCGATCAGCGGCGTCACCAGTCCGACCACCGCCAAAGGCACGGCAACGATGTTGTAGGTGAAGGAGATCGCGAAGTTCTCGCGGATGCGGCGGGTGGCGCGCCGGGCGATCGCCACGGCATCGGCCACGGGGGCAAGGTCGCTGCCGGTCAGCACCATGTCGCTGGCCACACGCGCGGCATCAAGCGCGCTTGCGGGAGAGATCGAGGCATGGGCGCGGGCCAGCGCCGCCGTGTCGTTCAGCCCGTCGCCCACCATCAGGACACGCGCGCCCTGCGCGGCAAGATCGGCCACCATGGCCTCTTTCCCGCGTGGATCGACGCCTGCATGAAAATCCTCGATGCCAAGCCGCCCGGCCAGATCGGCCACCGCCGCCTGGCGGTCGCCCGAGATCAGCACGACCCGCATCCGCGCCTTGCGCAGCATCGCCACGCAATCCGCCGCACCCGGACGCAATGTGTCGGTGAAGTCCAGACGGACCGGCGCCTGACCCTCGACCGCCAGCCATGTCGCACTGGTGGGCATGGTCTCATCGTCGGCCACGCCCAGCCAATCGGCACGGCCCAGCCGGACCGTCCGCCCCTGCCAGCGGGCCGAGACGCCAAAGCCCGGATGCTCGGTCACGTCGGACAGGTCGGCGGCGGGATGATCGGCCAGGGCTTCCGCCAGGGCGCGCGACAGCGGGTGGGCGGAGGCCTCGGCCAGGGCGCGGGCCACGGGGCGCAGGTCGGCTGACAGCGGGTCGGCGGATACCAGCACCGGGCGGCCCAGGGTCAGCGTGCCCGTCTTGTCGAAGACCACCGTGTCCACCTCGGCCAGACGCTCCAGCGCGGTGCCCTCCTTGATCAGCAATCCGCGCCGGAACAGCCGGCCCGACGCTGCGGTTGCGACCGCCGGAACCGCCAGCCCCAGCGCGCAGGGACAGGTCACGATCAGCACAGCCGCCGCGATGTTGATGGCCAGCCGCAGATCGCCGGTCGCCCACAGCCAGCCCGCAAGACTGCACAGGGCCAACAAATGCACGGTGGGGGAATAGGCGCGCGAGGCTCGTTCCGCCAGCGAGGTATAGCGTCCGCGCGCGGCCTCGGCTGCCTCGACAAGCGCGGTCAGGCGCGCCAGGGATGAATCGCGGCCGGCCGCAGTGACCCGCAGGGTCAGGGGGCCGGTCAGGTTGACCTCTCCCGCCGACAGCATCTGACCGGGCGCGGCCAGAACCGGCAGGGTTTCCCCGGTCAGCAAGGCGCGGTCGATCTCGGACCGGCCCTCGACGATCTCGCCATCCGCGGGCACGCGGTTGCCGGGCCGGATGAGGATCAGGTCGCCCCGCCGCAGCGAGGCGATCGGCACGACCTGCTCGGCCCCATCGGCCAGCAGGGTGGCGCGGGGCACCTCCAACGCGGTAAGCTCGGCTGCGGCGGACCGGGCGATGGCGCGGGTGCGATGATCCAGATAGCGCCCGATCAGCAGGAAGAAGCACAGCATGGTCACGCCGTCGAAATAGGCGTGATGGCCCGACTGCGTCGTTTCATAGACCGAGATCGCGCTGGCCAGGATCAGCGCCAGAGAGATCGGCACATCCATCCCCAGGCGTCCCGCCCGGACGGAAGCCCAGGCGCTGCGGAAGAAGGGCTGGCCCGCGAAGAACACCGTGGGCAGCGCGATGGCGCCGCTGATCCAGTGGAACAGGTCGCGGGTCGCGGCCTCGGCCCCGGACCAGACGGCGACCGACAGGATCATGACGTTCATCATCGCGAACCCCGACACGCCGATGCGCATCAGCAGGTCGCGGCCCTGCCGGTCGGCCGTGGTGGCCGCCAGCGCGTCGGGGTCAAGTTCGTGCGCCTCATAGCCCACGCCCGCCAGGACAGGGATCAGGTCTTCGGCGGTCAGGCCGGGCGCGTCCACGGTGACGCGGCGCAGGGTCAGGTTGACGCGGGCGTGGCGCACCCCCGGATGGGCCGCCAGCGCGGTTTCCACATCGGTGATGCAGGCCGCGCAATGGGCCGTCGGCAGCGACAGGATCAGCGTGCCATCGGCATGTTCGGCCCGGTCGGCCAGGCGCTGCGCCAGGGGTGCCGCGTCACAGGCGGGACAGGCGCTGAAGCCCGCTGCGGTCAGGTCGGCCATGTCACTTCACCCTTGCCCCTGCATAATGGTCCAGCCGCTGCCGGAACTGCGTCCCGTCCTTGGCCACGGCTTGGACATGGATGTTCCAGGCCCCCGGCGCCAGGTCCAAGGCCGCCCGGTAAACGCCGCCCGCGGCCTGGAATTGCGGCGTCACGTCCGACCGCTTGTGCGTGGGCCGTCCGACGGTGGCCGAGAAGTCGCGCAGGATCGGATGCCTTCCCTGCCCGTCCACGATCTCGATGGCCAGTTCCGACCCGTCATAGCTGGCCTTGGCGGTCCAGCCCAGGCTCTGCTGCGCTTGTCGGTCCCGGTCGAACTGCTGGGATGCGACATAGCTGTTCGGCACCTCCAGCCCCGGAAAGCTGCCCACCGCCAGGACGGCCATGACCAGGTTGACGGCGATGATGACCCCGAAGGCCGACAGCGTGATGATCAGGACGTGGCGCCCCGTCAGTTCCCTTGCCATTCATCTGCCCTTTCCGTGGAAGACCGTGCCGACCGTGGCCGTGGTCCCATCGATATCGTCGCGCACCACTAGATCCAAGGAGGTCGACTCGGCGGCTGCCAGCGGCGACCCGGCGGGCGCCGTCACGTAAAGCCTGCGGCTGAGGGTCTGGTCGGCAGGCACCTCGACCGCGCCCTGGGGCGCACCTTCGATGGCGACGGTCAGGCCATCGGCCCCTTCGACATCGAAGCTGAAGCTGCGGTTCTCGTGCTGCTTGTTGCGCAGCCGCACCTCGTAGGTGTTGCGGATCGCGCCGTCCGACAGGGTGACGAACAGCGGGTTGCGCACCGGCGAGACGTTCAGGTCCAGCGGCGAGCGCATGAGCAGCGCCACGATCAGCGCGACGCCGATGCCGGCCCACAGCGTGAAGTACAGCAGCGTGCGCGGGCGCAGGATGTGCCTCCAGATGGGCTTCGGGGCGGCCCCGGCCCGTTCGGCGGTCTCGTCGCTCAGCGCCATGTAGTCGATCAGCCCGCGCGGCTTGCCGATCTTGTCCATGATCTCGTCGCAGGCGTCGATGCACAGCGCGCAGGTGATGCATTCCATCTGCTGGCCGTTGCGGATGTCGATGCCCATCGGGCAGACATTCACGCAGGCCATGCAGTCGATGCAGTCACCGGCGGAATTGGCCGGGATCGGCCCGCCCACGCCGGTGCGCACGCCCTCATAGGGAACCGGCGGATAATGGCCACCCGCAAGGGGGCCTGCGGCGTGGCTGGACGCCGCCGCCGCTTCGGCCACGGCCGTGCTGCGGTGGCGGACATTGCTTTTGCCGCGCGGTTCGCCCCGCCATTCGCGATAGGCGACGGTCAGCGTGTCCTCGTCCATCATGGCGGCCTGGATGCGCGGCCAGGGGCAGGCATAGATGCAGATCTGTTCGCGCGCAAACCCGCCGAAGGTGAAGGTCGTCGCCGTCAGGATCGCCATGGTGATATAGGCGACAGGATGGGCCTGGCCGGTGAAAAGGTTCTGCAGCAGCGTCGGTGCGTCGGTGAAATAGAAGATCCACGCCCCGCCGGTCATCAGCGCGATGACCAGCCAGACCGTCCATTTGAACAGCCGCAGCCTGATCTTCTGCGCGTCCCATTTCTGGCGCTGCAGGCGGATGCGGGCGTTGCGGTCGCCTTCGATCCAGCGTTCCACCAGGATGAACAGGTCGGTCCAGACCGTCTGCGGGCAGGCATAGCCGCACCAGACCCGCCCCAGTGCCGAGGTGAACAGGAACAGCCCCAATCCCGCCATGACCAGAAGACCGGCGACGAAATAGAATTCGTGCGGCCAGATCTCGATCCAGAAGAAGAAGAACCGGCGATTGGCAAGGTCGACCAGAACCGCCTGGTCGGGCATCGACGGCCCCCGGTCCCAGCGGATCCACGGCGTGACGTAATAGATCGCCAGGGCCAGGGCCATGATGATCCACTTGAGGTTTCTGAACCGCCCCTTCACCCGCTTCGGAAAGATGGGTTCCCGCTTGGCGTAAAGGCTGGGGGGGTCCAACTCTTGGCTGGACATGTGAAGAATCGCTCCTGTTTCGCGTCGTCCCGTCTAGACCGGATGACATGGGGATTCCTTGACCTGCATCAAATGCAATCATGCTTGCCGCTTCCCGATCAGGGCAAGCCCGCGTAACCTGCCCGCGACAGAAGGAGTGCCATATGCTGACCATTCACGGCGTCACCCGTTCCCGCGCCTCGCGCATCATCTGGCTGTGCCACGAGATCGGGCTGGAGTTTCGGCAGATCCCGGTAATCCAGGCCTATCGCTTGGCCGATCCCGACGCGCCGGACGCGGCCCTGAACACGCATTCGCCCGCCTTCCTGTCGCTGTCGCCCGCAGGCGCCATTCCGGTAATCGAGGATAACGGGCTGGTCCTGTCCGAGTCGCTGGCCGCAACCCTGTATCTGGCGCGCAAATATGGCGGGAACATCGGCCCGGCCGATCTGGCCGAGGATGCGCAGATGATGCAGTGGAGTTTCTATGCCGCGACCAGCATCGAGCCCGATGCGCTGACCATCCTGTTCCTGCACGCCCGCTCGCGCCTGCAATCGGGCGAGGACCAGGCCATCGTCGCCAACGCGGCCGAACGCCTGGTCCGCCCGCTGAAGGTCGTGGAAGGCCATCTCTCGACCCGACCCTACCTGGTCGGCGACCGCTTCACCGTCGCCGACATCAACATGGCCGAGGTTCTGCGATACGCCCAGGGCTATGGCGAACTGATGGGGCAATTCCCCGCGACCATGGCTTGGCTGGAGACCTGCCAGTCCCGCCCCGCCTTCCGCCAGATGTGGGAGGCGCGGCTGGCCGAACCCGAATAGATATTGAAATATGCATTGTGGCATCTAATATGAAGTTCAGGAGGCCGCCCATGACCCGTTTGCTGACGAACCACATCTGCACGATGACCGAGTTGCGCGAACCGCATAAGGTTCTGGAACGCTCGGGCGGCAAGCCGGTGGCGATCCTGCGGAACTCGCAGTTGGTCGGGTATCTGGTCCCCGAGGAAGCGACGGACAAGGGCCAGCACCGCCATGCGACGCGCGAGGAAGTGATGGAGTCGCTGCGGCGCACCAAGGAGCGCGCCCAACCTGTCCTTGACTATCTGCGCGACAAGTAAGCATGATGGAATGGTTGCTGCCCTCGGCCGAACTGGTCGAGACGATCCATGATGCCGTGCTGAATCCTGGCGAATTGTACGGCAAGGCTCAGAACAAGTCCTTGGAGGGGGCCTTGGCACGGGTCGAAAACCGGCTTGCCTACGGCATGATTGGCGACATTTTCGACGTTGCGGCTGCCTATGCCATGGCCATCGCCCAAGGACATTGCTTCAACGATGCCAACAAGCGCACGGCCTATCGCACAATGCAGGTGGTGCTGGACATGAATGGCGCACGCGAGCCGGATGTTGCCGAAGATGTCATAGGCCAGAAGATCATCGCCCTTGCCCAAGGCCTGATCGATGATGGCGATCTGGCCGAATGGCTGCGTGACAGGGCCTGAACCCACCGGGGCTGGCCTTGCGTCCCGCCGCATGAGATAGTCCCCCCACCCAGAACAAGAGCAGAACCCGATGGCCGACGACCTTCTTTCCGCCGTTGATGCGACCGACAGCTATTCCGCCGCCTCGATCGAGGTGCTGGAGGGGCTGGAGCCCGTCCGCAAGCGCCCCGGCATGTATATCGGCGGCACCGACGAACGCGCGCTGCACCATCTGGTGGCGGAAATCCTCGACAACTCGATGGACGAGGCGGTGGCGGGCCATGCCAGCCGGATCGAGGTCGAGCTGCTGGCCGATTACCGCGTCACCATCCGCGACAACGGCCGCGGCATCCCCATCGACCCGCACCCCAAGTTTCCGGGCAAGTCCGCGCTGGAGGTGATCCTCTGCACCCTGCACGCGGGCGGCAAGTTCTCGGGCGACGCCTATCAGACCTCGGGCGGGTTGCACGGCGTGGGCGCCTCGGTCGTGAACGCGCTGTCGGACGTGATGATCGTGCAGGTCGCGCGCAACAAGGAACTGTTCGAACAACGTTTTTCGCGCGGCATTCCGCAGGGACCGGTGGCGAAGATCGGCGCCGCCCCGAACCGGCGGGGCACCACCGTGACCTTCCACGCCGACGAGGTGATCTTCGGCCATCACCGCTTCAAGCCCGCGCGGCTGCTGAAGATGGTGAAGTCCAAGGCCTATCTGTTCAGCGGCGTCGAAATCCGCTGGAAGTCCGAGATCGACGATGGCGAAACCCCGCGCGAAGCCACCTTCCACTTCCCTGGTGGTCTGGCCGATTACCTGTCCGAAACGCTGCACGGGGCCAGCACCTATGCCGACCGCCCCTTTGCGGGCAGCGTCGATTTCCGTCGTCAGGGCGCGCCGGGCAAGGTGGACTGGGCAATCAACTGGACGCCCTCGCGCGATGGCTTCATCCAGTCCTATTGCAACACGGTGCCGACGCCCGAGGGCGGCACGCATGAGGCCGGCTTCTGGTCCGCGATCCTGAAGGGTGTGCGCGCCTATGGCGAGCGGGTCAACAACAAGAAGGCCGCCCAGATCACGCGCGAGGATCTGCTGACCGGCGGCTGCGCGCTTGTGTCCTGCTTCATCCGGGAACCGGAATTCGTGGGCCAGACCAAGGACCGCCTGGCCACGACCGAGGCCGCGCGGCTGGTCGAAAACGCCGTGCGCGACCATTTCGACACTTGGCTGGCGGCGGATACGAAGTCGGCGGGCGCTATCCTGGACTTCCTGGTCCTGCGGGCCGAGGAACGCCTTCGCCGCAAGCAGGAAAAGGAAACCGCCCGCAAGACCGCCACCAAGAAACTGCGGCTGCCCGGCAAGCTGGTTGACTGTTCAGCGACCAACCGGGATGGCACCGAACTGTTCATCGTCGAGGGCGACAGCGCGGGCGGCAGCGCCAAGATGGCGCGCGACCGGACGAACCAGGCGCTGCTGCCGCTGCGGGGCAAGATCCTGAACGTGCTGGGGGCGGCGTCGTCAAAGATGGGCGCCAACCAGGAAATCAACGATCTTTGCCAAGCACTTGGCGTCGGTATCGGATCCAAGTTCAATGTCGATGACCTACGCTATGACAAGGTCATCATCATGACCGATGCCGATGTAGACGGCGCCCATATCGCCAGCCTGCTGATGACATTCTTCTTCACGCAGATGCGGCCGATGATCGACAAGGGGCACCTGTATCTCGCCTGCCCGCCGCTTTATCGGCTGACTCAGGGCGCGCATCGCGTCTATGTCGCGGATGATGCGGAAAAGGAACGGATGCTGGCCAAGGGCCTGGGTGGCAAGGGCAAGATCGACGTGCAGCGCTTCAAGGGCTTGGGCGAGATGGACGCCAAGGATCTGAAGGACACGACGATGAACCCCAGGACGCGCAAGCTGATCCGGGTCAGCATCGACGACGACGAAGGCGGCGAAACCGGCGATCTGGTCGAACGCCTGATGGGCAAAAAGCCGGAACTGCGCTTCGAATACATTCAGGAAAACGCCCGCTTCGCCGAAGAACTGGACGTCTGACATGCGGCAGTACCACGATGCCTTGCGGACGGTTCTGGAACAGGGATGTGAGAGCACCGACCGGACAGGGACGGGCACGATCAGCCATTTCGGGCTGCAATGCCGCTACCCGCTGGGCGAGGGCTTTCCGCTGGTCACGACCAAGAAGCTGCACCTGAAGTCGATCATCCACGAACTGCTGTGGTTCCTGTCGGGCGATACGAACATCCGCTATCTTCAGGAAAACGGCGTCTCGATCTGGGACGAATGGGCGGACGAGAACGGCGACCTGGGTCCGGTCTATGGCCGCCAATGGCGGCATTTCCCGAAGCTGGTGCCCAGCGGGCTGGATGCTGACGGGCGACCGCTGTTTTTCGCGGGCCATGTCGATCAGATCGCCGAACTGGTGGATGCGATCCGCAGGACGCCGGACAGTCGCCGCCTGATCGTCTCGGCCTGGAACCCCGGCGATGTGCCCGACATGGCGCTGCCGCCTTGCCATACGCTGTGGCAGGTGCGGATCCTATCTGGAAAGCTGCATCTGCAGCTTTATCAGCGGTCGGCGGACATGTTCCTGGGGGTGCCGTTCAACATCGCCTCCTATGCGCTGCTGCAGGTGATGCTGGCGCATGTGACGGGGTATGAGCCGGGGGATTTCATCCACTCCATCGGTGACGCGCATATCTATTTGAACCACCTGGATCAGGTACGCACGCAACTTGCGCGAACCCCGAAGCCCCTGCCCCAGATCCGCCTGCGGCGGCAGGTCGAGTCCATCTTCGACTTCCGCTTCGAGGATTTCGAGGTGCTGAACTATGACCCTGATCCGGCCATCAAGGCCCCGGTGGCGGTCTGACTCATGCTGACTCTGATCGCTGCCCGCGACCGCAACGGCGCCATCGGCAAGGACAACGACATCCCCTGGCACGCGCCCGAGGATCTGGCCTTCTTCCAGCGGGAAACAACCGGCGGCGCGGTCATCATGGGCCGCCGGACATGGGACAGTCTGCCTTTCAAACCATTGAAGAACCGCTTGAATTTGGTGGTATCGTCCGATCTGACGATCACCGAACAAGTCTTTCCCTCGCCTGAAAAGGCTGTCGATCATGCCTATCAGGCGGGCTATCGTCGCGTCTATGGCATCGGCGGGGCGGGCATCTATCGCGCGTTGCTGCCGTTGGCGGACCGGCTGCTGCTGACCAAGGTCGATCTGGCCGTGCCGGGCGCCGACGCTTTCTTTCCGGCCTTTGACGCAAACGAATGGGATTGCCTGGACTCCGTCCCGCTGCGCCCTGCCGACCCTGCCTGCGTGCTGTTCGAATACCTGCGCCGCCGCTAGGCGGTTTGCACCCCACTGCGCGCCGTGCCAAGCTGGCGGCAATCTGCGGCAAGACAAGGAGATCTCCGTGAATATCCGCTATCTGCACACGATGGTCCGCGTGAAGGATCTGGACAAGACCATGGCCTTCTTCAAGCTGCTGGGGCTGGAGGAAACGCGCCGCATCGACAACGACAAGGGCCGCTTCACGCTGGTTTTCATGGCCCCGCCGGGCCAGCCGGAATGCCCGGTCGAACTGACCTACAACTGGGACGGCGATGAGGGTCTGCCTTCGGACAGTCGCCATTTCGGCCACCTGGCCTATCGCGTCGGCAATATCTACGAAATGTGCCAGAAGCTGATGGACGCGGGCGTCACCATCAACCGTCCGCCGCGGGACGGGCACATGGCTTTTGTGCGCAGCCCCGACAATGTGTCGATCGAGCTGCTGCAGGAAGGCAACCACCTGCCGCCGGCGGAACCCTGGGCCAGCATGGAAAACACCGGCCACTGGTAAATCTGCCGCCACTGGTCAGTAGATATAGCGGATCTGTTCCAGCCAGAACCGCTCGATCCGGCGGCTTTGCATGTTCACCTGCTCCAGGGGCGGGTCTTCCAGCACGCCGGACATGGCCAGCCCCTCGGAATGGCGTAGGAACAGGCGATGGACCATGTCGCGGATGACCTGGCCTTCTTCCGTCAGCTTCACCCGGACCGAACGGCGATCCATGTCGCTGCGTTCGTGATGGACATAGCCCATCGTCACCAGCTTCTTCAGGTTATAGCTGACATTCGACCCCTGATACATGCCGCGGGATCGTAGCTCACCCGCCGACACCTCGGCCGCACCCAGATTGTACAGGATCATCGCCTGCACAGGGGTCAGGTCATGCTGGCCAAGGCGTTCGAATTCGTCCTTGACCAGATCCAGCATCAGCCGGTGCAGACGTTCCAGCAGTTGCAGGGATTCCAGATAAGCCTCGGTCGTGTCGGCCAGGTCGGGCAGGGCCTGAACGTCGGCTTGGGGGCGCATATCGCGCGGCGCAGGGGAAATCATGGCGTCTCGCGGTCCTGATTTGTTCGTCATGACCGCAGCATTGCCGCAAAATCCAAAATCTTCAGTTAATGCAAGGCAACTTCTGCCAGAGATTGCAGAAAATTTTAGCGAACCGGCCTCAACCGTTCCGCCGCATGATCGGCAATCTTGTCCAGGATCGCGGCACTCCCATCAGGCCCGCGATTGCTGCCGCCATTCACGCGCGCCGTGACCCACAGGTAAAGATCCTGGTCGTTCTCGGTCAGGACAGCCTCGTAGGCGTCCAGATCTTCAGGCGACAGTTCGGATAAGGGGCCATCGGCGAAATGCCCCAGAATCAGGTCCATTTCCTTCATCCCGCGTCGCCAGCTTCGCATCTTCAGGCGGCGCAGGCGGATTTCGGCAGTCTCGGTCATTCGTCGGTCCTTCCACGGCGCCGTGCTTGTCGTTCCAGCCCGCGCAGCATAAGCCATGCGGCGACACCATTCAAACCGCCGAGGCCGCTTCATGGGTTTTCTGTCCGACCGCCTGTCCCGGATCAAGCCTTCGCCCACCATCGCGATGACCACCCGCGCGGCCACCCTGCATGCGGAAGGCCGCGACATCATCAGCCTGTCGGCGGGCGAACCCGACTTTGACACGCCCCTTCATATCCGCGAAGCCGCCAAGGCTGCCATCGACGCGGGCCATACGCGATATACCGCCGTGGATGGGACGCCATCGCTGAAGCGCGCGATCTGCGACAAGTTCGCGCGGGAAAACAGGCTGGATTACGCCCCTTCGCAGATCACCGTCGGCACGGGCGGCAAGCAGATCCTGTTCAACGCACTGCTGGCGACCCTGGACGAAGGGGACGAGGTCATCATCCCGGCGCCCTACTGGGTCAGCTATCCCGACATGGTGCTGCTGGCGGGCGGAACGCCGGTCATTGTCGAATGCGGCCTGGAGCAAGGCTTCCAGTTGACGCCCGAGGCACTGGAGGCTGCGATCACGCCGCGCACCAAGTGGCTGATCCTGAACTCGCCGTCGAACCCGTCGGGCGCGGGCTATGACCGGGCGGCGATGCAGGCGCTGACCGATGTTCTGCTGCGCCATCCGCAGGTCTGGTGCCTCACGGACGACATTTATGAGCATCTGGTCTTCGACGGATTCGAGTTCGTGACCCCTGCGCAGGTCGAGCCCCGGCTGAAGGATCGCACGCTGACCATGAACGGCGTCAGCAAGTCCTATGCCATGACCGGCTGGCGCATCGGCTATGGCGCGGCGCCCGAATCGCTGGTCAAGGCGATGGCCAAGCTGCAGTCGCAGTCCACCTCGAACCCCTGCTCGATCAGCCAGTACGCCGCCGAGGCCGCGCTGAGCGGGCCGCAGGACTATGTTACCGAAAGCCGCGCGGTGTTCCAGCGGCGGCGCGACCTGGTGGTGGCCGGGCTGAACGCCTGCCCCGGCATCGAATGTCCGGTCCCGCAGGGGGCGTTCTATGTCTATCCGTCGATCAAGGGGATGATCGGCAAGACCTCGGCCGCCGGGACGGTCATTGCTGACGATGAAGCCTTCGCCAATGCCCTGCTGGAGGAGACGGGCGTCGCGGTGGTCTTTGGCGCGGCTTTCGGCCTGTCGCCGCATTTCCGCATCTCCTACGCCGCAAGCGACGAACAACTGACCGAGGCCGTGTCGCGGATTCGCCGCTTTTGCGAGGGGTGCAACTGACCCTTATGCCGCTGCGTTGATCCGCAACAGGCAGAAGGAAGATAGAAATGCTGCCCCATAACGCATTGGTCGTCGTTGCCGACGGCCATTCGGCCACACTGTTTCGCAACAGCGCCAGGCACGGAATCGAACTGACCGAGGCCGAGCGGATCACGCCCGAAAGCCTGAACCAGCCGAAGCCGGGCGATGGCGACCCCGACATCGGCCTGGGTGCCGAGGATGCCGAACCCTTTGCGGCGCGGCTGGCCGATCACCTGAACGCGATGGCGCTGAAGCACAAGTTCGACGACATCGCGGTGATCGCCGACCCTTCGACCCTGGGCATCCTGCGCAAGCGTTATCACAAGGAACTGCAGTTCCGCCTGCGCAAGGAAGTGGCGAAGAACCTGTCCAATTCCGACCTGCGCGCCATAGAGGACGCGCTAGCCTGACTGACGCGCCGCCCTGTCGGGCGGCGTTCGTCATCTACAGCGCCGTCCAGCCGCCATCCACGCTGATGGTCGTGCCGGTTATCTGCGCCGCCGCATCGCTGCACAGGAAGACGGCGGTGTCCCCCATCTGCTCGACCGTGGCGAATTCCTTTGACGGTTGCCGCTCCAGCATGACGTTCTGGATCACCTGCTCGCGCGTCATGTCGTATTCCTTCATCGTGTCGGGGATCTGCGCCTCGACCAGCGGCGTCAGGACATAGCCGGGGCAGATAGCGTTGCAGGTGATCGGCTCGCGTGCGGTTTCAAGGGCGGTCACCTTGGTGAAACCGACAAGGCCGTGCTTCGCGGCGACATAAGCCGATTTATAGGTACTGGCTGTAAGTCCATGTGCCGACGCGATGTTGACGATCCGGCCCCAGCCTGCCTCTCGCATGACCGGAAGCGCTGCGGCGGTCGTATGGAAGGCGGAGGTCAGGTTGATGGCGATGATCGCGTCCCATTTGGCGACGGGAAAGTCGGGGATGGGCGCGACATGCTGGATCCCTGCGTTGTTGACAAGGATGTCGCAACGGCCCGCCTTGTCGATCAGCGCGCGGCAGTCGTCGCCCTTTGACATGTCCGCCATGATATAACGGACGTTTACGCCATGTTCCTCAGCCAGTTTCTGGGCCAGGGCATGATCCTCGTCCCGGTCGGTGAAGCTGTTCAGGACGATGTCCGCGCCGGCCTTTGCCAAGCGATGCGCCACGCCAAGCCCGATGCCCGAGTTAGAACCCGTCACGATAGCCGTCTTACCTGCAAGAAATCTTTCGAACATCACCCCTCCACGACTGTTGTCCGTCACCGCCGGGCGTGGTCCCGGCCCGGTTTGCAGGTGCAGCATGGGAAAAAAAAAACGCCCGCACAAGGCGGGCGCTAGTCATGAGGCAGGTTTCATACAGGCAAGAAACCTATCGAGCAGTAAGGTATTTATACGCCAATGCCCGCCAGAGTCCAACGAAGAAGTTTGACCTGCCATTGACGATCTTCATTCGAGGCAGTTGAATTTGTATCGAAAAGAAGAAAAACGAGCGGACGGGCGATGAAATTCTTAAGAAACCTTAACAATTCCAAGATTCTTCAGGTCTTGTGTCTGATTTACTGCGGTTTTTTAGGTGTTGCATCATTGCCGCTTTCGGCTGGCGCCGAACCGGCCCACGCCCTTGCCATGTATGGGGAACCGGCGCTACCTGACGGATTCACCGCTTTGCCTTACGTCAACCCGGACGCGCGACAGGGCGGATCGATTCGTCTGGCCGAACCAGGGGGGTTTGATTCGCTGAAACCCTGGGTGCTGAAAGGCAATGCTGCGTACGCAGTAGGCGTCCATGTGACCGAAACGCTGATGTATCGGTCCCTGGACGAACCCTTCAGCCTGTATGGCCTTCTGGCCCAGTCGGTCGAGGTCGCGCCGGACCGTTCATGGGTCGAATTCACCCTGCGCCCCGAAGCGCGTTTCTCGGACGGCTCCCCCGTCACGATCGAGGATGTAATCTGGTCCTATGAGGTGCTGGGGACACAGGGACACCCCCGTTATCATGCGGTCTGGACCAAGGTGGCGAAGATCGAGCAGACCGGGGAACGCAGCCTGCGCATCGCCTTTACTGAAGCAGACCGCGAACTGCCGATGCTGATGGGAATGCGCCCGGTCCTGAAGAAGGCCCAGTGGGAGGGGAAGGACTTCGCGGCTTCCAGCCTGGAGGTGCCGGTCGGCTCCGGTCCCTATGTGGTGGACCGCGTGGATCCCGGTCGTTCCATTACCTTCCGGCGCAATCCCGACTATTGGGGCAAGGATCTGGCAGTAAACCGGGGGCGCAACAACCTGGACACCATCCGCTATGACTATTTCGGCGATGCCAACGCGATGTTCGAGGCCTTCAAGGCGGGCGAGGTCACCGTCTGGCGCGAGCTGTCCGCGCTGAAGTGGGAACAGGAATACAATTTTCCGCTGATGCAACGCGGCGATGCCGTGAAGTCCGAGATCCCGAATGGCCGACCGTCGGGGATCATGGGTCTGGTGATGAACACCCGCAACCCGCTGTTCGCCGACTGGCGTGTGCGGCAGGCCATGATCGAGGCCTTCAACTTCCGCTTCATCAACGCCACGCTGAACGGCGGCAAGGACCGGCGGATCACCTCCTATTTCGCCAACTCGGATCTGGCGATGCAGCCCGTCCCCGCGACGGGGCACGAGGCGGAGCTGCTGGAGCCCTTCGCAGCCGAGCTGCCGCCCGGCACCATCGAAGGCTATTCCCTGCCCGAAGGATCGGATCGCGCCCTGGACCGCGCCGCCCTGCGCCGCGCCATCAAGCTGCTGGAAGACGCCGGATGGACGGTTCGCGACGGCGTGCTGCAGAACGCTGACGGCCACCCCTTTGCCTTCGAAATCCTGCTGAACCAGTCGGGCACCGCGATGCGCACGGCGTCGGAAACCCAGCAGATTGCCGACATCTATGTGCAGGCCCTGCGCAACCTGGGAATGCAGCCGCGCATCACCTTGCTGGATTCGGCGCAGTTCGTGCAGCGGACCAACGAATTCCAGTTCGACATGACCTGGTATGAACGCGCCCTGTCGCTGTCGCCAGGCAATGAACAACTGCTTTACTGGGGTTCGGCCGCAGCCGACCAGCCGGGCAGCCGCAACTGGATGGGCATGAAAAGCCCTGCTGCCGAAGCGGTGATCGCCGCCATGGTCAATTCGCAAACGGCCGCCGATTTCACCGCAGCCGTCCGGGCCCTGGATCGAATCCTGACCGCAGGGCGTTACGTGATACCGGTCGGGTTCTCGCCGGTTTCGCGGCTGGCTCATGCTGCGGACCTGCGGTATCCTTCTCAAACAACGCCACTTTACGGAGATTGGCCGGGTTTCATGCCCGAGCTGTGGTGGCAGGAGGCAGAGGAATGAGAGCAGTGATTGGAACGCTGCTGGCCTGCATGGTGTTGGCTGGCTGCAATACGGTCGCAGGCGTCGGAGAAGACATCACCGGCATTGCGAATTGGGCACAATCGTCGATGGGAGGCGGATACTGATGAAATGGCAGCACGTGCAATCAAACTGGTCCGCTTTCTACGAGGCCATCGTGGAAAAATGGCCCGAGGTGGACGAGACGGACCTGGACGAGATCGACGGCGATCAGCGCGCCTTTGTCGCCTATCTGGCCGAGGCGACCGGCCAGGAAGCGTCCGAGATCCGCGAGGAGGTGCGCGAATGGCTGGCCGGAGAGATCCCGTCGGACGTGGTCATGGATCCCACGCATGACAACCATTCCATCGCGCTCAGCGGCAAATACGTCAACGAGGGCGAGGACGAGTATGCCGACGACGCCCGCTTTGGGGACGATGACGAATATCCCAACGACGGCGACGACTGACGCCTCAGGCGCCGCGCGGCCCCCACAGGATCAGGGCCGCGCCCGCCAGGCAGATCGCCGCGCCCAGCAGATCCCAAGGGTCGGGCCGCCGCCCTTCGGCCAGCCACAGCCACAGAAGTGACGCGGCGATGTAGACGCCGCCATAGGCCGCGTAGGCCCGCCCTGCCTGATCGGCAGGGCTGAGCGACAGAAGCCAGGCGAACAGCGCCAGCGACGCCATTCCCGGCGCCAGCCACAGCGCCGACCGGCCAAGCCGGAACCAGGTCCAGAACGCAAAGCAGCCGGCGATTTCGGCAAGGGCTGCGGCAAGGTAGAGGGCAAGGCTCTGCATCCCGCCCTCATAGCCATGCCCCGAGGCTGCGTCCATCGGCGCCTTTCCAGTTGCAACTAGGGGCGCAATCTGTCAGATGCCGCCCGACGGGAGGGCCATGACGCAAAGGACCGTCGCGATGAATCGCACCATCAAGATCGCCTTGGGCAGCATCGTCGTCGGGATCATGGTCCTTGGCTTCAAGACCCTGGCCTGGCACATGACCGGATCGGTCGCGCTGTTGTCGGACGCCCTGGAAAGCACGGTCAATGTCGCGACCGCCGTGGCCGCGCTGATCGCCATCCGCATCGCGCAGCGCCCTGCCGACCGAAGCCATCCCTACGGCCATCACAAGGCGGAGTTCCTGTCGGCCGTGCTGGAAGGCGTGATGATCATCGTGGCGGCGCTGCTGATCCTGGAGGAAGCGTATAGCGGCATCCGCAATCCGCAGCCGATGGACGCCCCCGTCAACGGGCTGCTGATCAACGCCTTCGCGGGCTGCATCAACGCGTTCTGGTGCCTTGTCCTGATCCGGCAGGGCCGCCGGCTGAAATCGCCCGCCCTGCTTGCCGACGGGCAACATCTGCTGTCCGATGTCGTGACCTCGGGCGGGGTGATCCTCGGCGTGTCCCTCGCGGTCTTCTCGGGCTATCCGATCCTGGATCCGATCCTGGCAGGGTTGGTCGCGGTGAATATCCTGTGGTCCGGCTGGAAGGTCATGTCGGCCTCACTGGGCGGGCTGATGGACCGGGCCGTGTCCGACGATATTCTGCGAAAGATCCGCGCGACGATTTCAGACCATGCGGATGGCGCGATCGAGGCGCATGACCTGCGCACGCGCCACGCGGGCAGCATGACCTTCATCGACTTCCACCTGGTCGTGGATGGCGACACCCCCGTCGCCCAGGCCCACGCGATCTGCGACCGGATCGAGGCTGCGTTGAAGAAGCAGCTGGACGATGCCCAGATCACCATCCATGTCGAACCCGAACACAAGGCCAAGCATTCGGGCGTTCTGGTACTCTAGGCCGCCAGGCGCACCCAGACGGGAACGTGGTCGCTGGGTTTTTCGCCCGCGCGGGCTTCCTTGTCGATGCCGGTTTCGACCAGCAGGTCGGCAGCTTGCGGGGACAGCAGCAGGTGGTCGATGCGGATGCCGTCGTCCCTGCTCCACGATCCGGCCTGATAGTCCCAGAAGGTGAACGGCCCGCGCGTGGACCAGGGGTCGCGGATGCGGACCGCATCCGTCCAGCCCTGGTTGACGATCCGCCGGAAGGCCGCGCGGCTTTCCGGCCGGAACAGCGCGTCCTCGGCCCAGGCCTGTGGACGGTTCGCGTCGCGCGGTTCAGGGATGATGTTGAAGTCGCCAAGCATCACTACCGGCATCTCGCTGGCCAGCAGATCCAGCCCGCGCTGGCGCAAACGCTCCATCCAGGCCAGTTTATAATCGTATTTCGGCCCTGGCGCCGGGTTACCGTTGGGCAGGTACAACCCCGCGATGCGGACGGCGGTGGCACCCACCACGGTCGCCTCGATATAGCGGGCCTGTTCGTCGGCATCGTCGCCCGGCAGGCCGCGGGTCACGTCCTCCAGCGGCAGCCGGGACAGGATCGCCACGCCGTTGAAGCCCTTTTGCCCGTGGGTCTCGACGGTCCAGCCCAGATCCTCGAAATGGGACCGGGGGAAGGCCTCGTCCACCGACTTGATTTCCTGCAGGACGACCAGATCGGCCGCCGATCCGGCCAGCCAGTCGGTCAGCGCCTGGATGCGGGCCTTGACGCCGTTGATGTTGAATGTCGCGATTTTCATGGCCACATCATTAGCAAGACCGCAGTGATTGGCAACCAAGGCCGCGTCCTGTTACCATCCCCCGATGCGCCGCCTGTTCGCCCTGTTGCTGATGATCATCCTGGCCCTGCCAGCCTTCGCCCAAGATCGTCCGCGCGCAGGGCTGATGTGGAACCGCAGCGGCCTGCCCGCGACCCTGCCGCTGGTCGTCAGGACGATGCCGGAGCAGGATTATGTCGTCTTCCTGGCACCAGTGGACGGAGGCGAGCCGGTGATGGCGGGCTATATCCACGGCGGCACCTTCTTCCGCCTGCTGGTCCCGCCCGGCACATGGAATGTCCGCTTCGCCCATGGCCGCGACTGGCAGGGAGAGGAGGCGCTGTTCGGCCCGCAGACCGAATGGACCAGGGTGGAAAAGCCGATGACCTTCGGTGCCAGCGTGGCGCGCAAGCACGGCTATATCATCCGGCTGATCGAGCGCGAGGGAAAGATGCAGGTCGTGTCCGCAGGGCCGCTGGACCTGTGCCAGGCCCTGACCCTGACGACCGAGATCGACACGCGAGACGAGGATCGCGAGGCGCTGAACCTCTTGCCGGCGCCGGGCCTTCAGGATCTTCGCGACGACTTCGACACCTTCCCGCACAGCGACTTCAACCGCTTGCCCGCCCCCGGCCTGCGCCGGATCGAGACGGAACTGGACGCCCGCAGCCGGGTCTGCCCGTTAGATTGAAAAGGATGTGCCGCAGCCGCAACTGCTGGATGCGTTCGGGTTGTCGATCACGAAACGCGCGCCGATCAGTTCGTCGGCAAAGTCGATGACGGCACCGGCCAAGTATGGCAGCGACACCGGGTCCACGACGACCTTCTGACCGCCGCCTTCCAGAACCAGATCGTCAGCCTCGGCCTGGTCCAGGCGGATGTCGTACTGAAAGCCGGAACAGCCGCCGCCAGAGACGGCCACGCGCAGGGGACGGACCTCGCCCGAATCGTTGATCTCGGCCAGGCGGGCAAAGGCGCGTTCGGTGACTTTGGGCGGCAGGTTCATGGGGCGTTCCCGTTTTCGTCGGCAGTGCCTAAATATAGGGTTCAACGCACCTGTTGCAAGGAAGGCCCTGCTCCTGTGATTGCCCCCTATGCCTGCCATCCCGACGCCAGCCGTGGGCGGTTGCACCCCGAGCGCATGTCCACCTTCCGCAGCCCCTGGCAGCGCGACCGTGACCGGATCATCCATTCCTCGGCCTTCCGCCGCCTGAAGCACAAGACCCAGGTCTTTGTCGAGCACGACGGAGAGGCCTATCGCGGCGACTATTTCCGCACCCGCCTGACCCACACCATCGAGGTCGCGCAGGTCGCCCGCACCATCGCGGGCGCACTTGGCCTGAACACCGATCTGGCCGAAACCGTGGCCCTGGCCCATGATCTCGGCCATCCCCCCTTCGGCCATACCGGAGAGGACGCGCTTGCCGCGCTGATGCAGCCTTATGGTGGGTTCGACCACAATGCGCAGGCCTTGCGGATCGTCACCCGCCTGGAACGGCATTATGCCGATTTCGACGGCCTGAACCTGACCTGGGAGGCACTGGAGGGCATCGCCAAGCATAACGGTCCCGTCACCGGCCCCCTGCCCTATGCCTTGGCCGAGGTGAACGCCGACTGGGATCTGGAACTGCACACCAATGCCAGCGCCGAGGCTCAGGTCGCGGCTGTCGCGGACGATGTGGCCTACAACCATCATGACCTGCACGACGGCTTGCGCGCCGAACTGTTCACCGAGGACGAACTGGCCGAACTTCCCGTCGTGGGCCCCGCCTTTGCCGAGGTGGACCGGCTTTATCCCGGCCTCGACCCCACCCGCCGCCGGTACGAGGCCTTGCGCCGCGTCTTCGGCGTCATGGTCGAGGATGTGATCGCCGTCGCCCAGAACCGTCTGGCCGGGCTGCAGCCGCAGTCAGCGCAGGAAATCCGCGACATGGACGGGCCGATCATCCGCTTTTCCAAGCCGCTTTACCAGAACATCAAGGCGATCAAGTCCTTCCTGTTCACGCGCATGTATCGCGCGCCCTCGGTCGTGGTGGAGCGAACAAACGTCACGGCGATGCTGAACGACCTGTTCCCGCTGTTCCTGCACGACCCGTCGCAGATGCCGGAACACTGGTGCCAGGTCGCCAGGGATGCGGGGGATGAAACCCAATGCGCGCGTGTCGTTCTTGATTACGTCGCAGGCATGACTGACCGCTTTGCCATCGCGGAACATCAGCGGCTGTTCCCCGACCGCTGATATCTGAACCGAAGGCTTGCGCCCGGCGTTCGACGTGCGAGAGCATGAACGCAAGGAGGACAAGGCATGTTCACGCGCAGCGGATCGGCCGAATGGCAAGGCGGGCTGAAGGATGGCAAGGGCACGGTATCGACTGAATCAGGCGCCCTGAACGGCGTTGCCTACGGCTTCAACAAGCGCTTTGGGGATGAGCCCGGCACCAACCCCGAGGAACTGATCGGCGCGGCCCATGCCGCCTGCTTCAGCATGGCGCTGTCCAACGAGTTGTCGGGCGCGGGCATCGGCAACATCTCGATCGAGACGACCTCGAAGATCACGCTGGAAAAGGACGGCGAGGGCTTCAGCGTCACCAAGGCGCATCTGGTCACCCGCATCTCGGCTGAGGGCGACAAGGCGCGGATCGAGGAGCTGGCGCAGAAAGCCAAGGCGGGCTGCCCGATTTCCAAGCTGCTGAACGCCGAGGTCACCATGGACGCGACGGTCGCCTGATGCGCGTTCGGATCGGGCACGAGATGACGATCGAGGTGCCGCAGCCCACGCCGCTGATCAGCATGACCACCCCTGAAACGGCGCGGCATCGGGATTACGTCTCTCCCGAGGATTTCAGGACGACTCCCTCGGTTCCGGTCCAAAACTATGTGGATCGCTTCGGCAATATCTGCCGGCGCATGGTGGCGCCGGCGGGGACGTTCACGCTGTATAGCGACATCACCGTCAACGACCCCGGCACGCGTGACGAGGCCGACTTCAACGCCCCCGAATGGCCGGTCGAAGCACTGCCGCCCGAGGTTCTGGGCTTCCTGACCGCCTCCCGCTATGTCGAGACGGATCTGGTCAGCGATGAGGCCTGGGCCCTGTTCGGCCATGTCGCGCCGGGCTGGAACCGGGTCCAGCACATCGTCGATCACGTCAACGGCAGCATGGTCTTCGACTACAAGCTGGCCTCGCAGTTCCGCACGGCGGCAAGCGCCCGCAGCGATGGCGTGGCCGTCTGCCGCGACTTCGCCCATCTGACGCTGGCCTATCTGCGCGCGCTGAACATCCCGGCGCGTTACGTCAACGGCTATGTGGGCGATATCGGCGTGCCCCCTGTCGATGCGCCGATGGACTTCGCCGCCTGGATCGAGGTTTTCCTGGGCGGCAAGTGGTGGACCTTCGACCCCCGCAACAACCAGCGCCGCATCGGCCGGGTTGTGGTCGCGCGGGGCATGGATGCCGCCGACGTTCCCCTCATCAACACCTTCGGCCCGCATACGCTGCCGGGCTTCCGCGTCTGGTGCCATCCGGTCGATGAGGCGGGGAACGAGTTGGACGGGATGCTGTTCGCCTGATCCTTGCCATTGCCGCTCGCCCATGGCCATCTGCGCCAGACCAGCGAGGATCCCATGCACCCCTTCCAAGGCCTTTCCGCCTTCCCGATCACCCCGGCCGATGCGGACGGCCGCGTCCTTCAGCCCGACCTGCGCAGAATCCTGCGGCGGGCGGCGGATGCACAGGTTGATTCGGTCTGCATCCTTGGCAGCACCGGCGGCTATGCCTATCTGGACCCTGACCAGCGGCACGCTGCGACCGAATTGGCCGTGGACGAAATCGGCGGGCAGGTACCCGTCATCGTCGGCGTTGGCGCCCTGCGCACGGATGTGGCACAGGCCCTGGCCCGCCATGCCACGGCCAGCGGCGCCGATGCCCTGCTGGTGGCGCCGGTTTCCTACACCCCGCTGACGGAAGATGAGGTCTTTGCGCATTACGCCGCGATTGCCGAAGCCAGCGATCTGCCGATCTGTATCTACAACAATCCGACGACCACGCATTTCACCTTTACCACGGGTCTGCTGACACGGCTGGCGGCCATTCCGGCCATCCGGGCAGTCAAGATGCCCCTGCCCGCCAACGGCGATTTCGCGGCCGAAATCGCCCACCTGCGCGCGGCCCTGCCCGACGGCTTTTCCATCGGGTACAGCGGCGATTGGGGCTGCGCCCCTGCGATGCTGGCAGGGGCGGATGCCTTCTACAGCGTAGCCGCCGGAACCTGGCCCGCCGAGATGCTGCGCCTTCTCCGCACCGCGCAGTCGGGCGACGCGCCTGAAACCGCCCGCATCGACAAAGCCTTCGAGGCGATGTGGGCACTGTTCAAGGCTTCCAGCAGCTTTCGCACCGTTCACCGGGCAGCGAACCTGCTGGGTCTAACCAACGCACAGCCCCCGCGCCCGATCCTGCCATTGCCTGCTGCCCATGACAGTGCCTTGCGTCAAGCCATGGATGCACTAGTCACCGTCTAGAATCGGCATACCTTTGCATACCGATTGCCTATCTCTCTTGCGGCGGCTACAACCGCGCCAAACCGCGAGGGAGCCTTCCGATGACCAAGACCCGCACCGAGACTGACAGCTTCGGCCCGCTGGAGGTTGACGCCAGCAAATACTGGGGCGCGCAGACGCAGCGCTCGATCCAGAACTTCCCGATCGGCTGGGAACGCCAGCCCGTGGCGATCATCCGCGCGCTTGGCGCGATCAAGCTGGCTGCGGCACGCGTGAACCAGGCCAATGGCGACCTGGACCCCGGCATTGGCAAGGCGATGGAACAGGCCGCGACCGAGGTCTTCGAGGGCAAGTTCGACGACAACTTCCCGCTGGTCGTCTGGCAGACCGGGTCAGGCACGCAGTCGAACATGAACGCGAACGAGGTGATCTCGAACCGCGCCATCGAGATCCTGGGCGGTGAGTTGGGCTCGAAGAAGCCGGTCCATCCGAATGATCACGTGAACATGGGCCAGTCGTCCAACGACACCTTCCCGACCGCGATGCATGTCGCCATCGGGATGGTCGCCCGCGACACGCTGATCCCCGGCCTGGAAAAGCTGCACAAGGCCTTGGTGGCGAAGTCCGAGGAGTTCAAGGACATCATCAAGATCGGCCGCACCCACACGCAGGATGCGACGCCGTTGACGCTGGGCCAGGAATTCGGGGGCTATGCCCATCAGGTCGCCAAGGGCATCGAGCGGGTGAAGCTGGCGCTGACCGACATCTATGAGCTGGCCCAGGGCGGCACCGCCGTCGGCACGGGGCTGAATACCAAGAAAGGCTGGGACACCGCCATCGCGGCGGAGATCGCGAAGATCACCAACCTGCCCTTCGTCACTGCCCCCAACAAGTTCGAGGCCCTCGCCGCGCATGACGCGATGGTCTTCTTCTCGGGCGCGCTGAAGACGGTCGCGGCCTCGCTGTTCAAGATCGCCAACGACATGCGCCTGCTGGGCTCGGGCCCGCGGTCCGGCCTGGGCGAGTTGATCCTGCCGGAGAACGAGCCCGGTTCGTCCATCATGCCGGGCAAGGTCAACCCGACCCAGGCCGAGGCGCTGACCATGGTCTGCGCGCATGTGATGGGCAATGACGCCGCCGTGACCTTTGCCGGGTCGCAAGGGCATTTCGAGCTGAACGTCTACAACCCGATGATGTCCTATAACGTCCTCCAGTCGATGCAGCTTCTGGGCGATGCGGCCGGATCCTTCACCGACAACATGGTGGTCGGCACCCAGGCCAATGTCGCGCGCATCGACAAGCTGATGAAGGAATCGCTGATGCTGGTGACGGCGCTGGCGCCGACCATCGGCTATGACAACGCCACCAAGGTCGCCAAGACCGCGCACAAGAACGGCACCACCCTGCGCGAGGAAGCGATCAACCTGGGGCTGGTGGATGGCGAAACCTTCGACCGCGTCGTCCGTCCCGAGGACATGATCGGCCCGAAAGGTTGAACGCCGCTTGACCTGATCGGGTCGGGGCGCGGTAGAATGACCGCTCCCCGGCCTTTTTCATGGGATCCGCATGACGAAGATCATCAACCTGCGGCAGGCCCGCAAGCAGCGCGGCCGCGATGCGAAACGCGCGGCTGGCGATGCAAATGCAGCTCGGTTCGGCGAGGCGAAGCCCTTGCGTCAGGCACGCAATGCGGAAGCAGATCGCGTCGCGCGGGCGCATGAGGCGCATCGCCGTGAGGATGCCCCCGACGATGCTTGACCTACCCCCCATGACCCCGCCCCTGAAACGGTCGGTGACGATCGACGGTCACCGCACCTCGGTGTCGCTGGAGGAAGCCTTCTGGCGCGGCATTGGGGACGCCGCCAAGGCGCGCGGCATTACGCGGGCGCAGCTGATCGGGCAGATCGACCACGCCCGCCCGCCCGAAGTGGGGCTGGCCACGGCGCTGCGGCTGTTCGTGGTCGCGGAACTGAGGTCGCGCTGATTTGCGTCCCGCGACGGCCGGGGGCGCTTAGCCCCCGCTCGGGCCTGCCGGCCCCTTCCTCGCTGAAAAAGGTCCACTGGACCTTTTTCCGGGCGCTCGAAAGCCCCGAGGATATTTAAGGTCCAAGGCAGGAGATCAGGCGCGCAGGGTGCCGCCGGTCGCCTTTTGCACCTTGTCGATGATCTTCTGGCTCACGGCTTCGATTTCCGCGTCTGTCAGGGTCTTGTCACGGGGTTGCAGGCGGGCGGTGATGGCGATGGATTTCCTGCCGCCCTCCAGCCCGGTGAACTGGTCGAAGACCGTGACGCTGTCGATCAGCGCCTTGTCGGCACCGGCGGCGGCATTGACCAGGGTCAGCGCCTCGACCTGCGGGTCCACCACAAAGGCGAAGTCGCGTTCGACGGCCTGCAGTTCCGAGATGACAAGCGCAGGCCGGGTGGCGGTCTTCACCTTCGGGAAGGGCACGTTCGCGATCTTGACGGTGAAGGCGACGGCCGGTCCCTTCACGTCCATGGCGCGCAGGATGCGGGGGTGCAACTCGCCGAATGTCGCCAGCACGTTCGGTCCAAGTGCGATATTGCCCGCGCGGCCCGGATGCCACCAGGGATCCAGCTTGCGGTTCACCTGCACCTTGACGGGGGCGCCGATGGTCGCCAGAACCGCCTCGGCATCGGCCTTGGCGTCATAGAGATCGACCTTGCGGCGGCTGCCGAAGGGATCGCGCGGCGCGGTATTGCCGACCAGCAGGCCCGAGATCTGCGTGGCCTGCTCGCCCGGTTCGCCGCCCGCGAAGACCGGCCCAAGCTCGAACAGCGCCAGGTCAGAGAAACCACGCGCCTGGTTGCGGGCTGCGGCGGCCAACAGGCCGGGCAGCAGGTCGGGGCGCAGATGGGTCATCTCGCTGCTGATCGGGTTTTCGACCCGGACCGCATCCGCTCCGCCGCCGAACAGTTCCGCCGAGGCGCGGTCGATGAAGCTGTAGGTCACGCATTCATTGTAGCCAAGCGCCGCCGCCTGCCGCCGAGCCGCCTTTTCGCGGACCTGCAGGGGCGTCAGGACAGGTTTCGGCACGCCGGGACGCGGCCGCGGCAGGGGCTGGCCTTGCAGCTTGGTCAGGCTGGCAATGCGGGCGATTTCCTCGACCAGGTCGGCCTCTCCCAGCACGTCGGGGCGCCAGGATGGGACATGCGCCATGTCGCCGTCCATGCGGAAGCCAAGCGCGGTCAGCGTGGCGCGCTGTTCATCGGCCGGAATGTCCAGGCCGACCAGGCTGGCGGTACGGGCGGTATCCAAGCGATAAGCGCGCTCGGTATCCGGCACCGCCCCGGCCTCGACCACCTCGGAGGGCTCTCCGCCGCACAGATCCAGGATCATCTGCGTCGCAAGCTCCAGCCCCGGACGGGTGAAGGCCGGATCGACGCCGCGTTCGAAGCGATAGCGGGCGTCGCTGTTGATCTTCAGCGCGCGACCCGTCGTGGCGATGGCGATCGGATCCCAGTAGGCGCTTTCCAGGAACACCTCGGTCGTCGCGTCGTCGCAACCGGAATGCTCGCCCCCCATGATGCCCGCGATGCTTTCGGGGCCGTTGACATCGGCAATCACCATTGCCCCTTCAGGCAGCGCATAGGTCTTGCCGTCCAGGGCCAGGATCTCCTCTCCGGCGGCGGCGGGGCGGACATGCAGGTTGCCTGAAACCTTAGCCATGTCAAAGGCATGCAGCGGCCTGTTCAGGTCATATGTGAACAGGTTGGTGATATCCACCAGCGTGTTGATGGGTCGCAACCCGATGGCGCGCAGGCGCTGCTGCAGCCAGTCCGGCGAAGCGCCGTTCCTGACGCCCCGGATCAAGCGGCCCGCGAAATAAGGCGCCTTGCCGGCAATCGCGGGGTCGATGGTGACGGTAATGGGGCTGGCGAAACGACCTTCGACCGTAACATCCTTGACCGGCTTCAGCACCCCAAGCCCGCGCGCCGCCAGATCGCGGGCGATGCCGTGAACACCAAGCGCGTCAGGGCGGTTCGGCGTGATCTTGATGTGGATCATTGGATCCACCTTCTCGGGCGCGTTTTCGGACAGCCAGTCCACGAAGCGCTGCCCGACCTCGCCCGAGGGCAATTCGATGATGCCGTTATGCTCATCAGACAACTCAAGCTCGCGCTCGGAGGCCATCATGCCATGGCTCTCGACCCCGCGGATCTTGCCCACGCCCAGCGTCACGTCGATGCCGGGCACATAGTCGCCGGGCTTGGCCAGAACCACCGTGATCCCCTCGCGCGCATTCGGGGCGCCGCAGACGATCTGCTTCTCGCCCTCATCCGTCAGCACGCGGCAGACGCGCAGGCGGTCGGCGTCGGGGTGCTGTTCGGCCTGCAGCACGCGAGCCAGCGTGAAGGCCTTCAGCTTGGCGGCCGGATCGCGGACCTCCTCGACCTCCAGCCCCAGGTCGGTCAGTGCCTCGGTGATTTCGGCAAGGGTGGCGGTCGTGTCGAGATGCTCTTTGAGCCAGGAGAGGGTGAACTTCATGACGCAGCTTTCCGGTTCGCACGTGTGGCGTTTGCCTGCCTTGAACCGTTCCGGCGCGCGATGGTCAAGCGTCAAGCCCGATTTTGCCCGGCAAAGCGGCGTGTTTCGGCGGCAGGCGATTGTTTATCCCTCATGCCGGTGCCACAGTCCGCCCATTCTGCGCACCCATTCATGGAGCTTATCGTGCCCTTGTTCCGCCTTTCCTTCGCTGCCGGCCTGACCATAGCCTCGGCCCTTTGTTCGCCGGTCCTTGCGCAGCAGGCCCCCGCGCCGCAGGTCTGCGGCGTTGCAGAGGTCCAGTGGCTGGCCGAGGATGAGGCAGGGCAGGATATCTCGACCGCCGATGCCGCCTTGTCCGCGCCGGTCCAGATCGCGGGCGGGCAGCCGGCCATGCTGGCTTTCCGCACGACGGCCCCAAACCAGGCCCTGCGCGTCGAGGCCCGCACGGATGACGGCGATCCCGCGATCTCGCTGCTGACCGAAGATGGCGACATGATCGCGGAAAACGACGACACGCCGGTATCGCTCAACTCGCGGCTGGAAACCTCGGTCGGCCCTGGGGTTTATTGCGTCGCGGTTCGCTCGGTCGGCGAAAGCGACCTGGCCGCGACCGTGCAGGTGTCGCGCCCCGAACAGGCCGCATTGCTGAACGAGGAGGGCGGCGGAGGCAGCGAGATCGCCGCCTGCACCCCCGACACTCCGGCGGCATCCCTGGCCGAGGGCGCCATTGACGAACGGCTGGCCCAAGGCCCGATCAGCGCGAAGCAGGACGGCACCCAGGTCGGCTATTACCGCTTTACCCTGTTGCAGGCGATGCCAGTGACGCTGCGCGCGTCCAGCCAAACGCTCGACCCCCATCTGAAGCTGTTCGACGCCCAAGGCAACCTGGTCGGAGAAAATGACGACGCCGACGGGTTGAACGCGCGGCTGGATTTCGTTTCCACCTTGGCCGCCGGTGATTACTGCATGGGCGTCGCCGCCTTGCGATCGGCGGCAGGCGAACTGACCGTCAGCGCTGAAAAACTGGATCCCCAGACCTTCCTGCGCAACGCCTATCGCAAGGGCGAACTGAACCCTCCGGCCGATGGCAGCTATCCGATCCAGGCGCTGGACTTGACGCAGCAGAAGCAGACGGTGGTTCTGCATGACGGCGCCGCGCAATGGTTGGGCTTTGACCTGGACCAGCCCACGGTGCTTATCGTCAGCGCCTATGGATCGCTTGCGGGGGCCGATCCCCGGCTGGTGCTGTTCGCAAGCTCGGGCGCGCTGAAGGCCGACAATGACGACGTGGACGGCAGCACGGATTCGCGCCTGGGGCCGGTCCTGCTGGAGCCGGGCCGCTATCACCTGGGCGTCGTCGATGTCAGCCGCAACGACGGCAGCGCCGGCCCGGTCCGCCCCATCGGCCTGATGTTCGAACGCTTCCTTCGGACCGAGTGATCCTTGCGCGAAGACCCGCAGTTCCTATCTATCCTGCGAAGGGGCGGTTGATCCGCCCGACCTGAGGGAGAGGCTCTTGGCCGACACTATCCAGCAACAGCTGCTGATCGAGCAGCGCGTCGCGAACGAATCGAAATCGCAGCTGGTCGCCTATCTGCTGGCGATCCTGCTGTGGGGCCTGGGCGTGCATCGCATGTATCTGGGCCGCTGGGCCAGCGGCATCGTCATGCTGGTCCTGTCCGGCATCGGCATGCTGACCGCGCCCATCCTGATCGGATGGATTCCGCTGGCCTTTGTCTGGGTCTGGGCAGTCATCGACCTGTTCCTGATCCCCGGCATGATCCGCAACGACCAAGCGGTGATCCGGCAGCGGTTGATGGCGGGCCGCTGGTAAGAAAGCTGGTAAGAAAAAGGCCGCGCGGCACCTGCCGCGCGGCCTTTCCCTGATCTGACGGACCGGATTATTTCGGCGCGATCATCATGACCATCTGCCGGCCTTCCAGCTTGGGCATGGATTCGACCTTTCCGGCCTCGCCCACGTCGTCCTTGACGCGGTTCAGCAGTTCCAGACCCAGATCCTGGTGGGCCATCTCGCGCCCCCGGAAGCGCAGGGTGACCTTGACCTTGTCGCCCTCGCCCAGGAACTTCATGACGGAACGCATCTTCACGTCATAGTCATGGGTATCGGTCCCCGGACGGAACTTGATCTCCTTGACCTCGATGATCTTCTGCTTCTTGCGGGCCTCGGCCTCGCGCTTCTGTTGTTCGTACTTGAACTTGCCGAGGTCCATGACCTTGCAGACCGGCGGGGTTGCGTTCGGCGAGATTTCGACCAGATCCAGCCCGGCGTCCTGCGCCATCTGCAGCCCGACCGAAGGCGGCACGACGCCGACATTCTCTCCATCAGGGCCGATCAGGCGGATTTCGGACACGCGGATGCGTTCATTCACACGGGGTCCGGTGTCGCGGGTGGGCGGTGCGTTATGCGGTCGACGGGCTATGGCGATGCTCCTTGGATGGCCAAATCGGAATGGATGGAAAATAAGCGTCAAGGCGCCATGATTCAACCGGATTTGATGGGTGAATTGCCCGGCAGGCGCATCTGCCACCCTGCCCGCCGCCTTTTCCACACCTCCTGGCTATGCCATAGCTGGCGGCAAATCGATCTTTTTCAGGAACCCCCATGCGTATTTTTCTGGCCGCGATCGTGATTCTGCTTCTGGGCGTGGGTGGCTGGTGGATCTGGCAAGAGGCTCGGCCGCCTGTCGGCGAAGCGCCCGTGGCGGCCCCGACCACGCCCCCCGCCGTGACCGAGGCGACCGAGGCCGCGGCTGATGCCGCCGCCGACGCTGCAGCCGTTGCTGCCGATGTCGCGGCCGAAGCCGCCCAGACCTCGGAACAGGCTGGCGTCGCCCCCGTCAGCGATGCCGCCGCCCAGGCCGAGGCCACCGCCGAAGCCGCACTGACCGCCGCCGACCGCGCCGCCGAGGCCGCCGCAACTGCTGTCAGCACAGCCGCCCCCGTTCAAGCGGCCGAGGAGGCAGCAATGGCTGCCACCGACGCCGCCGTGGCCACCGACCAGGCCGCAAGCGCCGCCGTCGCCGCCACGCAGATCCAGTCCCTGCTGACGCCCGAGGGCTTCGACGCGGCCCAGGTCGCCCGCATTATCGACGCCGCCGCCATCAGCGACACCCAGAAGGCGACGCTGAAGCGCCTGGTCGAGACTGCGGGCACCAACCCCGAACTGCTGCGCCAGGCGCTTGACCAGGTCAAGGCTGTGATGCCGTGACCGCCCATCCGCCCCTGGCCGGTTTTCTCAAGTCCCGGCCCGGCGCCCTGAAGCGCGGCCCGATCGCCATCGTTCTGGTCGAGGATGACGCGGCTGTCACCGAGACCCTGCGCCATCACGTGCAGGTCGGCTTCCGCCACATCCTGGCCCTGTCGCCGGATCCGATCCCCCTGCCCGATGATCTGGCGCAGCGCGTCACCTGCCTGCACTGGAACACACGGCGCGCCCATGCCCACCAGGAAGCCGTCAACGCGGTCCTGGCCGCCGTGCCCACGGGAACCTGGCTTTATTATTGCTACAACGCCGAATTTCTGTTCTTCCCCTTTGCCGAAACCCGCAGCGTCGGGGAAATGCTGGCCTTCCATGCCGAAGAACGGCGCGAGGCGATGCTGACCTATGTGGTCGATCTGTATTCGCCCGATCTTTCCCGCAATCCGAACGCCGTCAGCCTGACGGATGCCATGCTCGACCGCGCGGGCTATTTCGCCCTGGGCCGAAAAGGGCCCGCTGGCCCGCTGGAACGGCAACTCGATTTCCACGGCGGCCTGCGCTGGCGGTTCGAGGAGCACGTTCCCCCGGCAAGCCGCAGGATCGACCGCATCGCCCTGTTCCGCGCCGCACCGAACCTGCGCATCGAAGCGGATCACCGCTTCAACATTCCCGAATACAACACCTATTCCTGCCCGTGGCACCACAACCTGACCGCCGCCATCACCTCGTTCCGCACGGCCAAGGCGCTTGCCAGCAATCCGGGCTCCCGCGACGCCATCGGCAGCTTCCGGTGGCGGAACTCGGAACCGTTCCAGTGGCAGGCGCAGCAACTGATGGATCTGGGGCTGATGGAACCAGGCCAGTGGTTCTGATCTGCAAGCAGGATGGCGGAGGAAACGGGTCTACTGTCTAACCTTCTTCACCTTTGGCCTTGGGCTCTGCCCTCAACTAGCTGTTCGGTCCCCTGGTTTGATGGTGCGATCCTTTCTCAGGAATGGAAGGATGCCCTATGGGACAAGTCCGTCCCGAAGCGCCCCGACCACGCACGCCATCCGAGCTGCAATAATGAGGGCTGGCCCGCCACCGGTCCGAGGGTCGGCCCGAATGGTCGCAAGCTTCGCGCGCGACGCTGAGCCGGGAGCTGGGAATCAATCCGAAGACGGTGGCGAAGTGGCGCAAGCGGGCCACGGCCGCAGACCTGAAGACCGGGCCGAAGGAGCCTCGTTCAACGGTGCTGACCGAGGAGGAAGAAGCAATGGTCGTGGCGTTCAGGCGCCACACGCTGCTGCCGCTGGACGACTGCCTCTATGCCCTGCAGCCGTCCCTCCCCCATCCGACACGCCCGGCCTGCACCGTCGCCTGCAGCGGCATGGAATGTCGCGCCTGCCTGACGTCAATGGCGACAAGCCGAAACGTCAGAAGTTCAAGCGTTACCCCATCGGCTTTTTTCATATCGACATCGCGGCGGTGCAGACCGCCGAGGGCAAGCTGTATCTCTTTGTGGCGATTGACCGAACCAGCAAGTTCGCCTTTGTCCGCCTTGTCCAGAAGGCCGGCAAGACGGCTGCAGCCCAGTTCCTGCGCGGCCTGATTGCCGCAGTTCCCTACCGGCTCCATAAGGTGCTGACCGACAATGGCATACAGTTCGCAAACCGGAGCTGCGACACGACCGCCTTCGAGCACATCTTTGGCCGCGTGTGCCGCGGGCATGGGATCGAGCACAGGCTGACGAAGGTAAGGCATCCCTGGACCAACGGCCAAGTCGAGCGGATGAACCGCACGATCAAGGAGGCGACCGTCAAGCGCTTTCATTACGACAATCACGATCAGCTGAGAACGCACCTCGACGACTTCATCGCAGCCTATAACTTCGCCCGTCGGCTCAAGACGCTGAGCGGCCTCACGCCCTACGAATACATCTGCAAGGTCTGGACGTCAGAGCCAGACAGATTCATCGTCAATCCGATCCACCAGATGCCGGGACTGAACAGCTAGTTGAGAGATATAGACATCCCCAGCAAACAGAGAATTCTGCTCCTCAGACGTTCAACATGTTTCTTCCCTTACCACGTCGACACTTGCAATTTCCAGTACTGTGCTCTGGTCCATGATACGAAACCAAGCCTGAATACCCTCCCTGTCACCGAGTCCCACATGGTGAGGATAGAGCAGCAATAAGCAAGGCGCCTTGTAGAGATGAGCGTAGGCCATCATCTGATATATGTCGCTTTGTGATACCCCCTTGCTTGCAATCATCAATATGGGCCGAGATGCGCTTCCACTTCGTATCGATGACATGGACGCTATCAATTCCGTGGAAGATTAGGATGCCGGGCTTCGTCTAAATGGAAGGGAGCATCCGACTCATAGAAATACTCGCCGGTGACTCTGCCGAACGCCTGGATCCGGTCACGGCCAACCGCATCTGCTCGACGGCGTCACATTTCGCTTCGCGCAGACTTGGGCTGCCGAACACCAACGCCAGCCCTTTGCTCGTGAGTCAGCCACGTTGATACGATTGAGCGAAAACAGGACCTCCATCCCGCGAGAGGTTTCCTCGGCCGATGGGGCGGTCATCGACATCAGGCAGACCGGCGCTTCCCGACCCTGAAACTTGTCCACCGTACCGACGCGAATGCCCCTTGGCAGCGCATCCCCAGCGCGTTGTAGGGGACAACGACGATAAGGTCGCTTACACGCAGTGGGCGCGTGGTGCCGCCCTTGTCAGTCCATGTACCCTGCAGCAGTTCGGCTGTGGCTGTCCGGATCACGGCGATTTCCTCGATGGTGCTCTGCGCCTTGCCATCATGCGACACAGGCGGCCAAAAGGCTCACGCTCCTGAAAAGCACGTGCCAGTCACAACCCTGTCCCTCGGCGTCAGGATGGCTCGCCATGCGCCCTTCATAGACCTGATCTGAGATGAATCTGCAGACCTCTGGATGCATTCGACGCAAAAACGAGCAGGAAGATGCCGCGGTCAGGCGGGACGGTCGAATGATCCCCCAGCATCCAGTCGTGACAGGAGAGGTTCGCCGGCTCAGAATGCGGCCCTTGAATGACTTGGGACAACTGGCGCGGGTTTCCGACCAACACGATGTTGCGCGCAGCGCGTTCATATCCACCTGCCCCACCTCGTCTACGAACAGCCAGTCGAAAGCCTGCACGTTCTCGTCTTGGGCAAAGAAGAACGCCGTGCCGCCGACCACGTCGCCACTCGCCGCGGCTTGGGCGTTGTCGGTGGTCCACGGCTCGGGCAATCATCTGGATACCCGCACCGCAAGCGATGAGATCGGGGGTTCTACAGACTATT
>NZ_JBDPNJ010000013.1:0-85208 GCF_039770665.1 Paracoccus sp. SSK6 | reverse complement strand
CCAGCTTAACTCACTTCCATTCGACGAAAGATCGAAGAAAAAATCAGCAAATAGATAGTTATAAAAGACTATGTGTCCCAAAAATGGCGCGAGAACTGTTACTCACGCGATCCGTGAGTTTCCCAATCCAGCAAGAGAACTCCAGCGAACTGCTTCATTAAAATTTGGCAAATTTTTTTGCAGAATATTATCCGCTCTGAAAAATAAATCAGTAAGAAATCCCATCACCCATCCATCTTCAACGCCTGAATAAACGCCGTCTGCGGGATCTCCACCTTGCCGAACTGGCGCATCTTCTTCTTGCCGGCCTTCTGCTTCTCCAGCAGCTTCTTCTTGCGCGTGGCGTCGCCGCCATAGCACTTGGCGGTCACGTCCTTGCGCATCGCGGACAGAGTTTCGCGCGCGATCACGCGCGCACCGATGGCGGCCTGGATCGGGATCTTGAACATGTGCCGGGGGATCAATTCCTTCAGCTTTTCCACCATCACCCGGCCTCTAGCCTCGGCGCGGTCGCGGTGGACCATGATGGCCAGTGCATCGACCGGCTCGTCGTTCACCAGGATCGACATCTTGACCAGGAAATCCTCGCGGTATTCGCTGATCTGATAGTCGAAGCTGGCGTAACCCTTGGTCACGGATTTCAGGCGGTCGTAGAAGTCGAAGACCACCTCTGCCAGGGGCAGGTCATAGACGACCATGGCGCGGCTGCCCGCATAGGTCAGGTCCAACTGGATGCCCCGGCGGTCCTGACACAGCTTCAGCACGTCGCCCAGGTATTCGTCGGGGACCATGATCGTGGCCTTGATGCGCGGCTCCTCGATATGGTCCACATGGGTCAGGTCGGGCATGTCGGCGGGGTTGTGCAGGTCGCGCACTTCCCCGTCCCGCATGTGCAGCTTGAAGACCACCGAAGGCGCGGTGGTGATCAGGTCCAGGTCGTATTCGCGTTCCAGCCGGTCGCGGATCACCTCCAGGTGCAGCAGCCCCAGGAAGCCGCAGCGGAAGCCGAAGCCCAAGGCGGCCGAGGTTTCCATCTCATAGCTGAAGGACGCGTCGTTCAGCGCCAGCTTCTCGATGGCGTCGCGCAGGGCCTCGAAGTCGTTGGCATCCACGGGGAACAGCCCGCAGAAGACCACCGGCTGGGCGGGCTTGAAGCCGGGCAGCGCCACGTCGGCCCCCTTCTTCTCATGCGTGATGGTGTCGCCCACGCGGGTGTCGCGGACCTGCTTGATCGAGGCGGTGAAGACGCCGATCTCGCCCGGCCCCAGTTCGGCGATGTCCACCATCTGCGGGGTCAGGACGGCCAGCTTGTCGATGCCATAGACCGCGCCGGTCTGCATCATCTTCACGCGGTCGTTCTTGCGGATCACGCCATCCATGACGCGGATCATCACCACGACGCCCAGATAGGGGTCGTACCAGGAATCCACCAGCATCGCCTTGAGCGGCGCGTTGCGGTCGCCCTTGGGCGCGGGCAGGCGCGTCACGATGGCTTCCAGCACGTCGGGGATGCCGAGGCCGGTCTTGGCGCTGATGGGGATGGCGTCGGATGCGTCGATGCCGATCACATCCTCGATCTGCGCCTTGACGCGGTCGGGCTCGGCCGCGGGCAGGTCGATCTTGTTCAGGACCGGGACGATGTCGTGATCCGCGTCGATGGCCTGATAGACATTGGCCAGCGTCTGCGCCTCGACCCCCTGCGTGGCGTCCACGACCAGCAGGCTGCCTTCCACCGCGCGCATGGACCGGCTGACCTCGTAGGCGAAGTCCACATGGCCCGGCGTGTCGATCAGGTTCAGCACATAGGTCTGCCCGTCCTTGGCCGGATAGCTGATGCGGACGGTGTTGGCCTTGATGGTGATGCCGCGTTCCCGCTCGATATCCATGCTGTCCAGCATCTGGGCCTTCATGTCGCGTTCGGCGACAGTGCCCGTCAGCTGGATCAGCCGGTCGGCCAGGGTGGATTTGCCGTGGTCGATATGGGCCACGATGGAGAAATTGCGGATCTGGGAAAGCTCGGTCATGGCCGGGCTATACAAGGGCTTTGGCCCTGCGGGAAGGGGATTTTGCAGGGCTCAGGCAGCAGTCAGGCGCGCCCGCCGCAGCCGCGCCTCGCGCCACATGGAGTAGATGCCCGCCCCCGCGATCAGCGCCGCCCCCGCCAGGGTCAGGGCGTCGGGGCGTTCGCCGAAGACGGCCACCGCCAGCAGCAGCGCGAACAGCAGCCGGGAATAGCGGAAGGGCGCGATGATCGAGATCTCGGCGATGCGGGTGGCGATGACCATGGTGATATAGCCCAGCAGCCCGAAGCACAGGGTCGCCGCCATCAGCGCCCCCTGCCCCGCCGAGGGCAGGATGGGTTCCTGCCCGCCGATGGCCATCAGCAACAGACCGGCGATGCCCATCGACCCGAAGGCCCCGGCGGACAGCAGGCCCGACCCCACCTCGGGCGGCAGGCGGCGCGTCACCAGGTCGCGCACCGCAAGGGTGATCACGGCGATGATGGCAAGGACCGAACTGAACTCGAAGGCCGCGGTGCCGGGCCTCACGATCAGCAACACGCCCGCAAAGCCCAAGGCGATGGACAGCCAGCGGCGCCAGCCGACCTCTTCGCCCAGGAACAGCGCGGCCCCCAGCGTCATCAGCAGCGGCTGCGCCTGCAGGATGGCCGAGGCGATGGACAGGTCGCCGGTCGCAAGCGCGGTGACGAAGGTGATGGCGCAAACGCCTTCGCACAAGTTGCGCAGCGCGACAGGCGGGCGCAGCAGGTTGCGCAGGCGCAGCCCTTCGGGGCCGAGCGCGATCCAGATGCCAAAGACCGTCATTCCGGCAAAACCGATCACGGCCAGCAACTGCCCGGTCGGAATATGGCCGGAAAGTCCTTTCAGCAGCGCATCCTCGCCCGCGAAGGCCGCCATGGCCAGCACCATCAGCATGGCGGCGCGAAGGTTATGCATGGCCCGCCTCCAGACGCGCGACGAGGGCGGGCAGGCCCGCAATGGTTTCCAGCCGGTGCGCGCGAGGGTGGTCCGGCGCGTCGGCATGTTCGATGGCCCAGGTCAGCGCATGGGGGATGAAGACGCCGTGCCCGCCCAGGGTCACGACCGGCAGCACGTCGCTTTTCATCGAGTTGCCGACCATCACGAAATGCTCGGGCGCGATGCCTGCGCGGAACAGTACGCGCGCATAGGTCTCGGGCGACTTGTCGGCCAGAATCTCGATGGCCTCGAACCGTTCGGCCAGGCCGGACGCGGCGATCTTGCGCTCCTGGTCGATCAGGTCGCCCTTGGTGATCAGGATCAGGCGGCGGCCTTCCAGCGCGTCCAGGGCCTGCGGCACGCCGGGCAGCAGATCGACCGGATGGGCCAGCATCTCCTGCCCCAGCTCCAGGATGCGGCCGATGGCGCGGCCGTCGATGCGCCCGTCGGTCAGCTCGATCGCGGTCTGGACCATGGACAGCATGAAACCCTTGATGCCGAAGCCATAGCGGGCAAGGTTCGCGCGCTCAACGTCCAGCAGGCGGCTGGCGATGTCGGCGCCTTCGGCGTGATCGCCCAGAAGCGACACGAACTCGGCCTCGGTCACGCGGAAGAAGGTCTCGTTTTCCCACAGGGTGTCGTCGGCATCCAGCCCGATGGCCTCGATCATCGCATCCCTCATGCCTTGCCCTTGCCGCCTTGCAGGATCATGCTGCAAGGGACTTGTCAAACCCCCCAGTTGAACCCTCCAGTCACTCACCGCGAGGACAGCCATGACCTTCACCGTTCCCGACATGAGCTGCGGCCATTGCAAGGCCGCCATCGAAACCGCCATCGCCGATGCGGGCGGGCGCGCGACCGTCGATCTGGCCGCGAAGACCGTCACGGTCGAGGGCCTGGACCAGGCCCGCGCGGCCGAGGCGATTCGTGGCGCGGGATACGAGGTCGCCCCCGCCTGATCCCGCAAGGCCCTGGCGTGGCGGGTGAAGCCTGCGGCACAGGGGCAGATTGAGCGGGCGGCCCGTTCCTGCTAGGATCGAAGTCGGACGGGCATCGCAGACCGGGACAACCGGCCCCCGCCACGACCATAGGAAAACCGAGGAGACAGTTTCATGCTCAACCGCCTTGTCATCGCGGCTGCGGCCATCATGATGACCGCCCCCCTTGCCGTGGCCGGTCCCATCGACAGCGCCTGCGTCCGGTCCGACCGCGCGCGCGGCAACGCGCCGCTCTGCGGCTGCATCCAGCAGGTCGCGAACCAGACCCTGTCGCGGTCCGATCAGCGCCGCGCGGCCTCCTTCTTCCGCGACCCGCACCAGGCGCAAGAGGTCCGCATGTCGAAAAGCGACCGCGACAACGCCTTCTGGGCGCGCTACAAGCGCTTTGCCTCCACCGCCGAGGCCTATTGCCGATAGGCCCGTGCGCATCACCGTCCTGACCGGCGCGGGCATTTCCGCCGAAAGCGGCCTTGCGACCTTCCGGGCCAGCGACGGGTTGTGGGAAAGCCACCGGATCAAGGATGTGGCGACGCCCGAAGGCTTCGCCGCCGACCCTGCGCTTGTCCACCGCTTCTACAACATGCGCCGCGCCGCTGCCGCAGAGGCACGGCCCAATGCCGCGCATCGCGCCCTGGCGGATCTGGCGCGGCGCCACGACCTGACGCTGGTCACGCAGAATGTCGATGACCTGCACGAACGCGCGGGCAGCGCGGGCGTCATCCACATGCACGGCGCCCTGGCGGGCGCGCTTTGCGCAGCCTGCGGGCACCGCTGGCCCGCGCCCCTGGTCATGTCGCCCGATGACCCCTGCCCCGCCTGCGCGCGTCCCGCGACCCGGCCCGACATCGTCTGGTTCGGGGAAATGCCCCATCACCTGGATCGCATCTGGGAGGCCTTGGAAAGCGCCGACCTGTTCGCGGCCATCGGCACATCGGGCAATGTCTATCCGGCGGCAGGCTTTGCCCAACACGCCCGGCGCAATGGCGTGGAATGCGTCGAACTGAACCTGGACAGCAGCGCCAATGCCCGCGACTTCCACCGCCGCATCACCGGGCCCGCCAGCCGGACGGTGCCGGAATGGGTGGCCTCGCTGGGCTAGGCGCCTTTACCCTCTTGCCTGCCCGCCGCGCCATGGGCTAAGGCAGCCCTGCCTCGGTTCCGGGTTCATCCCCGGTTAAAAGGGAACGCGGTGCGATTCCGCGACTGCCCCCGCAACTGTCAGCGGAGAGCCGGGCCGGATGAGCGCCACTGTCCCCGGCACCGGGGATGGGAAGGCCCGGCCAAGCCATGACCCGCAAGTCAGGAGACCTGCCGAACGCGATCACCCTGACGGCGCGCGAGGGGCGCGCCGGAAACGGAAACTTCCGTCGTGGTGGTGTCGCTGTCCGGCGGGCTCGGTCCCGTCAGACGAACCGCATCGCGCCCGGCCTTGACCGGGTTCCTGGAAGGATGTCCTTCGTGACCCCAAGACCAGCTTTTCTGACCCTGACCGCCGCCCTGGCCCTGACGACCGCCCTGCCCGTCGCCGCGCAGGACGCCGCGCAAAGCACGTTTGTGCTGGACACCATCACCCTGACCGCCAACCGCGAGGCGACCGAGCTGAGCCGGTCGGGCAGTTCCGTATCCGTGCTGACTGAGGAGGACCTGCAAGGCCGCGCCAGCCAGCCCCTGTCGCGCAGCCTGACCCGCCTGCCGGGCGTGACGCTGATCCAGCGGGGACCGCTGGGGACCACGGGATCCTTGGAAGTCCGTGGCGCACCCGCCCGTTACGTTCCGGTGATGATCGACGGGATCGAGGTTTCCGATTCGACCGCCCCGACCCCTTCCTACGATATCGGCGGTCAGATCACGGCAGGCATCGGTCGTGTCGAACTGCTGCGCGGCGCGCAATCCGCACTGTATGGCTCGCGCGCCATCGCGGGCGTTCTGGCGCTGGAATCGCTGCGCCCGACCGAGGACGGCTTGCGCCACCATTTCGGGATCGAGGCCGGCAGCTTCGACACGCTGACCGCCAGCTATGGCGCGACCCTGCGGCGCAACGACACCGACCTGGCCTTCCAGGTCAGCCATGTCCGCACCGACGGCTTTTCCGCCCTGGACGAGGATGACGGCAACTTCGAGGAAGACGGATACGAGGCGACGCGCCTGTCCTTCTACAGCGCGCATCGGCTGGAAAACGGCGCGACCGTCGGCTTCAACGGCTTCTGGGAAGACAGTACCGCCGATATCGACTATTCCAGCGATGCAACGGGCACGCCGGGCGACGATTATTCGGAAAACGAATCCTACGGGTTGCGCGGCTTTGCGCAGTTCACGACCGGCGGCGTGGATCACGACATCGCCCTGACACGCTATCGCATCGCGCGCGACAGCTATTATAATGGTATCCCGACGCCCTATGAGGGCACGCGTACCAAGCTGTCCTGGCAGGGCGCAACCGATATCGGCCAAGACGTCCGGGCCGTTTTCGGCGCCGATACGGAGAAGGAGGAAGCCGAGAGCAACGGCGATGCCCGCATCAGCGGCGTCTTCGTGGAAACCACCGCAGCCCTGGGCGACCGGATCGACATCACGACTTCGCTGCGCCGCGACGATCATTCGCGCTTTGGCGGCTTCACCTCGGGGCGCATGGCCGCCGTCTATCGCGCTAATGGCGACCTGCTGTTCCGGGCCGCCATCGGAAACGGCTTCCGCGCGCCGTCGCTGTTTCAACTGTTCGGCGATGCCGGAAACAATGACCTTCAGCGAGAGGAAGGGCGAAGCGCCGAACTGGGCGTCGAAAAACAATGGGGCGACAGCTATCTGCGGGCCACGGCGTTCTGGCTGAAGACGGACAACCTGATCGGGTTTGACAGCACGGAAACCTTCTGTGGAAGCGGTTACGGCTGCTATGTTCAGATCGACGACACCGTGCGCCGCCGAGGGATCGAGATCGACGGCCGCTATGCCTTCGGCGCGGGCCATGCGCTGACGGTCGGTTATACCTTCATCGACAACCAGACCAATACGCCGAACTGGGCACAAGTCCCGGAACGCGTCCTGAACCTGGGGGCCGAGACGACCTTCCCCACCGGCACCACCGCAGGCATCGACCTGCAACACGTCGCCGGACGCGACGGGGATCTGGACGACTTCACCACCGTCGATCTGCTGGTCAGCCATCCCGTCCGCGACAATGCCGAAGCCTATCTGCGGCTGGAGAACGCCTTTGACGAAGACTACCAGTGGGTCAGCGGCTATGGCACCTCGGGCCGGGCGGTCTATGCGGGGCTGCGTGCCTCGTTCTAGGGCGATCCTGGCGGCGGCGGTCCTGATCGCCGCTGCCCTGCCCGTTGCCGCCCGATCGACGGGGGCGCCGCCGCAGCGGGTGGTGTCGATGAACCTGTGCAGCGACCAGTTGGCGATGATGCTGGCCGCACCGGGCCAGCTGGTCTCGGTCAGCGGTCTGGCGCAGGATCCGCGCCTGTCGCCGATGGCGGACCAGGCCGCGCGCTTCACGCCGAACACCGGACGGGCCGAGGAAATCTACCTGATGCAGCCGGACCTGGTGATCGCGGGCCCCTATGGGGGGCCTGCGGTGGCGATGCTGCGCCGCCTTGGCATCCGGGTCGAGACCCTGCCCCCGGCCGAGGATTTCGCCGCCATCCGCGACCATATCACCCTCATGGGCGACCTGCTGGGCCAACCGGATGCGGCGCATGACCTGCTGGCGCGCTTTGACGCCGATCTGGCCGCTGCCCGCAGCACCGCCCCTCAGGGGCGCGCGGCGCTGTATGACGCCAATGGGGTCACGTCGGGGTCCGGCACGCTGGCGGGGTCGATCCTGGATGCGGCGGGATACGACAACATCGCCGCCGATTACGGGATCGCGGGCACGGCCGCCCTGCCGATGGAACTTCTGGTCATGGCCCGGCCCGACCGCCTGATTACCGGCGCCAGATGGCCCGGCCAGTCGCGGGCAGAGGCGATCCTGGACCACCCCGCCCTTGCCGCCGTCCCGGCGGTCCGGGCGCAGGTGACCGACCGCAACTGGCTCTGCGGCACGCCCTTCGTCACCCGCGCCATCCGGTCGCTGGAATGAAGGGGCTGTTCGTCGCCCTGCCGCTGCTGGTGGCCGCGCTGTTCCTGGCCTCCCTGCTGACCGGACCGGCGGGGTTGCCGGTCCTGGAGTCGCTTCGCGCCCTGATCCTTGGCGGCGACGGCCCCATGCCCATCGTGATGCGCGAAATCCGCCTGCCACGCGCGATCCTGGGGCTGGCCATCGGCGCGGGGCTGGGGCTGACCGGGGCCGCGCTGCAAGGATACCTGCGCAACCCGCTGGCGGAGCCGGGGCTGATCGGCATATCGGGCATGGCCGCCCTGGGCGCGGTCATCGCGATCCAGACGGGGCTGTCGCTGGCCGCGGCGCTGGCCCTGCCACTGGCGGCGCTTGCAGGCGCGGCGGCGGGGGTGGGCCTGCTGGTGGCCCTGGCCGGGCCGCGCGGCGGTTCGGTCACGCTGATCCTGGCGGGGGTCGCCATTTCCGCGCTTGCAGGCGCGGGCACGGCCCTTGTCCTGAACCTGTCGCCCAACCCCTATGCCGCGAGTGAGATCGTGTTCTGGCTGATGGGATCGCTGGCCGACCGATCCATGCTGCACGTATGGCTGGCCCTGCCGCCCATGGCGCTTGGCGCGGCGCTGATCCTGTCCACCCGCCGCGCCCTGGACGCGCTGACCCTGGGTGAGGCTGCGGCTCAGGCGCTTGGCGTCCCTGCCGCCGGCCTGCGCTGGCGGCTGGTCGCGGGCACCGCCCTGGTCGTCGGCCCCGCGACGGCGGTTGCGGGCGCCATCGGCTTCGTGGGCCTGGTCGTCCCGCATGTCCTGCGCCCCTGGGTCGGCGCGCGGCCCTCGGCCCTGCTGCCCGCCTCGGCCCTTGGCGGGGCGGCGCTGCTGCTGGCGTCCGACATCGCGGTGCGGCTGATCGTACCCGACCGCGACCTGAAGCTGGGGGTGCTGACGGCCATCGTCGGCGCGCCGCTGTTCCTGCACCTGATCTGGAAAACCCGCAGCGGAGGGCGCGTCTGATGGTGCTGCACCTTTCCGGGCTGTCCGTCACCCGCCGCCGCCGTCCGGTGCTGCACGGCGTCAGCCTGACGCTGAACGCGGGAGAGTTCGTCGGCCTGATCGGCCCCAATGGCGCCGGCAAGTCATCGCTGATGGAGGCCGCGCTTGGCCTGATCCCCTTCACGGGCACTTCGTCGCTGGCCACAATGCCCGCTGACCGGCGCGCCCGCCACGCCGCCTATCTGCCGCAGGCGCGCGAAATCGCCTGGCCCGTCAGCGTCGAGGATCTGGTGGCCCTGGGCCGCATCCCCTGGCCCGGCGGCGGACGCAGCGGCCTGGACCGCATCGCCATCGACGCCGCCATCGACCGCATGGGGTTACAGGGTTTCCGCAAGCGCACCGCCCTGCGGCTGTCGGGGGGCGAGCAGAACCGCGCCCTGATCGCCCGTGCGCTTGCGCAGGACACGCCCCTGCTGATCGCGGACGAACCCATTGCCGGGCTGGATCCGGCGCAGCAACTGGCCTGCCTTCGACTGTTCCGGGAACTGGCGGCGGAAGGCAGGACCGTGCTGGCCTCGATCCACGACCTGGGGCTGGCGGCGCGCTTCTGCACGCGGCTGGTGCTGCTGGCGGGCGGGCATGTTCTGGCGGATGGCCCGGCGGATACGGTGCTGCGCGACGATCTGCTGCGCCGCGCCTTCGGCATCACCGTGCGCCGGGTGGATACGCCCGACGGTCCGGCGATCCTGCCGGTCTAGCCCATCGCGGACAGAACCTCGTCGGTCAGCCTGACGATCTCGTCGCGCGCGGGGCCGTTACGGGCGCGTTCCAGGGCGCCGACGCCTTGGCCTAGCGTTTCGGCGTAAAGCACCCGGTTCGCCAGTTGCGTGTCCGCGACATGGGCGCCCAGATCGGCCGCCTTCTGCGCCACCTCGGCCGACAGGCGGGTATTCGGGCGCACGCGGTTCATCACCACCAGCACCGGCGCCTTTTCACGCCGCGCCAGATCCAGCACGCCCTCGGTCGCCCACAGGTCCACATGGCTGGTCGCGACCGGCACCAGCACCAGGTCGGCCACCCGCAGGGCGGGGCGCAGGTCGCTGTCGATCTTGGGCGGCGTGTCGATGATGACGAAATCGAACCGCTTCTTCAGCTTCTCGGATTCGTAGCTCGCCCCCCAGGCAGAGGAGGTGGAGAAATCCATCGCCTCGTCCTCTCCCTGCGCGCTCATCCGTTCGACGAACCAGCGGCCCATGCTGCCCTGCGGGTCGGTATCGACAAGGGCCACGGAATGGCCGCGTTCATGCAGGCTGACGGCCAGGTTGACGGCCAATGTCGTCTTGCCCGACCCGCCCTTCTGCTGCGCGACCGTGATGATCCTGCCCGCCATCGCCCCTCCTGCCCCGCCGTGACGCATGGGAAGGTTAGCGGGGCGCCTGCGCGATTGCACGGGCTTTCTGCACCTGCAGCATCAGTCGTTGAAAACCGCCTGCACCTCGTACATCACCGGCTCGAAGCTCTTGCACATGCTATTGATTTCGCGGTTACGGCGGCGCATTTCGTCGCTGCGCAGCATCGCCTGATAGTCCTTGCGGTCGCGCCATTGCGAATAGGTGGCGATCCGGGTCTGGGCGTCGTTCAGGTGGATCGCGCCCGACAGGAAGCCCGGCTGGCGGCGGATCACCCGGTCCCAGGCATCGGTCAGCAGGTCCAGCACGTCATGGGCGCTGCCGGGCGTCACCTCGAAGGTGGTGATGACGGTCTGGCCGTCGAAATCGCGGCGGATGTCGGGCATGGCGGGCGTCCTTTCTTGCTTGCCGCGATCAGACTAAGACCGAATCGCGGGTTGCGCAAAGCGCGGCCATTGCCGACCGCCGCCAGATGTGCATGGTCGCGCGGGCAAGACATGAAAGGCGCCCCATGATCCCGGTATTCGACGGCCATAACGATTTCCTGCAACGCGTCGTGGCCCAGGGCCCCGAAGTCTGGCTGAACGGCGACGGCACCGGCCACCTGGATCTTCCGCGCGCCCGTGCAGGCGGCCTGGTGGGCGGGTTCTTCGCCATCTGGATCCCCGCGCCGCACGGCCCGAACGATGCCGCCGCCGTGGCGCTGATGGAAAACCCGCCCTTCGCCATGCCCCTGCCCGAGGAGATCCCCTTTGCCGAGGCCCTGCCCCATGCCTTCGCGCAAGCCGCGGCGCTGAAGGCGCTGGAGCGGACGGGCACGCTGGACATCGTCACCTCGGCCCGCAGCCTCCGCGAAGCGATTGCCGCTGGCCGCATCGCCGCGATCATGCACATGGAAGGGGCCGAGGCGATCCCCGACATGGATGCGCTGCACCTGTGGCATGCGGCGGGACTGCGGTCGCTGGGCCCGGTCTGGTCGCGGCCCACGGCCTATGGCCATGGCGTGCCCTTCGCCTTTCCGTCATCCCCCGATACGGGCGAAGGGCTGTCCGAGGCGGGCAAGACCCTGGTCCGCGAATGCAACAGCCTGCGGATCATGCTGGATCTGTCGCACCTGAACGAGGCGGGCTTCAACGATGTCGCCGCCCTCTCCGACGCGCCGCTGGTCGCCAGCCACAGCTGCGTCCATGCGATCAGCGAAAGCAGCCGCAACCTGACCGACCGGCAGTTGCAGGTGATCGCCGCCAGCGGCGGCCTGGTGGGGCTGAACTTCGCCTCCAGCTTCCTGCGCGAAGACGGCCGCCGCCTGCCGCTGGAAGGCTTCGACACCATGCTGCGCCATCTGGACCACCTGCTGGCGATCCTGGGCGAGGATGGCGTGGCGCTTGGGTCCGATTTCGACGGCGCCCTGATGCCGCGCGACCTGTCGGATGCCGCTGCGTTGCCCGCCCTGATCGGCGCGATGCAGGATCACGGCTATGGCGAAGGGCTGATCCGCAAGATCGCCAGCGAAAACTGGATCGGGTTGCTGGAACGGACCTGGGGGGAATAACGCCCCTTTTCACCTTTGCTCAAATATCCTCGGGGGGTCCGGGGGGCGAAGCGCCCCCGGCCTTCGCAAGCCCGCTATTCGGTCGTGGTCGTCTGGCCGTCCGCCAGCGGCGTGGCCTGCGCCACCGCGACCATCTGCGCCAGTTCGGGATCGGCGTTCAGGTCCGCCAGGGCGTATTTGCCCGTCACATCCTCGGGCGACAGCTTGATGTTCTTCACGACCTGCGGTCCGGGTGCGGCGGGGCCATAGGTCTGGCCGTTGACCGCGAAATAGACCGCGCCCGAATTGCCCGTGCGCAACACCGGCGGTTCCTCCAGGCTTGGCAGCGTGAAGCGTTCGCCCGCATCCATGATCTTTTCCAGCAGCACCGTCCCATCGGCCGAGGTCACGCGGACCCAGGCCGGACGCGCCGCCAGCAGCTCCAGCGCGGGCGCATCGGGGGCCACGGTGATCGCGGCGGTGGTCTGTTCGGGCATCGGCGGGCCAAAGGGGGCCTGCGCAGCCTCGGCCAGGGCCTGCTGAATGGCCGTCGCGGTTTCCGCCGGACCTTGGGCAACCGCCGTTTCCCCTGCCGCCGGGGCTTGGGTCAGGCCAGGATCGATGGCGGCGATGGGCCCATCGCGCGTGGTCAGGACCGGAGCTTCGAGGATCTGCGGGCGGTAAAGCCGGTCCAGCCCCTCGGGCTGGGGCAGGCTTTCGGCCAGTTCCGTGGTGCTTGACATGTCCAGAGGCGGTTCGACCATGCCGGCGCCCTCGGCCGGGTCCAGGGCGGTCACCACGCCCGGCACATTCTCGCCCGGCGTCAGGGTGACGCGCTGCACCTCTTGCAGGACGGACCAGCCGCCATAGGCCAGCCCGCAGACAAGCGCGATCAGCACCAGAACCGCGCCGATGGCCCGCGGCTCGATATCGGACCAGAAGCTTTCGGGCTGCGGGATGAACAGCGCCTTGGGATTGGCCAGGGCCTCGACCGGGTCCGAGGGGCGCCTGGCGGGCTTGGGACCGGCTGCCGTGGGGGCCATGCCATGGGTCGGCTGGAAACCGGATTCCAGGCAGAAGCGGCGGAAGGTCCAATCCGCATCCATGCCCAGATAGCGCGCATAGGACCGCACATAGCCCGACACGAAACTGGGCGCGTCGAAGGCGGTAATGTCGCAATTCTCGATAGCGGCGACATAGGACGCACGGATGCGCAATTCGCGCTGCACGTCCAGCAGCGACTTGCCCAATGTCGCCCTTTCGCCCCGCATGATGTCGCCAAGGCGTGTGTCGTCGCCGAGGAAATGGTCCATTCCCTCCACCCGCGAATCCTCTTCTGCCGGGTTCTCAGCCCGCAGCCTGCTCATTTTTTCGTCTGCCTCATAGCCCGATGCAGGAACACCATTTCGAATCGAACGGTTCCTTGCTTTTCCTTAACCCGAGCTTATCACGCAGGCGAGAGCAGTTCACTCGCAGATTTAATTATGCACTCATTTCCTGACGGTTGAGCGCACAATGTGACCACAACCTGTCCATGGCCTTGACCAGATGGTCGATCTGGCGCGGGGCGTGGACGGGCGACGGGGTGAAGCGCAGCCGTTCCGTGCCGCGCGGCACGGTGGGGAAGTTGATCGGCTGCACATAGATGCCATAGTCGCGCAGCAGCATGTCCGACAGCATCTTGCAATGAACCGGATGGCCGATATGGACCGGCACGATATGGCTGCCATGGTCGATGATCGGCATTCCCAGCGATTTCAGCCGCATCTTCAGGATCCGCGCGTGCAACTGCTGCGCATCGCGCAGGTGCTGGCCCTCCTCGGATTTCAGGAAGCGGATCGAGGCCGCAGCCCCCGCCGCCACCGCAGGCGGCAAGGACGTGGTGAAGATGAAGCCCGGCGCATAGGACCGGATCGCGTCGCACATCTTGGCCGTGCCGGCGATATAGCCGCCGAAGACACCGAAGGCCTTGCCCAGCGTGCCGTTGAAGATGTCGATGCGGTCCATCAGACCGTCGCGTTCGGCCACGCCGCCGCCGCGCGGGCCATACATGCCGACCGCGTGGACCTCGTCCAGATAGGTCAGGGCGTTGAATTCGTCGGCCAAGTCGCAGATCGCCTTGATCGGGCCGAAATCGCCGTCCATCGAATAGATGGATTCGAAGGCGATCAGCTTGGGCGCGGCGGGATCGTCGCCTTCCAGCAACTGGCGCAGATGGGCCAGGTCGTTGTGGCGGAAGATGCGCTTGGCGCCGTCGAACCGCTTGATCCCCTCGATCATGGACGCGTGGTTCAGTTCGTCCGAATAGATGATGAGGCCGGGGAACAGTTTGCGCAGCGTGGAAAGCGTGGCGTCGTTAGCGGTATAGGCGCTGGAAAAGACAAGCGCGGCTTCCTTGCCGTGCAGGTCGGCCAGCTCGGCCTCCAGCCGCTTGTGATAGATGGTGGTGCCCGAAATGTTGCGCGTCCCGCCCGACCCGGCGCCGACGGCATCCAGCGCCTCATGCATCGCCTCCAGCACGACCGGGTGCTGGCCCATGCCCAGGTAGTCGTTGCCGCACCAGACCGTGATGTCCTGCTTTTCGCCGTCCGGGCGCGTCCAGACAGCCTGGGGGAACTGACCCTTCACCCGCTCGATGTCGATGAAGGTGCGATAGCGGCCTTCCTCATGCAGCCGACCGATAGCCTGGTCCAGGGCGGCATCATAATTCATTGCGGGCGTTCCCTTGCATAGCTGGCTGGGGGCAATCATTGTCGATCGCGCGCGGTCCTGCGTTGATACATGTCAAATGCCGCAAATGACAGGTCAAAATTGTCGCATGAGGACCAAAGGACCATACGCAAAACCTATCAAGTGACTCGGAAACAGGGGAAAACATGCTGGAAGACGCAAGATTAGATGAGGTCCTGGCCCGGCTGGATCAAGGGCTGGACAAGGCCCTGGACAGGCTTGTGGCCTTTCTGCGCATCCCCTCGATCTCGACCGATCCGGCCCATGCGGGCAACGTGCGCGCCGCCGCCGAATGGCTGCGAAACGAACTGGCGGGGATCGGCTTTGACGCCGAAATCCGCGACACGCCGGGCCATCCGATGGTGGTCGCACGGTCGCAGCCGGGCGGGGGGCGGCCCTTGCTGTTCTACGGTCACTATGATGTACAGCCGGTCGATCCGCTGTCGCTCTGGGACCGCCCGCCCTTCGATCCGCAGATCGAGGATGCACCCGGCGGCAAGGTCATCCGCGCGCGCGGCGCATCCGACGACAAGGGCCAGCTGATGACCTTTGTCGAGGCCTTCCGCGCCTGGCGCGAGGTTCATGGCGAATTGCCCAGCGACCTGATCCTGCTGTTCGAGGGCGAGGAGGAATCCGGCTCGCCCTCCTTGCGCCCGTTCCTGCGCGACAATGCCGATGAGTTGCGCGCATCGCTGGCGATGATCTGCGACACCGAACTGTTCGGCGGCACCCGCTCCGCCATCGTCACGCAACTGCGCGGCCTGGTGGGCGAGGAGGTCGTGATCCGCGGCGCCGACCGCGACCTGCATTCCGGCCTGTTCGGCGGGCTGGCGGCGAATCCGGTCATGGTGCTGGCGCAGGCGCTTGCGGCGCTGAAGGACGCGGATGGCCGCGTCACCCTGCCCGGCTTCTATGACGGCGTGTCCGACCTGTCGCCCGAACTGCGCCGCGACTGGGAATCGCTGGGCTTCGACGCGGGCGGGATGCTGGGCCGCGTGGGTCTGTCCGATCCCATCGGCGAAAAGGGCCGGATGCCGGTCGAAATGGCCTGGAACCGTCCCACGGCGGAAATCAACGGCATCACCGGCGGCTATACCGGGGAGGGATTCAAGACCGTGCTGCCGGCCGAGGCGCGTGCCAAGGTCAGCTTCCGCCTGACCGGCCAACAGGATCCGGTGAAAATCCGCGCGGCCTTCCGCCACCATGTGCGCGGCTTCCTGCCCCCCGACTGCACGGTCGAGTTCCACGAACATGGCGGCAGCCCGGCCAGCGTCATGGACACCCAGGATCCGGCCTTCGCGGCGGCGCGAACTGCGCTTGGCGACGAATGGGGGCAGGAAGCCGCCTTCATCGGCAGCGGCGGGTCCATCCCCATCGCGGGCGACTTCAAGACGATCCTGGACATGGATTCGATGCTGGTCGGCTTTGCCCGCGACGACGACCGCATCCATTCCCCGAACGAGAAATACGACGTGCAGAGTTTCGCCAAGGGCGCGCGGTCCTGGGCGCGCATCCTGGCCGCGCTGCGCTGAAAACACAAAGGGCGGGAAAACCCGCCCTTCTTCTTTGTCCAAATACCCTAGGGTGAGGTCCGAAGGACCGATGGGCAAGGCCCCTTACGCCTTCGGCCTGCAATAGCTCTGGCTGCTGGTCCAGGCCGCGATGTCCGCGCGCTTCGAGGCATTGCGCAGCGGCGCCCAGTCCCGCGCGATGCCGCGCCAGCCGTTGCCGTCATGGGCGACCGCATTGTCGCGCGCCACCTGCCGCGACATGATCTTGACCGCGCAGGACATGTTGTCGCCGCCGTTCTTGATATTGCCGTCGCAGCCATAGTTGCGCCAGGTGGCCGGCGCGATCTGCATCAGGCCCAGCCAGCGCCCGCCGCCGCCGCTGGCCTGCGGATTATAGGTGCTTTCGTGCTTGGCCACCGCCGACAGCAGCCCCGCCCAGAAGGCCTTGCGCCCGGTCGGGTTCAGTTGCGCATAGTTCGGGCAGAAGGTGTCGATGTCGTTCGGAACGCGCGACAGGATCGTGACCCCTTCCCGGTCCAGTGCGGACAGCGTGGCCTTGGTCCACTGCTCCGACCCGGCGGCCTGTCCCCAGCGCATCGGCGGCTGGCTGGCAAGCTGCATCTGCTGCGCCTCGGCTGCGGCCTTGCTTTCGGATTGCGGGGTCGTCGTGGACTGGCACGCAGCCAGGAAAGCCAGAGCGGCAAGGGGCACAAGCGCGAAGCGCATTCGATCCTCGTGGGATTGTTCCGTCGGACAAACCCATATCCCGGCTCGAAAATCGCGCAAGAAGGCAGCAAAACCGTCGGCGACATCACGCCAAGCGGCGGAAGCCCGATGGTCGGAAATCCGCCGAAAGAGCTCTTGCGCACCCTCTCGTTAACACCTTGCGCCTGCTTTTCTGCCAGCCAAGTGATTCGTCTGGCCCGAAGATCGGCGCGATTTGCACCCGCCGCCCCCGTGACATCACCCGCGTGCTGACCTAAAAGACTGCATCCAATATACTCGCCCGACCCATCCGAGGTTCCCGATGCTTGACCATCTTTCCTTCACCGCCCCGCAGCCGAAAACCATTGCGGGCGCGAAACAGGACTGGGAACTGGTCATCGGGCTGGAGGTCCACGCCCAGGTCGCGTCCAATGCCAAGCTGTTCTCCGGCGCCTCGACCGGCTTCGGGGCAGAACCGAACAGCCATGTGGCATTCGTCGATGCGGCGATGCCGGGGATGCTGCCCGTCATCAATGAATTCTGCGTGGCCCAGGCGGTGCGCACGGGCCTGGGACTGAAGGCCGCGATCAACCTGCGTTCGGCCTTCGACCGCAAGAACTATTTCTACCCGGATCTGCCGCAGGGCTACCAAATCAGCCAGCTTTACCACCCCGTCGTGGGCGAGGGCGAGGTGATCGTGGACATGGCTCCCGGCGTGGCCCGCCGCGTGCGCATCGAGCGCATCCACCTGGAACAGGACGCGGGCAAGTCGATCCACGACATGGACCCGAACATGTCCTTCGTGGACCTGAACCGCACGGGCGTCGCGCTGATGGAGATCGTCAGCCGCCCCGACATCCGGGGGCCGGAGGAAGCGGCGGCCTATGTCGCGAAGCTGCGCCAGATCATGCGTTACCTGGGCACCTGCGACGGCAACATGCAGAACGGCAACCTGCGCGCCGACGTGAACGTGTCGGTCTGCGCATCCGGCGCCTATGAACGCTACCAGGAAACCCAGGACTTCAGCTACCTGGGCACGCGCTGCGAGATCAAGAACATGAACTCGCTGCGCTTCATCCAAGCCGCTATCGAGTATGAAGCCCGCCGCCAGATCGCCATCATCGAGGATGGCGGCACGGTCGTGCAGGAAACCCGCCTTTACGATCCCGACAAGGGCGAGACGCGGTCCATGCGGTCGAAGGAGGAAGCGCATGATTACCGCTATTTCCCCGACCCCGACCTGCTGCCGCTGGAGATCGAGCAGGCCTGGGTGGACGACATCGCGGGCGCGATGCCGGAACTGCCGGACGAAAAGAAGGCGCGCTTCGTCAAGGAACTGGGCCTGTCGGAATATGACGCGGGCGTGCTGACCGCCGAGGTCGAGAACGCCGATTACTTCGAGGCCGTGGCGAAAGGCCGTGACGGCAAGCAGGCCGCGAACTGGGTCATCAACGAGTTGTTCGGGCGCCTGAACAAGGAAGGCCTGACGGTCGAAACCTCGCCCGTGTCAGCCGACCAGCTTGGCGGCGTGATCGACCTGATCGCCACCGGCGACATCTCGGGCAAGATCGCCAAGGATCTGTTCGAGATCCTGTGGACCGAGGGCGGCGATCCCGCGCAGATCGTGGAATCGCGCGGCATGAAGCAGGTCACCGACCTTGGCGCCATCGAAAAGGCCGTGGACGAGATCATCGCGGCCAACCCCGCCCAGGTCGAAAAGGCGCGCGCCAATCCCAAGCTGGCGGGCTGGTTCGTGGGCCAGGTGCTGAAGGCCACCGGCGGCAAGGCCAATCCGGCGGCGGTCAACGACCTGGTGGCCCGGAAGCTGGGGATGTGAGCGGGGCGACCCCGTGCCGCTGGAACATCCGCCAAGCAGTCAAGTTACAAGGCAAAACCCGCCTGCCTCGAAAAGGAGCATCCCTTGAGCCAGTTCGAATACAGCGTCGTTCCCGCGCCGAGCCGCGGCGAAAAGGCCAAGGACGCCAAGACGCCGGGCGACCGCTATGCCGTCGCGCTGACAAGCGAACTGAACCGCATGGCGCGGGATGGCTGGGAATATGTCCGCGCCGACGTGCTTCCCAGCGAAGAACGCAGCGGTCTGACCGGGCGCAGCACCGTTTATCACAACCTGCTGGTCTTCCGCCGCACGGTCGCCGCTCCGGCAGCCGGGACGATGGCGCGGCAGCCGCAGCCGGAATACCCCGCCGCAGCCTCGCCCGCGCGCGCGCCGGAAGCGGTGCCCGACCTGCCGCAGGCCGCCGCGCCGCAGCCCAATGGTCATGGGCCCGCAGTTACGCCGGCGGCTGAAGCCGTGACCGGTGGGGATGCGACGCCGCCTGCCCCGCGCACGGCGCCCTCCCAGGCCTGATCAGGCAGCCCTTGCCTGCACCTGCGGCGCAAAGGGCTGAACCGTGACGCTGTCCCGGTCGAAGATGCAGAAGCTGCCGGGCGGAACCTCGGTCCACTCTTCTTCCTGCGTTTCCAGCGGCTCGGACACGACGGCCCGGCCGCCCCGCGACTGCGACCAACGGTGGAACAGGCTGGGGGCCTGGTCGTCGCTGGCATGGCGGATCGCGTAAAGCCGTTGCCCGTCCGAAAAGGCGCAGGCCGCCCGCACGAAAGGCGCGCTGCCGCGCCGCATCGCCAGATCGGTCAGCCGCGCGACAGCCCGCTCCATCGCGCCCTTGGGGTCGCGGTCCAGACCTTCGCCCAGGGCGATCAGGAACAGCGCCTCGCTGTCGGTCGCGCCCTTGCGGTGCGGATAAAGATCGTCGGGGATCATCACATCGGCATCCCGGCGGAAGGCGTCATAGCCGCCGAACTGACCGTTATGCATGAAGGACCAGCGGCCCGACACGAAAGGATGGCAGTTGTTGCGGCTGGTCGCCGTCCCGGTCGAGGCGCGGACATGGGCCATGAACAGCCCCGACCGGACCTGAGCGACCAGGCTGTGCAGGTTCGGATCCGACCAAGCGGGCATCACGTCGCGGTAAAGCCCCGGTTCAGACCTTTCGCCATACCAGGCGATGCCGAAGCCATCCGCATTGACCGGCGTCACGCAGCGCCGCGCGCCCTGGCTTTGCCGGATCAGCGAATGATCCGGCCGGCTGACGATATCCTCAAGAAAGATCGGTTGGCCCACATAGGCGGCCCAACGGCACATGACCCTGCCCCTTCGTGTCTTCTTTCTAACAGAAATACCACGAAAGGATGAAGAAGGTAGCCTATTCCGCAGGCGGAGGCGTTTCCTCGACGATCACAAGGTCGCGTTCGGATGCGCCCTTCGCGTGCGCCAGCGCCGCCTGGTATTCGCTGCTGTTATAGCAGGCAACGGCGGCGTCAAAGCTGGGAAAGCGCGCGACCACGTTGCGGGCGCGGTCGTTGCCCTCCAGCTGCTGGTAACGCCCGCCACGCGCCAGGAAGACCCCGCCATGCGCAGCGATCGCCGGACCGGCGGCCTGCGCGTATTTCCCGTAGGCTTCGGGGTCCGTGACGGTCACATGGGCAATCCAAAGGGCAGTCATGCCGTTTCCTCCAGCAGTTTTTCAACCTGGGCAATGGCGTCCTCGGCAGCCGCCAAGCTGGGGGCGCCGCCCTGCGCGCGGTCAGGCCGCCCGCCGCCGCCCTTGCCGCCAAGCGCGGCAGTCGCGGTCTGGACCAGCGTCACCGCGCTGATCCGGCCCACCAGATCGGGCGTCACGCCCGCCGCGACGGTCGCCTTGCCCTCGGCTTCCGCCAGCACCAGAACGGCGCCGCTGCCAAGCTGCGACTTCATCTCATCGACAAGCGCGCCCAGTTCCTTGCCGCCGACGCCCTCGACCCGGCGGCCGATGAACTTGACGCCGCCGATGTCCTTGGCCGCCTGCGCCTGACCGCCGCCCATGGCAAGCTGGCGTTTCAGTTGCGCGACCTCGTTGGCCAGCGCCTTGCGTTCATCCGCCAGCGCCTTGACGCGGTTGACGACATCGCCCGCCTGCGCCTTCAGGATGCCCGCGATCTCGGACAACTGGCTGTCGGAATGGCGCAGATGCGCAAGGGCCGCCTGCCCCGTCAACGCCTCGATCCGCCGCACCCCGGCGCTGCTGGCGCTGTCGCCCAGCAGCGCGAATGCCCCGATGTCCCCCGTCCGCGCGACATGCGTGCCGCCGCACAGTTCCAGCGAATAGGTCTGGCCATCCGCCCCCTTGCCGCTGTCGGCCAGTTGGCCCATCGACACAACGCGGACCTCGTCGCCATATTTCTCGCCGAACAGCGCCTGCGCGCCAAGCCCGCGCGCGTCGTCGGGGGTCATGATGCGTGTCTCGACGGGCGAGTTCTGGCGGATGAAATCGTTCACTTCGGCCTCGACCCGCGCCAGTTCGTCGGGGGAAACCGCGCTGTTGTGGCTGAAATCGAATCGCAGCCGGTCGGGCGCGTTCAGGCTGCCGCGCTGCGCGACATGCTCGCCCAATGCGCGGCGCAGCGCTTCGTGCAGCAGGTGGGTGGCCGAATGGTTGGCCCGGATGGCGCTGCGGCGCGCGTGATCGACCGAGAGCGTCGCGCCCTGCCCCCGGCTGATGGTGCCCAGCGTCACCTCGGCCACATGCAGGAAGACGCCCGCGACCTTCTTCGTATCGGTGACGCGGGCCGCGCCGGTCTCCGTCTTGATCAGCCCGGTATCGCCCACCTGGCCGCCGGATTCGGCGTAGAAGGGCGACTGGTTGACGACCAGATGCACGGTCTGGCCTTCGCCCGCTTCGGCCACCTCTGCCCCCTCGGCGACAAGGGCGAGGATCTGGCCCTCGGCCTCCTCGGTGTCATAGCCCAGGAACTCGGTCGCGCCGTGCTTCTCGGCCAGCTCATACCAGATGGCGGCGTCCTTGGATTCGCCCGAACCCGCCCAGGCGGCGCGCGCCTTGGCCTTCTGCTCGGCCATGGCCGCATCGAAACCCGCCGTATCGACCGCCCGGCCCTGCTCGCGCAGCGCGTCCTGCGTCAAGTCCAGCGGGAAGCCATAGGTGTCGTAAAGCTTGAAGGCCGCCTCTCCCGGCAGGTTCGCGCCTTCGGGCAGCTTCGACAGTTCGTCGTCCAGCAACCGCAGCCCGCGATCCAGCGTCTGGCGGAAGCGCGTTTCCTCGCTCCGCAGCGTTTCCTCGATCAGAGCCTGGGCGCGGGGCAGTTCGGGATAGGCCGCGCCCATCTGGCGGACCAGGGCGGGGACCAGCTTGTACATGACCGGATCCTGCGCACCCAGCATATGCGCGTGCCGCATCGCCCGGCGCATGATCCGGCGCAGCACATAGCCGCGCCCTTCGTTCGAGGGCATCACCCCGTCCGCGATCAGGAAGCTGGTGGACCGCAGGTGGTCGGCGATCACCCGGTGATGGACCTTGCCCGGCCCGTCGGGATCGCTGCTGGTCGCGTGGGCACTGGCCTCGATCAGCGACCGCATCAGGTCGGTGTCATAGTTGTCGTGCTTGCCTTGCAGCAGTGCGCCGATCCGCTCCAGCCCCATGCCGGTATCGATGGACTGCATGTCCAGCGCCCGCATCGAGCCGTCCTCGAACTGCTCGTTCTGCATGAAGACGAGGTTCCAGATCTCGATGAAGCGGTCGCCATCCTCATCAGGCGAACCCGGAGGGCCGCCCCAGATATGGTCGCCGTGGTCATAGAAGATCTCGGTGCAGGGGCCGCAGGGGCCGGTCGGGCCCATCTGCCAGAAGTTGTCGCTGGTCGGGATGCGGATGATCCGGTCGTCCGAAAGCCCCGCGACCTTCTTCCAGATATTCGCGGCCTCGTCATCGGTGTGATAGACCGTGACCAGCAGCTTGTCCTTGGGGATGCCGAAATCCTTGGTCAGCAGTTCCCAGGCAAAGGGGATCGCGCCTTCCTTGAAGTAATCGCCAAAGCTGAAATTGCCCAGCATCTCGAAGAAGGTGTGGTGGCGTGCGGTATAGCCCACATTGTCCAGGTCGTTGTGCTTGCCGCCCGCGCGGACGCATTTCTGCGCCGTGGTCGCGCGCTTGTAGTCGCGCGTCTCGACCCCGGTGAACAGGTTCTTGAACTGCACCATGCCCGAGTTGGTGAACATCAGCGTCGGGTCGTTGCGCGGCACCAGGGGCGAGCTGTCCACCACGCGGTGGCCGTTGCGCTCGAAGAAGCTCAGGAAGGTCGAGCGGATGTCGTTCAATGTGGGCATGGTGGGCCTTCGCAATCTGATGGCGCGATCGGACACGCCGGGCTGGCGAATGGTCTATAACCGGCGGCCCCCGCTGTCCAGCAATCGCAGCGGGCGGGCTGGCGGAATGCCGTCGTCAACAAAAACGCGCGGACGATCCGCCCGCGCGCCATGATGTCCATTGGGCCGCCGATCATTCTTCGGTCAGGCTGTCCTCCTCGCCGCCCTCGACGGCGAATTCCAGGCCGTGGCTGGCGCGGATCTTGTCCTCGATCGCCGTGGCCTTTTCGGGATTGTCGCGCAGGAACTGCTTGGCGTTCTCGCGGCCCTGGCCAATGCGTTCGTCGCCATAGGAATACCAGGCACCCGATTTCTCGACCACACCCGCCTTGACGCCCAGGTCGATCAGCTCGCCCACCTTGCTGATGCCCTCGCCATACATGATGTCGAATTCCACCTGCCGGAAGGGCGGCGCCACCTTGTTCTTGACGACCTTCACGCGGGTGGTGTTGCCGATCACCTCGTCGCGATCCTTGACCGAACCCGTGCGGCGGATGTCGAGGCGCACCGAGGCATAGAACTTCAGCGCATTGCCGCCCGTCGTGGTTTCGGGATTGCCGAACATCACGCCGATCTTCATGCGGATCTGGTTGATGAAGATCACCATGCAGTTGGAACGGCCGATGCTGGCCGTCAGCTTGCGCATCGCCTGGCTCATCAGGCGGGCCTGGCTGCCCATCTGCATGTCGCCCATGTCGCCCTCGATCTCGGACTTGGGTGTCAGCGCCGCGACCGAGTCGACCACGACCAGGCTGACCGCGCCGGAACGGACCAGCGTGTCCACGATCTCAAGCGCCTGCTCGCCCGTGTCGGGCTGGCTGATCAGCAACTCGTCCAGGTTCACGCCCAGCTTCCTGGCGTATTGCGGGTCGAGGGCATGTTCCGCGTCCACGAAGGCGCAGACGCCGCCCTTCTTCTGTTCCTCGGCCACGACATGCAGCGTCAGCGTGGTTTTCCCTGAGCTTTCCGGCCCGAAGATCTCGATGATGCGGCCCTTGGGCAGACCGCCGATGCCAAGGGCAATGTCCAGCCCCAGCGATCCGGTCGAGGTCGCCTCGATCTCGGCCACCGGGCTGTCCTTGCCCAGTTTCATGATCGAGCCCTTGCCGAACTGGCGTTCGATCTGGGCAAGGGCGCTGTCGAGCGCCTTCTGCTTGTCCGCGCTGCGCTTGTCGTTCATGTCGAAGATGCTCGCCTGTGCCATATGGTCCTTACCGTTATTTCACAGCCTGGCCGGTACAGCAATCTGCCGGCCACGGGAGGTTGATGTTCACTTCTTGTTCCTGTGGATAGATGCGCGCTCGGGGGGCTTTTTTCAAGCACTATCGCGGGCGGGAAGCACATTTCCTTAACCCTTTTTTTGGCAGCGGACCCTTGCCAAAAGGTTCACGCATCCAGGCGGCGGGGCGGGCCCTGCAACTGCCGCGCGACGCATTGCGCCAGTTCGTTCAGCGTGAAGGGCTTGGCCAGGAAGGCGGCATTGGGGACCGGCTCGTGGCCCTCGCCGAAGATGTCCTCGGTATAGCCCGACATGAAGATCACCTTCGTGCCGGGCCGGTCCTGCAGGGCCGCGCGGACCCAGCTTGGCCCGTCCATGCCGGGCATGACCACATCGGTCACGAAGATGTCCACGGCCAGCCTGCCCTCCAGCAGGGACAGCGCCTCCTCGGCGCTTGACGCTTCGTGGACCTCATAGCCTTTCAGGCGCAGGGCGCGGGCCGCGAAGGCGCGGACCGGGGCCTCGTCCTCGACCAGCAGGACGGTCGCGCGGCGTTCAGGTTGCGGGATGGGGGCAGCGGCCGGGGCCGGGCGGGGGGTGGGCTGCATCCCGGCCTGGGCGGGAAAATAGAGCGAGAAGCAGGTGCCCTGGCCCAGTTCGCTGTCGCAGAAGATGTATCCGCCGGTCTGCTTGACGATGCCGTAGGCGGTGGAAAGGCCAAGGCCGGTCCCCTCGCCCACGCGCTTGGTGGTGAAGAAGGGCTCGAAGATCTTGTCGCGCAGCGCCGGGTCGATGCCGCAGCCCTCGTCGGTGACGCGGATGCGCAGGTAATCCCCCTTGGGCAGCGACACCTTGCCGCGCGCCCCATCCCCGTCGATAGAGGTCAGGTCGGTGCGGATCTCGATAGTGCCGCCCCTGGGCATGGCGTCGCGGGCGTTCACGACAAGGTTCATGATGACCTGTTCCAGCTGTCGCTTGTCGGCGCGGATGGCGCGCAGGGCGGAAGCGTGGGCGATGGTCAGCCTGACCTTTTCGCCCACGAGGCGGTTCAGAAGGTGTGTCAGATCCGCCAGCACGTCGCGGGGATCCAGCGTTTCCAGCTTCAACTGCTGCCGGCGCGAGAAGGCTAGAAGCTGGCCCACCAGGGCTGCGGCGCGGTTCGCGTTCTGGCCGATCTGGTCCAGGTCCGCATAGTCGGGATCGCCCTTGTCATGGCGCAGCATCAGAAGGTCGCAATGCCCGCGAATGGCCGTCAGCAGGTTGTTGAAGTCATGCGCCACACCGCCCGCAAGCTGGCCGATGGCCTGCATCTTCTGGCTTTGCACGAACTGGGCCTCCAGCGTCTTCAGCGCGCTTGCGTCGTTCAGCACGGCGATTACGCCCGGCTGCTCGACCGGATCGATGGCCAGGGCGACCTGGAAATGCTGTTCCCTGGCCACGTCGTCGGGCGAACGCAGGCGCAGCACCTCGGATCGGCCATCGGTGCGGCCGGCGGCATGGGTTTCGGCGATCCATTCGCCGGCAGGGCGGCCGGGGCCGTCCAGCAGGCTGCCGACATGCACGGGATCGGATCCATTGGGCAGGCTGTCGCCCAGAAGACGCCGAGCCGCCGCATTGGCCCGGCGGATATAGCCGTTCGGCGCGATGCGCAGCAGCGCGACCGGGATCGCCTCGAAATCGTCGGGGGCGTTCTCGATTGCGGCAACCGGAATGGGCGCGGAACTGCCATGGCGGTGATAGGACCAGACCTGCAGGGGCGCATCCTCGGCCCGGCTGAGCGTCAGCACATCGCCCGAAGACAAGGCCAGATCCGCCGATCCGACATAGCCCGCGCGACGCACCAGCCCCTCCATGTCCTGCGCGGCATCGGCCCGCAGCCCGGACATCAGGCGCATGATGTTCTGCCCGGCGATGTCGCCGAAGCCGCTGCGCGAGGCATCGTTCTGCAGCATCACCAGCCCGTCCGAATCGCAGATCCAGACCGGATCGGGGGCGGCAGCGACCTCGTGCCGGATCGCCGCCAGGGCGCGGCGTGCCGCCAGCCGGTCCAGGATATAACCCAGCGAGACGACCCCGCCCAGAATGTACCAGGCGACCGCGATGGTGCCGATCACCAGGGCCGTCATGCCGTAACGGCCTTGCGGGGCGATCAGGGCGGCGACCGCCGCGATGGCCACCGGAAGCATCAGGATGGGCAAGGCCACCGCAGCATTGCGCGACAATGCCGATTGCGTATCCCCCAGAACCATGCGTCGCGCCCTTTTCCCACCGCTTTCCCTGCTGGATACCGTCAAGGCGCTTAAGATTGCGTTAACGGCGGAACGGCGCCTCATCGGCGGGCCAGCAGCGCCAGGAAAAAGCCGTCGCTGGCATCCAGCGGGGTCCAGAGATGGCGTGAAATGGGCATGAAATCCGGGCTTTCCCCCAGGAACGCCGCGACCTGCGCGTCGTTTTCGGGATCGAGGACCGAGCAGGTCATATAGGCCAGGTGCCCGCCCGGACGCACATGCCGCGCCGCCCTGCGCAGGATCGCGGCCTGCAGCGCGACAAGATCGTCCAGCATCGCCTGGGACAGCCGCCATTTCGAATCGGGCGTCCGCCGCCAGGTGCCCGACCCCGAGCAGGGCACGTCGGCGATGACCAGATCGAAGCCGCCCGACGGGTCGGTGTCCAGCCGGACCTTGACCCCTGCCCGCTGGGCCCGCTGCGGCAGATCCCGCATCCGCGCGGGGTCGGCGTCGTGGGCGACCAGGGTCAGGCCATCGGCCCGCCCCGCCATGGCAAGGGTCTTGCCGCCCCCGCCCGCACAGAAGTCCAGCACCCGCATCCCGGCGGCCACCGGCAATGCCGCGCAGGCCAGTTGCGGCGAAAGATCCTGCAGTTCGACCAGGCCGTCCCGATAAGCGTTGCTTTGTGACAAGCGGCGTTCGTTTTCCGTCACCCGCAGGGCAGTCGCCAGGCGCGTATCGGGTTCGGCGGCGATCCCGTCCCCGGCCAGAACGCGGATGGCATCGGCAGGGCTGGCCTTGACGGTATTGACCCGCAGCCAGACGGGCGCCCGGTGCCGCATCGCGTCCGCGACAGCCTCCGCACAGTCGCCCAGGGAGCGGTCCCACAGCGGACGGGTCCAGTCCGGGATGTCGCTGACGCCATCGGCCGACCCACCGCCTTCGCCATCAGCCAGGGGCGCGGGCGCATGGCCCTGCCCCGTGAACAGCGCCGCCGGATCCTGCCCGCTCGCCAGAAGCCCGCCGATCATCAGCCCGCGCCCGGTCAGCGCCCCGCCCAATGCGGCATGGCTGTTGCGGCAACGCAGCGCATCGAAGACCAGGTCGCGCACCGCCGCCCGGTCGCCCGATCCCGCGAACCGGCTGGACCGCGACCACCGCAGCAGCGCCTGTTCGGCGGGCTGGCCCGCAAGGATCCGGTCCAGAACCTCGATCGCGGCGGATATGCGGGCACCCGGCGTCATGCGCGTCAGATGTCGCGCTGCAACAGGTCGCGCGTGAACAGCTTGTCGGCCACGTCGGCCAGATCGTCATGGCGGCGGTTGGCGATGATGAGGTCCGACTTCGCCTTGAACGCCTCAAGATCGCGTTCCACCGGCGAATGGAAGAAGTGGTCGGTCTGCAGCGCGGGTTCATAGACGATGCAGGAAATGCCCCTGGCCTTGATCCGCTTCATGATCCCCTGGATCGCGCTGTCGCGGAAATTGTCGGACCCTTCCTTCATCACCAGCCGATAGACGCCCACCCTGCGCGGGTTCCTGGCGATGATCTGCTCGGCGATGAAATCCTTGCGCGTGCGGTTCGATTCGACGATGGCCGCGATCAGGTTCTGCGGAACAAGGGAATAGTTCGCCAGCAGCTGCTTGGTGTCCTTGGGCAGGCAATAGCCGCCATAGCCGAAGGACGGGTTGTTGTAGTAGTCACCCACCCGCGGGTCCAGCGCGACGCCCCGGATGATCGCATGCGGATCCAGCCCGTGGGTCAGGGCATAGCTGTCCAACTCGTTGAAATAGGCCACGCGCATGGCCAGGAAGGTGTTGGCGAAGAGCTTGATCGCCTCGGCCTCGGTCGAATCGGTGAACAGGACCGGCACGTCCCTGGCCAGCGCGCCCTGGACCAGCAGGTCGGCGAAGCGATGCGCGGCATCGCCCCTGTCGCCCACGACGATCCGGCTGGGGTGAAGGTTGTCGTGCAGCGCCAGCCCTTCGCGCAGGAACTCGGGCGAGAAGATGATGCCGTCATAGCCCGTCCTGGCCCGCATCCGGCTGGTGAAGCCCACCGGCACCGTGGACTTGACGACGATCGACGCTCCTGGGGCGTGCTGGCGGGCCAGGCCGATCACCGCCTCGACCGAAGCGGTGTCAAAGCCGTTCGTGCGCGGGTCATAATTCGTGGGCGTGGCGACGATCACGAAATCGGCGCCTTCCAGCGCCAGCGCGGCATCGGTGGTGGCGGTCAGATCCAGATCCCGTTCGGCCAGGAAGCGGGTGATGTCCGCATCCTCGATCGGGCTTTGGCGGGCGTTGACAGCATCCACCTTGCCCTTGTCGATGTCCAGCGCCACGATTGTCGAATGTTGCGCCAGCAACACCGCGTTCGACAGCCCGACATAGCCCAGGCCGACAACGGCAATCTTCATAACACCCTCATTCGCAACGGACCAATGCCCGGTTTTACCGCGATGACAATGTCTAGGGAAAGATGGTGCGGTCGAGAAGACTCGAACTTCCACTCCGGTTAAGGAACAGCGACCTCAACGCTGCGCGTCTACCAATTCCGCCACGACCGCATCCGGGCAGTGCGGCGGGTGATAGCCGAGGCGCGGGGGATTGAAAAGAGGGATTCTGAAGAACCCGCGCACCGGCTTGACGGCGCCGCCGGGGCGGTCCAGATCCGCGTCCATGGTGGAATGGATCACGGCAGACGGGCTGACCGATTACGACGCGGCCGTGGCCTTCATGGAGGCGCGGGTGGCCGCGATCCACGACGGCCGCGCGGACGAGGCGATCTGGCTGGTCGAACACCCGCCCCTTTACACCGCGGGCACCAGCGCCAGGGACGGCGACCTTCTGGACGCGCGCTTTCCCGTCCATGCCACCGGGCGCGGCGGGCAATACACCTATCACGGGCCGGGTCAGCGAATCGTCTATGTGATGCTGGACCTGAACCGCCGGGGGCGCGACGTGCGCGCTTTTGTCGGCAAGCTGGAGGCCTGGGTCATCGCCTCCCTGGCCGAATTCGGCGTGACGGGCGTGATCCGCGACGGGCGCGTGGGCGTGTGGGTTTCGCGCCCCGACAAGGCGCCCCTGCCCGATGGCAGCCCCCGCGACGACAAGATCGCGGCCATCGGCGTCAAGCTGCGCCGCTGGGTCAGCTTTCACGGCATCGCCATCAATGTCGAGCCCGACTTGTCCCATTACGGCGGCATCGTCCCCTGCGGGATCAGCGGACATGGCGCGACCAGCCTGGTCGATCTGGGCCTGCCTGTCGGGATGCCTGACCTGGACCTGGCGCTGCGGCGGCAATTTGGAACAATCTTCGGGGGATCACGTTCCTGATGGTGCGACCTAATGGGGGCTGGATCATCGCCCCGCGCGGATTGTAGGAAGCAGGTGGGACTTCCAATCTTCTTGGAATAGCGAGGAAAGAATGAAATTTGCGATCATCGGCACCCTGATCGGTGCAGCCCTAGCCATGCCCGCCCTTGCACAGGATGGCGATGCCGCCAATGGCGAAAAGGAATTCCGCAAGTGCAAGGCCTGCCACATGATCCAGTCGCCCGAGGGCGAGGACATCGTGAAGGGCGGCGCCACCGGGCCGAACCTTTACGGCGTCGTTGGACGTCCTGCCGGCAGCCAGGAAGGCTTCAAGTATTCCGAGGCGCTGCTGAAGCTGAAGGATTCGGGCGAGGTCTGGACGGTCGAGGATCTGGCGGCCTATATCACCGACCCCAACAAGTTCGTGCAGGAAAAGACGGGCGATTCCTCGGCGCGCACGAAGATGACCTTCAAGCTGAACAAGAACCAGGCCGACATCGCGGCCTATCTGGCAAGCGTCGCACCCGCGGCCCAGTAAGCCGGGACAGGACGCAGGCACGCACAGCGGGCCGGTCCCTCGGGGCCGGCCCGTTTGATTTGGATCATTCTTTCATCCCTTCATCCGTGGCAGCTTTCCCGCGCCAGGTGGCGAAATGTCCCATAGCGTGGAGGAGAGATGTTCAAGCATATCCTGATCCCGACCGACGGGTCGGAACTGGCGACGCAGGCGGTGGACAAGGGCCTGGCCTTTGCCGCCCAGATCGGCGCGGCAGTGACGGTCCTGACCGTGACCGAGCCGTTCCGCATCCTCAGCAGCGATGCGATGCAGGTGGAAAGCACCCGCGCCAGCTATGACGGCGACGCGACCGCCCATGCCGAACGGATCCTGAAGACCGCACGGGACAAGGCCGCCGCCGCGGGCGTTCCGGTCCAGACGCATCACAAATGGCATGAAAGCCCCTACGAGTCGATCATCGACACCGCCTTGGCCGAGGGCTGCGACCTGATCGCCATGGCGTCCCACGGGCGGCGCGGCATGGCCGCCGTCCTGATGGGCAGCCAAGCCACCAAGATCCTGACCCATTCCAAAATCCCGGTGCTTGTGTATCGTTGACCCCGTAGCGGCGCCTGCGACCAAAAGCTGCCGTCCCGGCGCCCTTAGGGCATTGCCGGGTCGGCATGGCTGGTCTAGAACCACCCGAAGGAAGAAATGCCGGTCTGCCGGACCGGATCACTATATCTGAGGAGTTCGGGTATGGCAGACGCAGCCGTTCATGGCCACGACGACCATCACGACCAACGCGGGTTTTTCACCCGCTGGTTCATGTCCACCAATCACAAGGACATCGGTATTCTTTACCTGTTCACCGCAGGGATCGTGGGGCTGATCTCGGTCTGCTTCACGGTCTACATGCGGATGGAACTGCAGCATCCGGGCGTGCAGTACATGTGCGTGGAGGGCGCGCGCTTCATCGCCGACGCCGCTGCCGAATGCACGCCCAACGGGCATCTGTGGAACGTGATGATCACCTATCACGGCGTCCTGATGATGTTCTTCGTGGTGATTCCCGCGCTGTTCGGCGGCTTCGGCAACTACTTCATGCCGCTGCACATCGGCGCCCCGGACATGAGCTTTCCGCGCCTGAACAACCTGTCCTACTGGATGTATGTGGCGGGCGTGGCGCTTGGCATCGCCTCGCTGCTGGCGCCGGGCGGGTCCGACCAGATGGGTTCGGGCGTGGGCTGGGTGCTCTATCCGCCGCTCTCCACCACCGAGGCCGGCTATTCCATGGACCTGGCGATCTTCGCCGTCCACGTCTCGGGCGCGTCCTCGATCCTCGGTTCGATCAACATCATCACCACCTTCCTGAACATGCGCGCCCCCGGCATGACGCTGTTCAAGGTGCCGCTGTTCGCCTGGTCGGTCTTCATCACCGCCTGGCTGATCCTGCTGGCCCTGCCGGTCCTGGCCGGCGCCATCACCATGCTGCTGATGGACCGCAACTTCGGCACCAACTTCTTCAACCCGGCCGGCGGCGGCGATCCGGTGCTGTACCAGCACATCCTGTGGTTCTTCGGCCACCCGGAAGTCTACATCATTATCCTGCCGGGCTTCGGCATCATCAGCCACGTCATCTCGACCTTCGCCAAGAAGCCGATCTTCGGCTATCTGCCGATGGTGCTGGCGATGGCCGCCATCGGCGTGCTGGGCTTCGTGGTCTGGGCGCACCACATGTACACCGTCGGCATGTCGCTGACCCAGCAGAGCTATTTCATGCTGGCCACCATGACCATCGCCGTGCCCACCGGCATCAAGGTCTTCTCGTGGATCGCCACCATGTGGGGCGGCTCGGTCGAGTTCAAGACGCCGATGCTCTGGGCCTTCGGCTTCCTGTTCCTGTTCACCGTGGGCGGCGTGACCGGCGTCGTGCTGTCGCAGGCGCCGCTGGACCGGGTTTACCATGACACCTACTACGTCGTGGCCCACTTCCACTACGTGATGTCGCTGGGCGCGGTCTTCGCGATCTTCGCGGGCGTCTATTACTGGATCGGCAAGATGTCGGGCCGGCAGTATCCCGAATGGGCAGGCAAGCTGCACTTCTGGATGATGTTCATCGGTGCGAACCTGACCTTCTTCCCGCAGCACTTCCTGGGCCGCCAGGGCATGCCGCGCCGCTACATCGACTATCCGGTCGAGTTCTCGTACTGGAACAACATCTCGTCGATCGGCGCCTACCTGTCCTTCGCCTCGTTCCTGTTCTTCATCGGCATCGTGTTCTACACCCTGTTCGCAGGCAAGCGCGTGACCGAGAACAACTACTGGAACGTCCATGCGGACACGCTGGAATGGACCCTGCCCTCGCCCCCGCCGGAGCATACCTTCGAACAGCTCCCCAAGCGCGAGGATTGGGACCACAGCCACGCGCACTGATGCCCTATGAATGGATTGACACGGCCCCGGATCACACCGGGGCCGTTTCGTATCGGCTGCGGGCCTGGCCCTATCGGTCCCTGCCGCGCCGGGGCTTTGTCTGGTTCATCGGCCTGACGGCGGGCTTCATGGCCCTTCCGGTCGTGGCGATGCTGGGCACATCGGTCCTGTGGGGTCTTCTGCCCTTCGTGCTGCTGGTCATCGGCGGGGTCTGGTATGCGATCCAGCGCAGCTACGCCCAAGGCGACATGGCCGAGGAACTGACCCTTGACCGCAAGACCGCCCATGTCGCGCGCCGCGACCCGGACGGCCAGTTGCGCGAATGGACGACCAACAGCTATTGGCTGCGCGCCACGCTGCGCAAGGGACCAGTCGAATCCTACCTGACCCTGACCGACGGCCAGCGGGAAATCGAGCTTGGCGCCTTTCTGACCCCCGAGGAGCGGCGCAGCCTTCATGACGACATCCAGCGGCGGCTGGCCAGCCTGCGCTGATCAGTCCTTCTTCACATGCTCGGGCTTGTTCTTGCGCCTGGTTTCCGCAAGGTCGGCAAGCCGACCCTCGCTCATGCGGTCATACATGTCCCTGGACGCGCCCCTGAGATCCGTGACCCTCGTGTCGCCACGCTTGGCGGACAGGGCGGCCCCTGCGGCTTTCTGCCGGACTTTCGATCTGGCGAGCATGGCGTGATACCTCCTGCCCGCCAGCGTCCGGCGGGCGGTTCAGTTCAGCAGCCGCGCCTTGACCATGGGACCGACGGCGCCGAAATCCATCTGCCCCGCATGGCGGTCGCGCAGTTCGGCCATCACCCGCCCCATGTCGCGGATGCCGGTCGCCCCAAGGGACGCGATGACGGCGTCGATGGCACCGGCGACCTCGGCCTCGCTCAACTGCCGGGGCAGGAATTCCTGGATGACGGCGATCTCGGCCTCTTCCTTCTGCGCCAGTTCCAGCCGCCCGCCTTCCTCATAGGCCTTGGCCGATTCCTGGCGCTGCTTGACCATCCTGGACAGGATCGCGATCAGATCGGCCTCGGCCAGCGTGCCGTCCCCGTCGCCCACGCGGGCCGCGATCTCGCGGTCCTTGATAGCGGCGGCGATCAGGCGCAACGTGGACAGGCGTGCGCTGTCCTTGGCCTTCATGGCGTCCTTTGTGGCGGCTTGCAGCGTGGCTCGCAGGTCCATTGTCGTCTCCTGGGCGCGAAAGCCTTGGCGTTTACGCCGACGTTCCGGGCAAATCAAGCATGGCGATGTCCTTGACCTTGCGCGCCCCGCCCCTTATTCACCGGCAGATTTCAGACAAGGGGTGCCGTGATGGCCAAAAAACCGACCGCCTGCCTTGCGCTTGCCGACGGGACCGTCTTCCATGGCCAGGGCTTCGGCGCCGCCGGAGAGGTCGTGGCCGAACTGGTCTTCAATACCGCGATGACCGGCTATCAGGAGATCATGACCGATCCCTCCTATGCCAGCCAGATCGTCACCTTCACCTTTCCCCATATCGGCAACACCGGCATCACGCCCGAGGATGACGAGGCCGCCGACCCGGTCGCCAGCGGCATCGTCGTCCGCTGGGATCCGACCGAGCCGTCGAACTGGCGCGCCGCCGGTGATCTGGCCGGTTGGATGGCCCGGCGCGGCCGCATCGGCATCGGCGGGGTCGATACCCGCCGCCTGACCCGCGCGATCCGCCAGCAGGGCGCGCCGCATGTGGTGCTGGCCCATGACCCGGACGGCAACTTCGACATCGCCGCCATGGTCGCCAAGGCCCGCAACTGGACCGGCCTCGTGGGCCTCGACCTGGCAAAGGATGTCACCTGCCGGCAAAGCTATCGCTGGGACCAGGGCGCCTGGGAATGGGGCAAGGGTTTTGGAACCTCTCCTGAACAAAAGCCCTTCAAGGTCGTGGCCCTGGACTATGGCGCGAAACGCAACATCCTGCGTTCGCTGGTGGCCTTTGGCGCCGACGTGACCGTCCTGCCCGCCACCGCCACGGCCGAGGAAGTTCTGGCACATAACCCCGAAGGCGTGTTCCTGTCGAACGGCCCCGGCGACCCCGAGGCGACGGGGGAATATGCCGTGCCGATGATCCAGACCCTTCTGGACCGCGACATGCCGATCTTCGGCATCTGCCTGGGCCACCAGATGCTGGCGCTGGCCCTTGGCGCCAAGACGGTGAAGATGGGCCACGGCCATCATGGCGCGAACCATCCCGTGCGCGACACCGAAACCGGCAAGGTCGAGATCACCTCGATGAACCACGGCTTCGCGGTGGACAGCCAGACCCTGCCCGCAGGTGTGATCGAAACCCATGTCAGCCTGTTCGACGGCAGCAATTGCGGCATCCGGGTTCAGGACAAGCCGGTCTTTTCCGTGCAGTACCACCCCGAGGCCGCGCCGGGGCCGCAGGACAGCCTGTATCTGTTCCAGCGGTTCACGGACGCGATGCGCTCGCGCCGCGGCGCTTAACCGCTTCTTAACCGCTTTCGTGCCACCCATGGGCGATCCAACAGGGAATCGCCCATGGTCAGTGCGGAATCAGTCGCGTTTGCTCCTCCCGATGCGGCCCCGACCATGGCGCCGCGCAACCAGGCGCCCTTGGGGCAGCTGCTTCTGGAAGACGGCGCGGTCGATCCCAGCCACCTGCTGAAGGCCAGCGTGATGCGTGGGCGGCGGGACAGCCGCCTGGGCCAGATCCTTCTGTCGCAAGGCTGGGTCACGCCCGAGGCGCTGCTGCGCGCGCTCACCCGCCAATGGCGAACGACCGCGCTTGATCCCGCCAAGACACCCGGCGATCCGCGCCTGATCGACGCCCTGGGCGTCGAGTTCTGCCTGACCAACGCCGTCCTGCCCTGGCGGCGCATCGGCGGCGTCACCTGGATCGCTACCGCCCGACCCGAGGCGTTCACCACCCTGATCCCCTCCTTCCCCGCCAGCTTCGGCCAAGTGCGGATGCTTCTGTGCAGCGAGGATCAGGTGCAGGCCGCCGTTCTTGCCGTCCGCCGCATCTCCATGATCCGCCAGGCCGAGATGCGCGTCCCCGCCGCCGAATCCTGCCGGTCCCGGAACGAGGCGCGCACCGGCCGCATCGCCCTTGGCGCGATGGCGGCCCTTGCGCTTGGCCTGTGGCTGGCGCCCGTGGCCGTGCTGTCGGCGCTGACGCTTTGGGCCACCGTGTCGCTGCTGGCGCAAAGCGGGCTGAAGCTGCTGGCCTTGCTGGCGACCCGTCGCGTCCACGCCGAGGACCGCGCCTTGGCCGAGGATCTGGCCGCCGGCAAGGCCAAGCGGGCAGAAATGACCGGCCCGTTGCCGGTGATCTCAGTCATGGTGCCCTTGTTTCGCGAAAGCGATGTTGCGGGCAAGCTGGTGGGCCGCCTGTCGCGGCTGGACTATCCGCGCGAGTTGACCGACATCCTGCTGGTGATCGAGGCCAGCGACCAGGTGACGCGCAACGCCCTGCAGGGCGCCCGCCTGCCCGGCTGGATCCGGGTGGTCGAGGTGCCGAACGGCCCGATCCAGACCAAGCCGCGCGCCCTGAACTATGCGCTGAACTTCTGCCGCGGCGCGATCATCGGGGTCTGGGATGCCGAGGACCGGCCCGATCCCGGCCAGCTGCACAGCGTCGCCCGCCGCTTCCACTTCGCGCCCTCCGACGTGGCCTGCCTGCAAGGCGCGCTGGATTTCTACAACCCGCGCACCAACTGGCTGGCCCGCTGCTTCACCATCGAATACGCGGCCTGGTTCCGGGTGATCCTGCCCGGCGTCGCGCGGCTTGGCCTGGTCGTGCCGCTGGGCGGCACCACGCTGTTCTTCCGCCGCGGCGCGCTGGAACAGGTGGGCGCCTGGGACGCCTGGAACGTGACCGAGGATGCCGACCTGGGCGTGCGCCTGGCGCGGCGCGGCTGGCGGACCGAGATCATCGACACCACCACCGACGAAGAGGCGAACTGCCGCGCCCTGCCTTGGGTCAAGCAGCGGTCCCGCTGGCTGAAAGGCTATGCGATGACCTGGGGCGTCCACATGCGCAACCCCCGCGCGCTGTGGGGTGAGCTTGGCTCTTGGCGCTTCATCGGCTTCCAGATCCAGTTTCTGGGCAGCCTGTCGCAATACCTGCTGGCCCCGATCCTGTGGAGCTTCTGGCTGCTGAGCCTCGGCCTGCCCCATCCCTTGCGCGAGCCGCTGGCCGGGGTCTGGGGCGGCTATGCCATTCCAGCGCTATTCGGGACCTTCATCGCGTCCGAGTTGCTCAGCATCGGCGTCGGCATGTGGGCCGTGCGCGCCGACAAGCACCGCCACCTGATCTATTGGGTGCCCAGCCTGCACCTGTATTTTCCGCTGGGCTGCCTGGCGGGGTGGAAGGCAATCTACGAAGTGGTTGTGAAACCCTTCTATTGGGACAAGACCGCCCACGGCATCTATGACGCCGATGCCGCAGCCGTGGCGGTGCCCGATGGCACGGTCTCGGTCCCGCTGCTGGGCCAGATCGGAGAGCGCGGGCCGGACGCCGCGCCTGCCAGCGAGGTTCTGGTTGCCGACCCGGTTGTGACGGACACGGCCCCTGCCGTCCGCAAGATTGCCTAGGCGGTGTCCGCCCCGACCGGCAGCGCCGCGTCGATCAGTGCGGTGGATTCGGCGCAAAAATCGCGCAGCCGGTCGGCTAGGTCGGTGATCGACGCCGCGCCGCTTTCGCGCAGCAGGAACTCCTGCCCGCCCAGGCCGATCTCCTCCATGTCCAGCGGCTTGGCCGTCAGCAACCGCCCCGAGGCGTGAAGCCGCCACAGGAACCGCCAGATCGAGGCCAGCCGGTCCGCATCCCCGGCGGCGATCAGTCCCGCGCGACGCCCGGCGCGCAACTGCGCAAGCGTTCCCCGCGCAGGATCGCCTGCCCGCAGCGCCAGCGATTGCGCCAGCAGGTCGATGTCCTGCAACCGGCCGGGACCGACCTTCGCCTCCCACGCGCCGTCTATGGGCTTGGCCGCGAAGATCCGTTCGCGCATGTCGGCCAGATCCGGCATCACGCGCGGATCGGTGCCCCGCGCGCGCAGCACGGCCAGCCGCAACGCCTCGACATCGTTCGCCAGAGCCTCGGCCCCCTCGCCCGCCCGGGCCACGACGCGGGCGCGGGTCAGGGCCAGATGCTCCCATGTCCAGGCCTCGGCCATCTGATAGCTTTCGAAGCTGCCGATGGCGGTCGCCACCGGCCCCTGCCGCCCCGAGGGGCGCAGGCGCATGTCCACCTCGTAAAGTCGCCCTTCCGCCGTGGGGGCGGAGGCGGCGGTGATCATCGCCTGGGTCAGCCGGGAATAGTAAGGCCGCGCCGCCAGCGGGCGCGGCCCAACCGAAGCGTCAGTCCCCGCCGCGTCATAGATCACGATCAGGTCCAGGTCGGATCCGGCGTTCAGCGTCCGCGCCCCAAGGGAGCCCATGCCCAGCACCACCGCCCCCCGCCCCGGCGGCGCGCCATGCTTGCGGGCGAAGTCGGCGGCGGTGACGGGAAACAGCGCGGCCATGCTGGCATCCGCGATGTCGGCATACTGGCCCGCCGCCTCATCCGCGTCGATCAGCCCGCGCAGGTGATGGACGCCCACACGGAAATGCCATTCATGTGCCCAGCGGCGGGCGGCATCCAGGGCGGCCTCGTATCCGCCGCCCGGCCCCGTCAGCGCCCCTTGCAGCAGCCGGTCGGCATCGGCGCGCAAACCCTGGGCACCGGGCCAGGGCGAGAAGAAGCTGCCCCCCAGCACCCCGTCCAGCACCGCCGAATGGCGCGTCAGATAGGCGGCAAGCCCCGGCGCGCTGCCGCAGATATCGACCAGCAGGTCGATCAGCTGCGGATTGGCCTCGAACAGCGAAAAGATCTGCACGCCGGCGGGCAGGCCAGAGAGGAAGGCGTCGAATCGGCTCAGCGCCTCGGCCGGGTGGCCGGTGCGGGCCATGCGCGACAGCAGTTCGGGTTCCACCCGCTTGAAGATCTGCTGTGCGCGGGCGGATCGCAGGGCCGGATAGGTTTGCCAGCGGTCGATGATCGCCTGCGATTCGGGCGAGATCGGCGGACGCTCGACCGTCTCGCCCGGCGCGAAGAAGGTTTCGGTCAGTTCATGCACATGCTCCAGCCGCGCGCGCAGGCGGGCGGACCAGGCGTCGGCGTCGCCCTCGCCCATCATGGCGGCGATCAGCGCCACCCCGACCGGATCCCTGGGAATGCTGTGGGTCTGCGCGTCGTTGACCATCTGGATGCGATGTTCGATGTCGCGATGCGCGCGGTAATGATCGGTCAACTGCCGCGCCACATCCGCCGGAATCCAGCCCTTGTCGGCCAGGGCCGCCAGCCCGCCCACGGTGTCGCGCTGGCGCAGGCCGGGGTCGCGCCCGCCCGCGATCAGTTGCCGGGTCTGGGTGAAGAACTCGATCTCGCGGATGCCGCCCCGGCCCAGTTTCATGTTGTGGCCGGGAATCTCCAGCCGGCCGGCCAGGCCCTTGTGGTCGCGGATGCGCAGGCGCATGTCATGGGCGTCCTGGATCGCCGCGAAGTCCAGGTGCTTGCGCCAGACAAAGGGGCGCAACTCGTGCAGGAAACGCTCGCCCGCCGCAATGTCGCCCGCCGCCGCCCGCGCCTTGATGAAGGCCGCGCGTTCCCAGGTCCGCCCTTGGGCCTCGTAATAGGCCAGCGCCGCCGCGGTCGAGATGCAGACGGGCGTGACCGAGGCGTCGGGGCGCAGCCGCAGGTCGGTGCGGAAGACATAGCCATGGGCCGTCACCTCGGACAGCATCGCGGCCATCTTGCGGGTGGCGCGGATCAGGGCGGCTCGCGCATCCTGCTGGTCGCCATGGGCATAGGCGGTCTCATCGAACAGCACGATCAGGTCGATGTCGGAACTGTAGTTCAACTCGCGCGCGCCGCCCTTGCCCATGGCCAGCGCGAACAGCCCGCCCGCATCGGCATCCGTGTCGGGCAGCTTGCCCCGGCGGCGCTCCTGGGCCACATGGACCCGCAGGCCCAGATCGACGGCGCGGTCGGCCAGGTCGGACAGCGCGCCCGTCACCCGTTCCAGCGGCCAGACGCCGCCCAGATCGGCCAGGGCGGAATACAGCGCGACCCGCCGCTTGGCCCGGCGCAGGGCGGTTGCCAGAGCGTCGGCATCCAGGTCGTCGAAACCCGCCGTTTCGCGCGCCACCACATCGTCATGCCCCAGCGCGCCGGGCAGCCAGTCGGCCTCCTTTTGCAGCAGGCCCGCCAGATAAGGGCTGCACCCCGCCGCCCCGCCGATCAGGGCGGACAGGGCGGGATCCAGCGTCGGGAACAGCGACAGGACATGCCGCGCCCGGTCGGGGTCGGCGGCAAGCGGATGGCGGGTGATGCGGGCGGCGAAATCCATGCGCGGCATCGTCAGCCAAAGCCCCTGCTCCGTCAACGTGCGGCATCGCTGCGGCAGTTCAAGCTTTAATTCTTTCCCGGCTTGGCGCGCCAAATAATCATTGTTAGGCTTTCGCGCAAATCAACAGGTGGGCAGACGGATCCTTTTCGGCGCATGATCAGTTCTGGAACGACAATCCGCCTCAAGGGCCGCCGCTGATGCGCCATACGCTGCCCCATGCGCCGCAATTCTATGTCACGGCCCCGCAGCCCTGCCCCTATCTGCACGGGCGGGCCGAGCGCAAGCTGTTCACGGCGCTGCATGGCGACAACGCGGCCGAACTGAACAACGCGCTGTCCCGCCAGGGTTTCCGGCGGTCGCAGAACGTGCTGTACCGGCCCAGCTGCGAAAGCTGCGTGGCCTGCATGTCGGCGCGGATCCGGGTGGCGGATTTCCAGCCCTCGCGCACGCAGCGCCGCCTGATGCGCCGCAACGCGGGCCTGCGCCGGCTGGCGACAAGCGCCTGGGCGACCGAGGAGCAGTTCGAGCTGTTCCGCCGCTATCTGGACAGCCGCCACGCCGATGGCGGGATGGCCGACATGGACATCTTCGAATTTGCCGCGATGATCGAGGAAACGCCGGTCAAGACCCGCGTGATCGAATACCGCTGCAGCGGGGACCGGCCCGAACGGCTGGCGCCCGGCGACGATTTCCTGGCCGCCGTCTGCCTGACCGACGTGCTGGATGACGGGTTGTCGCTGGTCTACAGCTTCTATCACCCGATCCTGCAACCGGCGAGCCTGGGGACATACCTGATCCTGGATCATATCGAGATCGCCCGGGCCGCCAAGCTGCCCTATATCTACCTGGGCTATTGGGTGCCCGGCAGCCGCAAGATGGACTACAAGGCGCGCTTTTCCGCGCTGGAGATCTACAAGGGCGGCGTCTGGCAGAATATCGGCGATCCGCAGGACCATTCCAACGAAGCCCATCCGCTGTCGGTCGATCCGATCGTGGAGCAGGTGGCCCGGATCGCGTTGCCGCAGTTCGACCGCTGACCTGCGAAAGAATATTACAAAATCTGCATGATCGGCGTCATTTTCTCCGCCGCAACCCATTGACCCTGTCCCGCCTCCTCCATAGGTTGCCCCGACGCGCGGGCGGGCTGCCCGGTTGCGTAGCAATCTGATGGAGGAAGCGATGTCCCGAACGATGACGGGTGCAAGAATGGTTGTCGAAGCGCTGCGCGATCAGGGCGTCGACACGGTATTCGGCTATCCGGGCGGGGCGGTGCTACCCATCTATGACGAACTGTTCCAGCAGAACGACATCACCCATGTCCTGGTCCGCCACGAACAGGGCGCGGTCCACATGGCCGAGGGCTATGCCCGCTCGACCGGCAAGCCGGGGGTCGTTCTGGTCACGTCGGGGCCGGGAGCGACGAATGCCGTCACCGGGCTGACGGATGCCCTGCTGGATTCGATCCCGCTGGTCGTGCTGTCGGGCCAGGTTCCGACCTTCATGATCGGCACCGACGGCTTCCAGGAGGCCGATACCGTCGGCATCACCCGGCCCTGCACCAAGCACAACTGGCTGGTCAAGGACACCGACAAGCTGGCCGAGACGATCCACAAGGCCTTCCAGGTCGCGACCTCGGGGCGTCCGGGGCCGGTCTTGGTGGACATCCCGAAGGACGTGCAATTCGCGACCGGCAGCTATGTCGGCCCGAAGCAGGTCGATCCCGGCCGCTATCAGCCCATCCGCAAGGGCGACATCAACGCAATCACCCGGTTGGTCGAGTTGATGGAGGGGGCGGAGCGGCCGATCCTTTACACCGGCGGCGGGGTCATCAATTCGGGCCCGGGCGCCAGCCAGCTTCTGCGCGAACTGGCCGAGGCGACGGGCTTTCCCGTCACCTCGACCCTGATGGGGCTTGGCGCCTATCCGGCATCCGGCAGGAACTGGCTGGGAATGCTGGGGATGCATGGGCTTTACGAAGCCAACCTGGCGATGCACGGCTGCGACCTGATGATCAACATCGGCGCGCGCTTCGACGACCGCATCACGGGCCGCGTCGCGGATTTCAGCCCGAACTCGATCAAGGCCCATATCGACATCGACCCGTCCAGCATCAACAAGGTCATCCATGTGGACATCCCCATCGTGGGCGATGTCGGCCATGTGCTGGAGGATCTGCTGAAGGTCTGGAAATCGCGCGGGCGCAAGATCAACAGCGCCGGGCTGTCGAAATGGTGGCAGCAGATCGAAGGCTGGAAGGCCAGGAACTGCCTGTCCTATCGCAACAGCGACACGCTGATCAAACCGCAATATGCGCTGGAACGGCTGGAGGCGCTGACCAAGGGCCGCGACCGATATGTCACCACCGAGGTCGGCCAGCATCAGATGTGGGCCGCTCAATACCTGCATTTCGACGGGCCGAATCGCTGGATGACCTCGGGCGGGCTGGGGACGATGGGTTACGGGCTGCCCGCCAGCATCGGCGTGCAGATGGCCCATCCGGACGCCTTGGTCATCAACGTCGCGGGCGATGCAAGCTGGCTGATGAACATGCAGGAAATGGGCACGGCGGTGCAGTTCCGCCTGCCGGTCAAGCAGTTCATCCTGAACAATGAACGCCTGGGCATGGTCCGCCAGTGGCAGCAGTTGCTGCATGGCGAACGCTACAGCCAAAGCTGGTCGGACAGCCTGCCCGATTTCGTCAAGCTGGCCGAGGCCTTCGGCTGCAAGGGCGCGGTGGTCAAGGATCCGAAGGATCTGGACGCGGCGATCCAGCAGATGCTGGATTACGACGGTCCCTTCATCCTGGATGTCCTGGTCGAAAAGCACGAGAACTGCTTCCCGATGATCCCCTCGGGCAAGCCGCATAACGAGATGCTGCTGGGCGAGGCCGCGACCTTTGGCGTGATCGAATCCGAAGGCGCGGTGCTGGTTTAAGGGAAGGCAAGACAATGAACGCTTTGAACATCCAGAAGGGCGCGTCCAGCCATTCGGCCTATGACCTGCGCGATCCGAACTCGCAGGTCGAGGAAAGCCATACCCTTGCCGTCCTGGTGGAAAACGAACCGGGCGTTCTGGCCCGCGTGATCGGCCTGTTTTCCGGGCGCGGCTACAACATCGACAGCTTGACCGTGGCCGAGGTGGATCACACCGGCCATCGGTCCCGCATCACCCTGGTCACGCGCGGGACGCCCGCCGTGATCGCCCAGGTCAAGGCGCAGCTTGGGCGAATCGTGCCCGTGCACGAGGTCCATGACCTGACGGTCGAAGGCCCGGCGGTGGAACGGGAACTGGGGCTGTTCAAGGTGCGCGGCCAAGGCGAAAAGCGGGTCGAGGCGCTGCGCATTGCCGAAATCTTCCGTGCCAACGTGGTCGATTCGACGCTGGAAAGCTTTGTCTTCGAACTGGTCGGCACGCCTTCCAAGCTGGACGCCTTTGCCGACCTGATGCGCCCCCTTGGCCTTGGCGATCTGGCGCGGACGGGGGTCGCGGCCCTGTCGCGGGGGGCCTGACGGAATCAGCTTGCGGCAGCCGCCTTCAACGGGGGCTCGATCGCAAGCTGGTCCCGGACCTCGGGGGCGGGATTGCAGGCAACGACGCGCAGATGCGGCTCGGCCGGGGTGGCGGCGGCGCGCAGCATGTCCGGCAGATGCGCGTATTCCTGTTCGGACAGCAGTGTCACGCGACGGGCATTGCGGAGGGCGCCGACAATCTCGCTTTCCAATCCGACCAGGTCGCCGGGCTGGGGCCAATGCGCGGCATTGGTCACATTCTCTCGCCCCTGCAAATAGGCCAATGCAGCGTGATCCTCGCACCAAATGACCGCCTTTTCACGGTCCGCACTGCTCCAAACGACGACGCCGATCATTCCCATCTCCAACCGGACGCCCGCAGGGCATCACGCTACTCCGGTAACTTGGGCCAACATATGTGCATGGTATTTATCGGGGAAGCAAAATTCCGCCGATCGAACAGCTTTTTTTTACTTTCTGGAAAAAGCTTTCGAAGGCGAATCCGCGATAGGGACTTTATTCTTTACAAATAATTGTTTTCGCCTGCATTTCGGAAAGCGATTTCAAGCAGAGAGAAAACAAGGGCTTCGTCCTCCAGAACGGCACGTCTCCCCTGTTGCAGAAATGCATCGCCCAGGGACCGACGTTGCGTCCTGTCAGCGGATCCGGCCGCTCTGGACATCACCCACGGCGCGGCGGACCTGTTCCAGGCGTGCCGCGCGCGGCGGGTGCGTTCCCAGGACATGGTCGCCGGGATCCGGGATTCGCTCGAAGAAGCGGGATCCGTTGATCGGGTCGAAGCCCGCGTTCAGCGTCATGATCGCGCCCAGGTAATCGGCCTGAAGCTCCCAGTCGCGCGAATAATAGCGCGACCCGACCGAGGCGCCGATTCGCTGCGCAGTCTCAATGGCGTCCTGGTTGTTGCCATAGACCGAGGCGATGCTGCCCAGGATCACCGCGCCTGCGGCAGCGGCTCCGGCCTTGCGGTCCAGATGGTTCAGGACATGGTGGCTGGCCTCGTGGCCCACAACAAAGGCGATTTCGTCCCCGTTGCGCGCCAGGGCGATCAGCGACAGGGTGAAGCCGATGATCGGGCGGCCCGTGGCGTCGATGGTCTGGAAGGCATTTGGTTCCTGCCCCGGACGGTCGTCCACCACGAACTGGAAATCGCAATTGATCGGCCGGGTGCGCCGTTGCAGGCATTCGCGTTCGACCGCGGGTTCCATCCGGCGCATGACGGCCACGAACATGCGGGCGGTCGATTGCGGGCTGCCGTCATTGGTCAGCACGGGCGCAGGCGCGGGCGCGGCATAGGGGCCCGTCGGCAGGGGTCCGGTGGGCAGGGGCGCCTGCTCCATCGGCAGCGGCGCGCAGGCCGCCACGCCCAGAAGCCCCGCACCCAGGATCGCCGCGATTCGCCTCATCAACCCTGCCCCTTGCACGATGCCGCATTTCGCCGTGATGCGGTCTTACCCTTCGTTCGCGGCGATCTTATCCGCTTGGCAAAAGCCGCGCAAACCCTGCCCGCTTGCCCAAGGGCCCACATCACGCGAATGTCGGCCAGACACAAGGAGTTCAGCGATGTTCACCATCGAGCATGATTTCGACGCCACCGTCATCACCCTGATCGACGAGGCCGATCCCGACACCGGCCCCCTGAACGAGGATGTGGTGATCCTGTCCTTCGACGACCGCGTGGTGGTGGAACAGGTCGGCCCCGATGACGCGGTGGTGCGCATCACGCTCTCCATGCACCAGTTGACCGAGTTGCGGCTGGCGCTGAACCTGCCCGAAGGCAATTACCGGATCGAGCGCGGCTAGGTTGCGCCGCCTGCCGCTTTCGGAAAGAACGGACGGGAAGGAGACTGCCATGACCTATCGCAACGATGCCGCGCTGGACTTCCTGGCGACCCGCCGGTCCCATCCCCCGAAGATGCTGCGCGCACCCGCCCCCGACCGGGCCGAGATCCTGCGCCTGCTGACCCTGGCCGCCCGCACCCCCGATCATGGCAAGCTGGAGCCCTGGCGATTCGTGGTGCTGGAGCGCGCGGCCCTGGACCGGCTGGCCCCGCACCTGCGGAACCAGGTGCTGGCATCGGGCCAGGACCAGGCGGTCGCGGACAAGGCGGCCTCGGCCTTCGATTCGCCGGTGATCGTGGCGGTCGTCTCGGCGCCGGTCGCCAGCGAAAAGGTGCCGCAGTGGGAACAGTTCCTGTCGGCGGGCGCGGTCTGCCTGGGGCTGGTGAATGCGGCGCTGGCATCAGGCTGGGGGGCGGCCTGGCTGACCGGCCCGGCGGTCCTGGACGAGACTTTCGGACGCACCCATCTGGGCCTGTCGGAACATGAACGCATCGTCGGCCTGGTCCACATCGGCAGCCGGGGCGAGACGCCGCCCGAACGCCCGCGCCCCGATGTCGCGGCCAAGACAAGCTGGCTGGAATGATCGTCCTTCGCGCCCTGACCCTGGGCTGGCTTGACCTGCTGCGCCCGCGCATCCTGCGGCTGGCGCTGATGGGCATCGGGCTGACGATCCTGCTGTTCGTCCTGCTGCAATCGGCGCTGTTCTGGGCGATCCGCACCTTCGTTCCGGGCGACTTCTCGCTGCCCTGGATCGGCACGCTGGATGTGGGATCGGCCCTGTCCTGGGGGTCTCTGGCGCTGTTCCCGCTGATGGGCTTTTTCCTGATGGCCCCGGTCGCGGCGGGCTTTGCGGGCCTGTTCGCCGAACAGGTCGCCGACGCGGTCGAGGAGATGCACTATCCCGCCCGCCGCGGCACTTCGCTGGATTTCCTGGACGGGCTGCTGGAATCGCTGGCCGTTGTCGCGGCAGTCCTGGTCGTGGCGGTGCTGTCGCTGGTCCTGACGCCTTTCCTGGGGCCGCTGGCTCCGCTGCTGCTGTTCGGGGCCAACGGCTGGCTGCTGGGGCGAGAGTTCTTCCAGATGGCCGCGCGCCGTCACCTGGACGAAGCGCAGGCCACCGCCCTGCGCCGCGCAAACGGGGCACGCGTGACGCTGGCGGGCGTCCTGGTCGCGGTGGCCCTGGTCGTTCCGGTCGTGAACATCGCGGTGCCGCTGCTGGCGGCAGCGGCCTTCACGCATCTGTTCCACCTGATCAGCGGATCAGCCGGTCAAGGTTCTCGATATCCGCGCGGGTGACGAAGCCGCCCAGGATCACGGCGGCGATGACGCCCCAGATCGCGGCGGCGATGATCGTGGTCCAGATCAGCTTGCCCTTCAGCCGCAGGTCGGCGGGGGCGCCTGCCGGGGTGCCCGGCACGATCTCGCCCGCGTCCTGCTGGCTTTGCTGGCCGATCAGGATGACGACGAACAGCGTCAGGAACCACAGCACGGCGAACAGGACGACGCCTCCGGTCAGGTTCATCAGACTTGCTCCAGTTCGATCAGGCAGCCATTGAAATCCTTGGGATGCAGGAACAGCACCGGCTTGCCATGGGCGCCGATCTTCGGCTCGCCATTGCCCAGGACGCGCGCGCCTTCGGCCTTCAGCCGGTCGCGGGCGGCCAGGATGTCGTCCACCTCGAAGCACATGTGATGGATCCCGCCGGACGGGTTCTTGTCCAGGAACCCACGGATCGGGCTGTCCTCGCCCAAGGGATAGAGCAGTTCGACCTTGGTGTTGGGCAGTTCGATGAAGACGACCGTGACGCCGTGGTCGGGTTCGTCCTGCGGCGCGCCCACTTTGGCGCCCAGCGTGTTGGCATATTGGGCCTGCGCCGCGGCCAGGTCGGGAACCGCGATGGCGACATGGTTGAGGCGTCCGATCATCATTTCCTCCGTTTTCCGTGCTTCTAGGCCGTTTGGCCGGGGGGCGAAAGGAAAACCCTGCGGCGTTAACCGCTTCTTAGCGAATCGGGCGCTAACTGGAACGGCGACATTGGTGGGGACACTGACATGCAGAACGACATCGCGTCCGACATGGCCGATGCCTTGCCCCTGTGGCGGGTTTCGGCGCCGAACCGCCCGCTGGCCGGGCTGACCGTCCTGGTGGTGGAGGATTCCCGCTTTGCCAGCGAGGCCGTGCGGCTTCTGTGCCTGCGGTCGGGCGCGCGGATCCGGCGGGCCGATTGCCTGCGATCCGCCGCGCGGCATCTGCAAACCTATCGCCCGGCGGTGGTGATCGTGGACCTGGGCCTGCCCGATGGCGATGGCGCGGGGCTGATCCGCCAGATCGCCGCGACCGAACCGCGCGTGCCGGTGCTTCTGGGCATTTCGGGCGATCCCGATCTGGCCGACGTGGCGCTGGCTGCCGGGGCGGACGGCTTCCTGGCCAAGCCCATCGAAAGCCTGGGCCTGTTCCAGCAGACGATCCTGGCGGCCCTCCCGGTCGAGGCGCGGGGGCGCGGGCTGCGCCTCCTGCCGGATGAGGTGATCCAGCCCGACCCCTCGGGCCTGCGCGACGACCTGGCCCATGTGGCCGAGATCCTGGCAAGCGCGCAGGACACCACAGCGGTCGATTACATCGCTCATTTTCTGGCGGGCATCGCCCGGTCGGCCCATGATCCGGTGCTGGAGGCGGCAGCCACCGCCTTGCAGCGCGACCGGGATGCGGGCCATGCCCTGGCCAGCGACCTGGCGCGGATCAGCGGCCTGGTGCAGGAGCGGCTGGCCAAGGCCGCAAGCTTCTAGCTCAGGCGCCGTCGCTGCGCCCCGGCAGGGCCCTGCCGGTCAGGTCGGATAGCCTGACGCGCTGCTGGCCCGCCGCATCGAAATTCGCCGCGTCCAGCCATGTGGCATAGGCCGGCGCCAAGGCCAGCCAGTCGCTATCGGTGATCGAGAACCAGGCCGAATCGCGGCTCTCGCCCTTGACGATCATGTGGTTTCGGAACGTGCCTTCGTAGGTGAAGCCCAGCCGCAGGGCCGCGCGGCGGGACGGGGCGTTCAGCGCATTGCATTTCCATTCGACCCGCCGATAGCCCTGATCCATGGCCCAGCCAATCATCGCCATCAGCGCCGCGCTTGCGGTCCGCCCGCGCTGCAGCAGCGGCGTCAGCAGGATATGCCCGATCTCGATCACGCCATTGGCCGTATCGATGCGCAGGAAGGAAGCGCGCCCGGCGGCCCGCCCGGTCCGGGGATCAAGAATCGCCAGGAAAAACGGGTCCGTCGAGGCCTCGGCCTTTGCCATCCAGGCATGATGGTCGCTTTGGGACAGGAAGGGTCCATAGGGCATCCAGGTCCACAATCCGTCATGTCCCGCCTGCGCCTGAAACAGGCCGGCACCGTGCCGGTCTGCGGACAAGGGCTCTAGGATGCCGCTGCGGATCGGCTGCGCCGCCGGATGCGGTGGCGGCACGAAATCCGCCAATGGTGCCTTGTTGCCGCCACGCTGCATTCTGCGCCCCCTCTCCGATCACGCCAGAATGCGCGGATTGTCCCCCATGTCGAGGCCGGGAAACACGCTGCGTTCCAGCACGTCGGGCGCGATGCCGAACAGGTCGCGCAGGGACCAGGCGGCATAGGCGCGGATGTCGCGCAGGGGCATCAGGTCGCGCCCGGCGTAAAGCTCGCTTTCGCCCAGGCCCGGCCAGCCGCCGAAGGCCCGCCGGCCCCGGATGTTGCCGCCCGCCATCAGCAGCGCGCCGCCGGTGCCATGGTCGGTTCCGCCCGTCCCGTTCTCACGCACGGTGCGGCCGAATTCGGTCATCGCCAGCACCGTCGTGCGCGACCAGTTCGCGCCCAGGTCGCCGCGCAGGGTCAGGATCGCGGCGCCCAGGCGCTGCAAGGCGCGGTCGATCACCCTGGGCTGGCGCGCATGGCTGTCCCAGCCCGAGATCGAGAAGGTGGCGATCCGCGTCTCGCCGTTCAGGCGGTCGGCGGCGAATCGCGCCAGGGCCTGCGCGTCGCGGGTGGGGCCTGCCTCGGTCTCGACGGCGGCAAGGCCTTCGTTGATGATCTCGACCGCCTGCTCGCCCGCCGGGCGGAACAGCGGATCGTCATGCCAGACATGGGTCAGCAGGCGCTGGCCCTGCGCGGAGAGGCGAAAGCGCGTCTGCGGCGCCCAGCTTTTGGCGGGTGCCGCCCCGTCCAGAATGCGCATGTCATCCAGCCCCACCGAATAGGCGGTTTCCGACTGCGCGCCCGGCATGGCCTGCAACAGGCGGTTCAGCCAGCCGTCGCGCTGCTGCATCGCCTCGACATCGGTGCCGGTCCCGGCCTCCAGCACGTCCTGGCCGTCAAAATGGCTGCGCTTGTCGCGGTAAGGCGTGGACACGGCGGGGGCAAAGGCCAACTCGCCCGCCTGCCACAAGGGCATCAGCGGCGACAGCGAGGGATGGAGCGCGAAGAACCCGTCCAGGTCATGCGCCCCGCCTTCGGGCCCGACCGACAGGGTCTTGCGCAGGGTCCGCAGCGCGGGATCGCCATAGGGCTGGAACGCGTCCAGCCCGTCCATCGCGCCCCGCAGGATGATGACGACCAGCCGGTTCTCGCCCGGCGCGGTGGCGAAGGCGATCGAGGACAGCAGCGGATGCGCGGCGGCCGAGCAGCCGATCAGCGCGCCGGATTTCAGGAACAGGCGGCGGGACAGCATCGTCATCTCCGGTTGAAATCGGGCGAGGCGAGGATCACGGCCAGTCCCTCGGCCGGGGATTCGGCCTTGGGCACCGCCCAGCGAAGCGCGTCCGAGGCGCTGTCGCCAAGCGCGGCCTGCATGAAGGCGCGCGGGTCGGGCAGGTCCGGCCGCAGCTTCGGCAACATCCGCATGGCCCAGTCGATGCGCCCCGCCAGCCCCTGTGCCGTGGCCCAGGCGGACGCATCCTCGGGCCAGCCGTCGGGGCCGCGCGGGCTGCCCCATTTCTGGCCCATCACGAACATGCCGCCCAGCAGCAGGTTGCGGAAGGCGCGCTCCTCCAGCGCCATGATGTCCGCTTGGGCAAAGCCGCAGCCGCGCAGGGCCGCCACGACATAGTCGAAGGGCTGGCGCAGCTTCTGGCGGAAGCAGTCGCGCAGTTCCGGCGCCTCGGCCAGCACCAGATACAGGGTCGGCAGATCGCCACGGCTGTCGCGGAAGGCCTGCGCCAGCCGCTGCACCAGGCTGTCGGGAGGATCGTCGGAGACGAAATGCACCGCCAGCTTGCGGGCGATGTGGCGGGCGGTCGCGTCATGGGCGGCCAGATCCTCGATCACCTCGCGGATCTCGTCCTTGCGTCGGTCGCGCCGGTAGGTCTTGCCCAGCACCTCGAAGGAACCGGGCTCGGCCCAGTTCCAGTTGTAGAAGCTGGCCCCATCGCGGTTCGGGCGGAAGGTCAGACCCGTCAGCAACAGTGCAAGCTGGCGCACGTCGCGCTGCCCATAGCCCGACCCCGCGCCCAGGCTGTGCAGTTCGATCATCTCGCGCGCGAGGTTCTCGTTCACGCCGCGCCCGGTCTTTCCGGCGGGCGAGTTCGGGCCGATCGACGTGACCTGGTCCAGATAGGTGATCATCCGGGGATGGGTCTCGGCCGCGACCATCAGATCCGCGAAACGGCCCATCAGATGCGGCCGGATCGCCTCGTCCACGAAGGCCGCCGCCGTGACCACGTCGAAGACGCTGCCGTCCGTCACGGTGAAATGGTCGGCCCAGAACTGCACCAGCCGTTCGCCGAAGCCGCCCGCATCGCCCACCGCGCGGGCCATCCTGATCCGGGGCGCGCGCGCGCCGATGTCGCGCACAATGTCGCGCAGCGCCTGGACCTGCGCATCCTTGTCAGGCGCGGTCGAGCGGTTCAGGTCGGAAAAGCGTGACCGATGGGGCAGATGGTCCCTTGCCACCGAAAAGGCGTCCCCGTCCGGCCCGGCGGTCCTGATCGCGGCGACCAGGGCCTCTGGGTCAGCGGGCGGGCTGGACAAGGGCGACAGCCCATAGCCCAGCCTGATCGCGGCAAGTTCAGGATATGCCAGCATTCACGGTCCCGGTTGAAAGTCCCGCCGCAAGGCTAGGCAACGGGGGCCGGAATGTCAGATCACTCTTTCGGCAGGACGCGCAGGCGCAATTCGCGCAACTGTTCGTTGGTGGGTTCGCTGGGGGCGCCCATCATCAGATCCTCGGCCCGCTGGTTCATCGGGAACATGATGACCTGGCGGATGTTCACCTCGTCCGCCAGCAGCATCACGATCCGGTCGATGCCCGCAGCACAACCCCCGTGCGGCGGCGCGCCATAGCGGAAGGCCTTGACCATGCCGCCGAAACGCTTTTCGACCTCACTGGCCGGATAGCCCGCCAGTTCGAAAGCCTTGAACATGATCTCGGGCTTGTGGTTGCGGATCGCGCCGGAGATCAGTTCGTAGCCGTTGCAGGCGAGGTCGTACTGGTATCCCTTGACCTGCAGGGGATCGCCGTTCAGCGCCTCAAGCCCGCCCTGCGGCATCGAGAACGGATTGTGGCTGAAGTCGATCTTGCCCTCGTCGGTCTTCTCGTACATCGGGAAATCGACGATCCAGGCGAACTTGAACTGGTTTTCCTGCGTCAGGCCAAGCTCTCGCCCGATCTCGTTGCGGGCACGGCCCGCGACGGCCTCGAACTGCTCGGGGCGCCCGCCCAGGAAGAAGACGGCATCGCCCTCGCCCAGGCCTAGTTGCAGGCGGATCGCTTCGGTGGGTTCATGGCCCAGCGCCTTGGCGATGGGTCCGGCGGCTTCGGTGGATCCATCCTCGGCCTTGCGCCAGAAGATATAGCCCATGCCCGGCAACCCTTCGCGCTGCGCAAAGGCGTTCATGCGGTCGGCGAACTTGCGGCTGCCCCCGGTCGGTGCGGGGATGGCGCGGACCTCGGTCCCCTCCTGCTCCAGCAGTTTCGCGAAGATGCCGAAGCCGGAACCGCGGAAGTGGTCGCTGACCACCTGCATCTCGATCGGGTTGCGCAGGTCGGGCTTGTCGCTGCCGTATTTCAGCATCGATTCGGCATAGGGAATGCGCGGCCAGTTCGGATCGACCGGGCGGCCGCCGCCGAACTCCTCGAACAACCCCTGGATCACCGGCTGGACGGTGTTGAACACGTCCTCCTGGTCCACGAAGGACATTTCCATGTCCAACTGGTAGAAATCGGTGGGGCTGCGGTCGGCGCGCGGGTCTTCATCGCGGAAACAGGGGGCGATCTGGAAATACTTGTCGAAGCCCGCAACCATGATGAGCTGCTTGAATTGCTGGGGGGCCTGCGGGAGGGCATAGAACTTGCCCGGATGCAGGCGCGAGGGCACCAGGAAGTCGCGCGCGCCTTCGGGGGACGACGCGGTGATGATGGGCGTCTGGAATTCGGTGAAGCCCTGGTCCCACATGCGGTTGCGGATCGACCGGATCACCTTGGACCGCAGCATGATGTTGTCGTGCAGAGACTCGCGGCGCAGGTCGAGGAAGCGATAGGCGAGCCGCGTTTCCTCGGGGTATTCCTGGTCGCCGAAGACCGGCAGGGGCAGTTCGTCCGCAGGGCCAAGCACCTCGAGGTCGGTGGCATAGACCTCGATCTCTCCGGTGGGCAGCTTGGGGTTGACCAGCGATGCGTCGCGCAGCTTCACGCGGCCGTCGATGCGGATCACGGTTTCCGCGCGCAGCTTGTCCATCGCGGCAAAGGCCGGGCTGTCGCTGTCGGCCAGAACCTGGGTCATGCCGTAATGGTCGCGCAGGTCCACGAACAGCACGCCGCCATGGTCGCGGACCCGGTGGACCCAGCCCGACAGGCGGACGGTTTCGCCGGCTGAAGCGGCGGTCAGGTCGCCGCAGGTGTGGCTGCGATAGGCGTGCATGGTCGTTCCCCGAATAATCCGCCGTGCATCAAGCCCGGCGGGGGCGGGAAGTCAACCGGCTTAGAACGGGCGCACCACGTTGCCGGTATAGAAATAGGCGCCCATGCCGGTGGTGAACAGCAGGTTCCCGGCCACCGCGTGCAACAGCCAGGCGGCGGGAAAGCCGTGGCGCAGATAGGCGCGTGCGAAGATCCAGCCGCCCACGAAGGTCAGGACCGCCACGACCGACGACCAGTACATCAGATGCGCGAAGGAAAAGATCGCGGCATTGATGGCGATGGCACCCTGCCCCTGGGGCAGCAGCGCGGCATAGCGGTGAAAGAACAGCGGACGGAAGATCAGTTCCTGCGGCAGCGCCGACAGGATCGGATAGAACACCCAGATCAGCGGCAGCATCCCCGACCGCAGCATGGCGAACAGCCGTTCGGGATAGGTGAAATACAGGATCACCGTGCCCGCCAGCAGGGTCGCGGCGGACAGGGCCAGCACCTCCAGCCAGGGCATCCTGCTCCACCCCCGGACCAGGGACCGCCAGCCGAAGCCGCCGGTGCGCCACAACAGCAGCATCCCGGCGACCGAGAACAGGGCCAGCGCCGTGAACAGGTGGCGGCCCGGCATGAACAGCGCAATGGCCAGCGGCGCCCCGATATAGAGCGCCGCGAACTCGACCCACAGCCAGAAGCGGGGTCTTACCGCGTCAGGCGCGTCTGCAACCATCGCACCCAGTCCGCGCGCGTGCCTGCAAAGGCGTTGAGGTCGGTGTTGCCGCGAATGCCCGGAACGATGCCGGTCCCGGTATATTGCCAGAAGGCCCAGCGCTGTCCGGGGTAAGGCACGCTGGGATGGTTGGCGACCGAACGCAGCCAGAACTCCGCCCGCATGTCGCCCAGCCGGTTGTCGCGGTAGAAATCGACCGTCGTATAGATGATCGGCCGCTGCCCGTAATGGCGTCCCACGATGTCCATGAAGATCGAGGCCTCGCGCTTGACCTGGGCTGGCGAGGGACGGTACGGGCAGGTCTGCGACCGGGTCCATTCCAGGTCGATGACCGGCGGCAGCGACCCGATTTCCCGCGGAACCTGCTGGATGAACCAGCGCGCCTGTTCGGCCCCCGTGCGGCAGAAATAGAAGTAATGATAGGCCCCGCGTGGGATCCGGGCATTCGCCGCCTCGCGCCAATAGCGGTGGAAGCTGGGATCGTAATGATCGCCCCCCTCGGTCGCCTTGATGAAGGCGAAGCTGATGCCCGCGTTGCGGACGCGGTTCCAGTCGATGTCGCCCTGCCAGCGCGACACGTCGATGCCGTGGACGGCATGGCCGTAAGGGTGGCGCCCGCCCCAGTCGTGTGGGGCCGAATCGCCAAGCTGCGGGTTCGCGCCCGGACCAGGCGCCGGGCGATAGCCGCCCCGTTCGGGCGTGCGCGAACACGCGACCGCCAGCACCAACATCAAGCCAAGCAATAGCTTAGAAAAGACTCTCATCCTGCCCCCGTGGCGTCCTGAACCGGATCTTGTTCTGGCAGGCTTATCGCAAAGCCGTGAGACAAAGTCACCGGTTCGTGACGGTCACGAGTGCGTCAGGTCAGTTCGCGTCCTGCGGGGCATCCTGGGTCGCGGGGGCGGCGTTCTCGGTGGCCGGGGCCGCCTCGGTGCCGCGAACGTCCTCATCCTCCATCTGCGGAGTGCCCTCGGGCGACACCACCGGGGGCGCGGTACCGTCGGTGCCTTCCGCATTGGTGATGGGCGTTTCGGCGGGCGGCGGGGTGGTCGCGATCCCTTTGTTCTGTTCGTTCGTTCCCGGCCGGAAGACTACAAAGGCAAGGAAGGCCGCCAGAAGCGCAATGGCAAGGGCGATCAGCGCGGGCTTGTGCCTGCCGGCCGACCGCTGGGCGTTGTTGTCGTTGTGGGACATGGCGTTTTCTCCAATGGCTTGGCAAGGAAACTGCCGGATGCTGGCCTAGTTCCTGTCGGGCACCAGCTTTCCGGGGTTCAGGATGCCATGGGGATCCAGCGCGGCCTTGATCTGGCCCATCACCTGCCATCCTTTGCCATGCTGGGCCGCCATCAGCCCGCGCTTGCCGATGCCGATGCCATGTTCGCCGGTGATGGTGCCGCCCACTGCCAGCGCCCGTTCGGCCATGCGGGTGGCGACGCGCTTGGCCGCCGCGATCTCCTCGTCGCTGCCGGGATCGACCAGCAGCAGCGCATGGAAGTTGCCGTCGCCCACATGCCCAAGGATGGGACCGATCAGCCCTTCGGCGGCGATGTCCTCGGCGGCGGCGTGGACGGCGGCGGGCAGGTGCGACATCGGCACGCAGACATCGGTGATCAGCCCCGAGGTGCCGGGCCGCAGCGCCAGGCAGGCGTGATAGGCCCCGTGCCGCATCCGCCACAGCCGGGCGCGATCCTCGGCGGTGGTGGCCCAGTCGAAGCCCTGGGCGCCGAACTCACCCGCGATCTCGCCGAAGCGGGCGGCGTCCTCGCGCACGGCATTGGGGCTGCCGTGGAATTCCACCATCAGATGCGGCTGTTCGGGCATGGCGCTGCCGGAATGCAGGTTGAAGGCCCGCGCACTCGCCGCATCGACGAATTCGATCCGCGCCATGGGAATGCCCGACTGGATCGTGGCGCTGACGCATTCCACGGCATGATCCAGGCTGTCGAAGGCGCAGACGGCGGCGGCGACTTCTTCGGGCTGGCCATGCAGGCGCAGGGTCAGTTCGGTGATGACGCCCAGCGTCCCTTCGGATCCGACGAACAGCCCCGTCAGGTCATAGCCCGCACTGGATTTCGCCGCCCGCGTGCCGGTGCGGATAATCCGCCCGTCGGCCAGCACCACCTGAAGCGCCAGCACATTGTCGCGCATGGTGCCGTAGCGCACGGCGGTCGTCCCGCTGGCCCGTGTCGCCGCCATCCCGCCAAGGCTGGCATTGGCGCCGGGATCGACCGGGAAGAACAGGCCCGTCGCGCGCAGTTCCGTGTTCAGCGCCTCTCGCGTGACGCCGGGCTGAACGGTGGCCTGCATGTCCTCGGCCCGGATCTCGACCACCCTGTCCATCCGCGACAGATCGAGCGACAGGCCGCCCTGCACCGGCAGCGCGTGCCCCTCCAGCGAAGTGCCGGTCCCCCAGGCGATCACCGGAACGCGCGCCTCGTTGCAGGCCGACAGGATCGCCGCGACCTCCTCGGCACTCTCGGGCCAGGCCACCGCGTCGGGCGGGGCCGAGCGGTGGAAGCTTTCCGATTGCGCATGGTGGTCACGGTCGGCGGCGGCCTGGGACAGGCGTGTTCCCAGGATGCCACGCAGGCGGTCGGAAAGGTCGGCAGGCAGGCTCATGGTCATTCCCTTGGTTGCGGCGGGCAGGTTAGCCTTGTCGTTGAACCTTGGCAAAGCCCGCCGCGTTCTGTCATCAACGGTTCATGAAACTGCCATAACCTTGCGCAAAACCACCGCCTGACCTTTGGACTGCCCAGGACACCCGATGGACACCACCCGGATCTCGCCGCTCTATCCCCCCGCCTCGCGCGGCGGCAACCGCCCCCTGCCCGAGGGGCTGAAGGCCGAAACGGACGCCCGATCCGATCATGCCTATGTCACGCTGGTGACCAATCCCGACTACCTGCCGGGGGCCGAGGCCCTGTTGCGGTCCCTGAGGCTGACCGGCACGCGCGCCGATCTGGTGGTGATGCACCGGGGCTTGGGCCCCGCGCATCTGGCGCGGCTGCGCGCGCACGGAGCCCGGCTGATCGCGGCCGACCTGCTGCCCACGTCCGACCATTTCGACCGCACCCATGCCCGCGACGCCTTGCACGCCCGCGCGGCCTTCACCCGCGGCGGCAAGCCCGATTTCCACACGCCGCTGGACAATTTCGTCAAGCTGCGGCTGTGGCAACTGGACTACGACCGCTGCGTCTTCATCGACGCCGACGCGGTGGTGCTGCGTTCGGTCGAAAAGCTGTTCGACCTGCCGGAATTCTGCGCCGCGCCCAATGTCTATGACGGGCTGGATGGATTTCACCGCATGAATTCGGGCGTCTTCACCGCACGGCCCGACATCCGCACCTATCATGCCATGATGGCGCATCTGGACCGGCCGGGCGTCTTCTGGCGGCGCACCGACCAGACCTTTTTACAGGACTATTTCCCGGACTGGCACGGCCTGTCGATCCATCACAACATGCTGCAATATGTCTGGATCAACATGCCCGAACTGTGGAGTTGGGAGGACATCCGCATCCTGCATTTCCAATATGAAAAGCCCTGGCAGGACCACGACAAGGCCCACCTGCTGCGCCCGCTGATCGACCTGTGGCGCGCCATCGCGGAAGGCCATCCGGTCCCCGATCTCGCCGCCCAGGTCCGGCCCGCCGCGTGATGCGGATCGCGCTGACCGGCGCATCGGGCATCGTCGGCGGCTTCGTGCTGAGGGCAGCGCAGGCCGCGGGCCATCAGGTTACGCACCTGGACCGCAGCACCGGCTTCCACCTGGGCGATGCCCTCGACCTGTCCGGCCATGACGCGCTGATCCACTGCGCCTTCGCTCATGCCCCCGGTCGCTATCGCGGGGGCGAGGGCGACGACCCCGCCAGCTTCCTGCGGCTGAACGGCGACGGCACCCGCCGCCTGTTCGATACAGCCGTCCGGGATGGCGTGGAGCGGGTGATCTTCCTGTCCTCTCGCGCGGTCCATGACGGCTATCTCCCCGGCACCGCCCTGCCGGACGACCTGCCCGCCCGGCCTGCCAACCTGTATGGCCAAGTCAAGGCCGCTGCCGAGGTCTATCTGGCAAGCCTGCCCGTCATGGGCACCGCGATCCGCGCAACCGGAGTCTATGGCCTGCCCGAGAAATGGCGCGACCTGTTCAGCGACTACCTGGCAGGCCGCCCCCTCCCGCCCCGCATCGCGACCGAGGTTCATGGCGACGACCTCGCCGCCGCGATCCTGCTGCTGCTGTCCCAGCCAGACCCGCCCACGCAGGTGAATTGCAGCGACCTGATCCTGGATCGCCACGACCTGCTGGCCGAGGTCCAGGCCCTGACCGGCTGCCCGCACCCCCTGCCCGCCCGCGCCGATCCGGCACCCCTGCGTGTCCAGGATTGCGCCCGGCTGCACGCGCTTGGCTGGCATCCGGGCGGCATGGCAAAACTGCGGGCGACTTTGCCTCATCTTCTGTGCTGAAGTATCCTCGGGGGCAGGACGCCCATAGGGCGGCCGCAGGGGGCGGAAGGCCCCCTGTCCGCAGGATCAGGCGCGCCGGCTTGCCATGCTCAAAGCCCGCGCCCGCTTGCGCGGATCGGCATCGAACAGCGCGGCCAGTTGTTCCGTGATCGCACCGGCCAACTGGTCGGCGTCAGTGATCGTCACCGCGCGTTCGTAGTACCGCGTCACGTCATGGCCGATGCCGATCGCCAGCAGTTCGACCATGCGCTTCTTCTCCACCATGGCGATCACGTCGCGCAGGTGCTTTTCCAGGTAATTCGCCGGATTGACCGACAGGGTCGAATCATCGACCGGCGCGCCGTCCGAAATCACCATCAGGATCTTGCGCGCCTCGGACCGGCGGACCAGCCGCTTGTGCGCCCATTCCAGCGCCTCGCCGTCGATGTTTTCCTTGAGCAGCCCTTCCTTCATCATCAGCCCAAGGTTCGGCCGCACTCGCCGCCAAGGCGCGTCCGCCCCCTTGTAAATGATGTGGCGCAGGTCGTTCAGACGCCCAGGCTGGGCAGGACGGCCCGCCTGCAACCAGGCCTCTCGCGACTGCCCGCCCTTCCAGGCGCGGGTGGTAAAGCCCAGGATTTCCACCTTGACGCTGCACCGCTCCAGCGTGCGGGCCAGCACGTCGGCGCAGATCGCAGCGATACTGATCGGACGGCCGCGCATCGACCCCGAATTGTCGATCAGCAGCGTCACCACCGTGTCGCGGAACTCGGTGTCCTTCTCGACCTTGAAGGACAGCGGAGTCGTCGGGTTCGCCACCACGCGCGCCAAACGGCCCGCGTCCAGAACGCCCTCCTCCTTGTCGAACTCCCAACTGCGGTTCTGCTGGGCCTGCAAGCGGCGCTGCAACTTGTTCGCCAAGCGGCTGACCGCCCCGCGCAGGGGTTCCAGCTGCTTGTCCAGATAGGCGCGCAAGCGTTCCAACTCCGCCGGATCGGCCAGATCCTCGGCCCGGATCTCCTCGTCCCATTGCTGGCTGAAGACCTTGTATTCCGCGCTTGCCTCGCTGACCGGCGGCGGCAGGTCGGGCGGCGTTTCCGATTCGGGCATCTCGGCCTCGTCGGTCAACTGCTCGTCGGACTGGTCGTCCATGCTGACCTGGGCCTGCCGCTCGTCCTGCTGCTGTTCCTGGGACCGTTCGGGGGATGCCTCGGCATCCTCGCTGTCGTCCTGGTCGCGGGACTGGTTGTCGCCCGCTTCCTCGTCCTGCTCGGCATTCTCCTCGGCGTCGTCGTCTTCCGGCTGGTCGGGATCGTCGCCAAGCTGGTCCGCGTAGCCCAGGTCGCTGATGACCTGCCGCGACAGGCGCGCGAATGCCGCCTGGTCTGCCAGCACCTCGTTCACATGCGACAGCGACCCGCCCGCCTGCTGTTCCACGAAGGGCCGCCACAGATCGGCCACATGCTGCGCCCCTGCGGGCAGCGCGCGGCCCGTCGCGGCCTGGCGCACGATGTATCCCGCAGCAACCGCCAGCGGCGCATCGGCAGGCGCCTTGATCTGGCCGTAACCCTTCTTGTCGGCATCCGCGCCGATGCGGGCGTCGATATTGGACAGCGCGCCCGGCATGTCGCGCGCGCCAAGCGCCTCGCAGCGGGCGGTCTCCATGGCCTCGTAAAGCTCTCGCGCCATGGGGCCTGCGGGGGCGAAACGGGCATGGGTCGCCGCATCGTGGTGGCGCATCCGCATTGCGAGGGCATCGGCGGTGCCGCGCGCCTGCACGATCTCGTCCCGGCCCATGCGGCGGCTGACCTGCGGCAGGCGCATCGTGTCGCCCGCGACGCCCGACGGATCGGCGCTGAAGGTCACGTTCAGATCCCGGTCGTCGGCCAGGGCACGCGTCGCCTCGGACAAGGCCTTCTTGAACGGATCGGCGGGGTTGTCGGACTTTTTCATGGAGATTGATAGACCACCCCCGTGCCCGTCAGGCAAGGGCCGTTGTGCGAAAACACGGGGTCGCCTGTGCGCCCCTGCCTGCAGATTTGCCGAACCATGCGGGCCGGAGGGCGTTAGACTGGCCGTGCCCCCTGACACAAGGACGAACGAACATGACCAAGCCCCGCATCGGCGTCATCATCAGTTCCACCCGCGACACGCGCTTTGCCGACAAGCCTGCGGCCTGGCTGATGGACAAGGTCAAGGATCATCCCGACCTGGACTTCGAACTGATCGACCTGCGCAACCAGAACCTGCCCTTCTTCAACGAGCCCGCCTCGAACCTCTGGATGCCGTCAAGCGATCCCAATGCGGTGGCCTGGCAGCAGAAGCTGGCTGGCCTTGACGGCTTTGTCTTCGTTGTCGCGGAATACAACCGCTCGATCACCGGGGCGCTGAAGAACGCGCTGGACCAGGCCTACAAGGAATGGAACCGCAAGCCCTTCGCGGCCCTGGCCTATGGCAGCCTGGGCGGCGCGCGCGCCCTGGAACACCTGCGCCTGATCGGGATCGAGCTTCAGATGGTGCCGCTGCGCAATGCCGTCCACATCGCGGCGGGCGATTTCTTCAAGGTCTCGCCCTTGGGCGCCGATGCCCCGATCAGCGAGATCGAGGGCAATCTGGAAGGCTCGCTCAAGGCCATGCTGGAGGAGTTGACCTGGTGGGCCACGGTGCTGCAAAAGGCGCGCGCCTGACCGGATTGCGGGGCAGCGCCACGACCGGCGCTGCCCGACTGCTTCAGAACCGATCCAGTTGCGCCTCGATGGCGGCGGCGACCTCGCGGCGGATCACGGCGCGCAGGTTGGCCGAGAAGCGCTGCCCAAGCTCTCCGTTCAGTTCCTCCTGCACCATCTCGCGCAGCAGGTCGCGGATGTCCTGCTCGGTTTCCTCTATCCCGGCCTGAGCCTGCATTTCGGCGTCGAAGGCTTCGGCAGCGGCGGCCAGTCGGGCGACCGTGTCGATGGCGGCGGGGGCTTCGGGCGGCAGGGTCCAGCCGGACAGGCGCTGCTCCTGCCTGAGCGCCGCGAACGGGGCTGGTTCGTCCAGTTCGGGACGCATCCGGGCCTTCCAGTCGAAGGCTTCGGCGAAGTCGTCGGCATCATCGCCGATGTCATGGTCCGCTTGCACGACGCTGGCCGCCACGGGCACGGGTGCAGGCGCGACCTGCCGGGCGGCCTCGCGCGGCTCAGGGCGCAGCCAGGCCCGCCAGCCCGAGGCTTTCGGCGCTTCAGGCTCCTGGATCCGGCGTTCGGCCCCGAGCCGCAGGGGGGAGACCTTGGCCATCGGCAAAGCCTCGGGCTTGGCGCAGATGGGGGATTGCGCAGCGGCCGGCGCCTTGGCCGGCTCGGCCGCAACCGGGGCCGGACGCCCTGCCGATCCGACCAGCTGCCGCGCCAAGGCCGCGTTGCCGCCATAGCGGCGGGCCAGGAATTCGCCCGCATCGTCCTGGACCAGACCATTCCGGTCGTCCCGGACACCGTCGCGCGCGGTGCTGAGCGCATCGTCGTCGGCGATCATCCGACGGATGGCTGACAGTACGTCGCCGATGTCTTCGGACAGGCGTGCCGCGTTCTGCGAAAAGCGGGGGTCAGCCATGGGTGCCCCCGCAGATCGGTGCGCAGATCGAGAGGTCAGTTCCGTCCGATCGCGCGAAGCACGCGGTCGAGGCTTTCGCCCTGCTTGCTGGTGTAGGGCGCGTCGCGCACGGCGTTGTAGTACTGCGAAGGGTCATATGTCGGAATCCCCAGGTTGAGGTGTTCTACCGTAAGACGACCCATAGCAGCGAGAAGTTGATAATGTGCTAATTGCAGGTTGGCTTGCGCCGTGATCTTGTCCGCGCGTGCCTCCAGCAGCGACTGTTCCGCATCCAGCACGTCCAGCGTCGTGCGCGCGCCAAGCGCCGCTTCCTCCCGGACGCCATTGTAGGCCTGCTGCGCCGCGCCGATCTGTTCGTCGATGGCGCGGATCTGCGCGCGGGCCACGTCGATATTGGCCCATGATTCGCCGACAAGCTGGCTGATCTGGCGGGACACGTTCAAGAGGTTCGACCGCGCCTGGTCGCGCAGGGCCATGGCCCGGCGATGCTGGGCGGGCAGACGGCCCCCGGAATAGATGGTCTGGTTCAGCGTCAGCCCGACCGAGGCGCTGTTGCGCGTATCATACCCTCCGTTCAACTGGGTCTGGGGGCTGCGCGTGATGCCCGCCGCGACATTGCCCGACAGCGACGGGTTGCGTTCCGCCGCGGCCTGGGCAACGCCCAGTTCCGCCGCCGCGGCCTGGCGCTGCGCCTGCGCGATCAGCGGATGGTTGCGCTGACCGATGGCGCGGGCCTCATCGACCGAGGCGGGCAGCCGGGGCAGCGGCGGGGGTGCATCCAGGGCGCCCGGAAGGCGCCCGGTCGCGGCCAGATAGCCTTCGCGCGCGATCTCCAGATCGCCCTGGGCCGAGGCCAGTCCGGCCTGCGTCTGCGCCAGTTGCGCATCGGCCAGGGCCACGTCGGTCACGGTGATCTCGCCCACGTCGAAGCGGTCCTGTGCCGCCTGGCGTTCGCGGGTCAGAACCTCGACCGAGTTCTGCTGCAGGGCCACCCGCTCGGTCGCCTGCTTGATGTCGAAAAAGGCGACCGTGGCGTCCAGCAGGACATCCTGCTCGACCGCGACCAGGCCCTGACGCGTGGCCAGCACCTGTTCCTTGGCGGCGTCGATGGCCAGTTGCGACCGGCCCCAGTCGTAAAGCAGCATCTCGGCGCCGATCTGCAGCGAGGTCGAGCGCGAGGTGAGGTAGTCCGACACCCCTTCATCGCGGCGAACGGTGTGGCTTGCAGTCCATTGGACAATCGGGCGCAGGGCGGAAAGTGCGATCGCCACATCCTCGTCGGCGGCCCGCAGCACGGCGCGGTTCTGGTCGATCAGCGCCGAATGGCGATAAGCCGCGACCATGGTGTCGGCCAGCGATTCGGCCATGGCCGGGCTGCCCAGGGCCGTCAGGGCAATGGCCGCAACCCCGGCGAGGCGACGCAGCCGGATCATAGCGCAAACCCCCGTTCGCGCTGGAACCCCGGCAGCAGCGGGGCCAAGGCGTTGAAGCCATAGCGCCAGTTGACGCGGCCGCCGATGCTGTGGCCGATCCTGACGACGCCCAGGGCCCCTTCCAGGAACAGCGCGACGATCCGTCCGCCTTCCTTCAACTGGTCCAGGATCGCCGCCGGCACCTCCTCGACCCCGCCGCCGATCAGGATCGCGTCATAGGGCCCCTGCTTGGGCGCGCCTTCGCGCAGGGGCGCGTTCAGGACGGCCACGTTGAAGACGCCCGCCTCGCTCAGCCGGCGCTCGGCCTCGGCCGCCATCTCCTCGCTGTCCTCGATCGCGACGACGGCCTGGACCATCCGCGCGATCACCGCCGAGGAATAGCCATAGCCGCAGCCCAGATCCAGGACGAGGTTTTCAGGCTGCAGGTCCAGCATGTCGATCATCTTGCCCAGGGTGCGCGGCTCCAGCAGGACGCGCCCTTCCCCCAGGTCCAGGTTCTCGCCCGAATAGGCCACGGCCCTGCGCGCGGGGGGCACGAAATCCTCCATCGGAACCGCCAGCATGGCTTCGATCACGGGGAACTTGGTGACATCATTGGGGCGGACCTGCGTGTCCACCATCATGGTGCGCCGCGCGGCGAAATCGCTCATCTCGGGGAACCTCTGCAAGCTGCTTTGAAGGCTTAATCGCACGATTCCGGGGCTTCGGCAACGCCGCACGTTCCCGTCTTGCAAGCCGCGCGCCGATCCTTTATGCCATGCGAACCTCGACGGCGGCGGGTTGGCGGAGAGGTTACGCAGCGGATTGCAAATCCGTGAAGACCGGTTCGATTCCGGTACCCGCCTCCACCTTTCCCCCGATGCTTTCCTTGGTGGCTTTCAGCCCCTGGCCTGCCGCCTCAGGCGGATCGACAGTTGCCACGGCGCGCCATAGGCCAGCCACAGCGCGGAAATCCACCACAGCGCCAGCATCGCCCAGACATCGACGGCCATGCGGCGCGCGATGCCCTGGTCGGCCGGGTTCATCTGGAAGGCATCGCCCAGGACCGACAGCAGTACGCAGACCAGGAAGGAAAACAGCCCGCCCCGGCCGATCTGTTGCAGGGCCACGCCCAGGCGGCTTGCGGCCATCCGGTCCATGATCCGCGCCAAGGGCACGGCGACTAGCCAGCTTGCGCCCATGATCGCCATGTAGCGCGTGCCGTCCAGATCCCATTTGCCGATCTCTCCGCCATAGATCAGGCGCAGGGCGTCGCGGACGGGCAGCGCGGGTTCGCCGAACTTGGCGGCGACGACGATGGCGGTGCCGAACAGGAACATCCCCGCGGACAGGATCGTCAGGAGCCGCCGGTGCTGCATCAGGACCGGCATGATCTGCTGGCGGTAAAGGCCCATGGCGATGCCGGAAAAGAACAGCATCTGCCAGCCGAAGGGGTTGAACAGCAGACCGCCCAGCCGGTGGTTCGGCACGAATGCGTTCAGCACCGGGGCAAAGCACCAGACCGCGAACGACCCCGCCGCGAAGCTGAGCGGATGGCGCTGCATGACCGGCACCAGGATAGGGACCGAGGCCAGCAGGATCACATAGACCGCCAGCACGTCCAGCAGGTTCGGCTGCAGCCACATGCTGGCCAGCACGCCGAAGAAGCCCAGCGGGTTTTCCAGCACCCAGACCGCGTATTGGTGCCAGATCGCGGTGTGGTCCATGTCCAGCGCCAGAAGCCCGGCAGAGACAAGCGCCATCAGCATCCCGCCAAAGACCAGGGCGCGCCAGACCTCGAAGGCGCGGCGGGCGAAGCGCCATTGGGCAGCCCGCAGCCCCTCCTTGCATTCGACCGACAGCCAGACCATGCCGACCAGGAAGCCCGACAGCAGCACGAACAGCTCGGCCGCGTCGAAGATGGCGAAGTTCGCCAGCGTGAATCGGCGCAGCGCCGAGATCGGCATATGGTCCAGCATGATGCAGACCAGCGCGTAGCCGCGCAGCATATCCAGAGCGATGAGCCGCTTCATGAAGGAAGAACGCTCCATTGCCGCAGCAGGGCGGGGTCGGAGACCAGCGCGTCGGTCTCGTCGCGGGTCAGGATATCCAGCGCCTCGGGCCGGGTCGTGGCATGGGCGATCTTGGCGCCGGCGGTGATGCGGTGCAGGCGCTTGTCCCGCGGAAGGTCGGGATCGGGCGGCAGCAGCGCCACATGGCGGTCGATCATCGCGCCGTCACCGCCCAGCCGCAGCAGGCCCGCCGCGCCCTTCAGGGGCCGGGGCATCGACCGGACCACCGCCGTCGCATCGGACAGGATCGCGGGGGGATCGCGTTCCTCGGGCGTGACCAGAAGGCCGCGCATCCGGGCCCAGCGCCCGAAGACCGGGCTTGCGGAATAGCGCGAGGTGACGGGCGACAGGATCAGCCCGGCCAGGATCGGCGACAGCCAGATCAGCTGCGCGGGCGAGAACTGCGCCAGCACGACCACCGTGCCGATGCCCAGCAGAACATGCCCCCAGTGCCGGGCGATCACCACGTTCCAGTCGGGCATGGACCCGGCGCGGACCTGGGCGTTCCAGCCGCTGTCCCGGCCACGCAGGATTTCATAGATCTGGCGCGTCTGGATCAGCATCTGCACCGGCGCGATCAGCGCGGACAACAGGATCTCGAACAGGGAACTGGCGAAGATGCGGACCGGACCGCCGGAATTGCGCGCCAAGGGTCGCATCCAGGCGCGGATGGTGGCGATCAGCTTGGGCAGCAGCAGCAGCGCCATGGCGGCGATGAACAGCCACAGCATCCGGCGGGCATCGAAGACCGGCCAGTCGGGGAACAGCTGATAGGCGGTCGGGAAATATTCGGGCGTAGAGAGCAGCACCGTGGCCGAGAGGACCAGACCGACCAGGATCAGGGCCAGCCACAAGGGGCTCATCAGGAAGCCCAGGATGCCGATGGTGAAATGCGCAAGCGAAATCGCGCGCGCGCCGCGCATCCCGAACAGCCGCGAATGCTGCAGGTTGCCCTGCGCCCAGCGGCGCTCTCGCACGGCCATGTCCAGAAGCGTCGGCGGGCAGCCCTCGAAGCTGCCGCGCAGGTCATGGTCCAGCCGCACCTTCCAGCCCGCCCGGCAGAGCGCCGCGGCCTCAACGAAATCATGGGACAGGATGGTGCCCCCGAAAGGCGGCTTGCCGGCCAGGCGCGGCAGACCGCAGGCCTGCGCAAAGGCCGGCAGGCGGATGATGGCGTTGTGGCCCCAGAAGTTGCCGGTATCGCCCGACCAGGCGGAAACCCCGCGCGCGATCATCGGGCCATAGACGCGGCCCGCGAATTGCGTCAGCCGGGCAAAGATCGTCTCGCCCCCCACCAGGATCGGCATGGTCTGGATCAGCGCCAGCCGGGGATCGGCGTTCATCCGCGCCGACAGCGCCCGGATCGTGGCGCCCGTCATGATGCTGTCGGCGTCCAGCACGACCATCTGGTCATAGCGCCCGCCCCAGCGGCGGATGAAGTCGCTGATATTGCCGGTCTTGCGGTCCTCGTTGGTGACGCGGCGGCGATACCAGATCGGCAGGGGCGAGAGCTTGCGCGCGGCGTCGATCACCAGCGTCTCGTTCACGGCGATGACCGGGTCGCGGCTGTCCGACAATACGAAGATCTCGGCCCGGTGGGCCATCCCCTCGCGTTCCAGCTCGCGCGCAAGGGCGGTCAGCAGGCCGATGCTTTTCGCCGCATCCTCGTGATAGATCGGCATGACCACGGCCACGCGGGCGTCGTTCGGCCCGTCGGGCGTCGTCAGCGCGCTTGCGAACAGCCCCGCCAGGACGCCGCAAAAGGAAAACCCGACCCAGGCAAAGGTCGGCACGAACAGGACCAGCAACGCCCATTGCATCGGCGTGGGATTGTCGCCGAAGGACTGCAGCATCTGCAGAAAGCCTGTCACCGCGATGGCGGCCGTTCCGCCGAACGCGACCAGCCGCGCCATCCAGACGTTCCAGCCGTTGCGCTGGCGCGGAAAGGCCTGCCTGGCCCGCGCGCCGAAGTCCTGCACGGGCATGGGCAGCGGCGCTTCGGGCGGGGTGGGAGGCAGTGTCGCCGCGGGTGCGGAGGGCCGGTCCATGGCGCTTATACGGTCCAACGGGCCAGCCAGGTTTCGCTTTGCACGACACCATCCGGGCTGGTCAGCACCGCCTGCAGATCCGCCAGGGTGGCACTGCCCGGCTCGAACTCGAAGGCCAGGCGCAGCACGCCCTGGTCCGGCAGCGGCTTCAGATAGGCATGGGCGATGGTGCCGGCCGAGGTCGTGACCCTGGATTCGGGCAGCGCATCCGTGAACAGCGACAGGTCGAAATCGACAATGACGCTGCGCGTTGTCTGCGAATTGATCGACCGGCCCGACCGCACCTGCACGACGCGCGCCAGGGGCAGGTCATTGGCAGGCAGCGGCGAAAACATCAGGCGATAGCGGAATTCATGGCGCTTGCCCTTGGTCAGGGGCTCCTTGGGGATCCAGCAGGTGACGATGTTGTCGTTGAACTCGTTTTCCACGGGGATCTCGACCAGGCGCACCTCGCCCTCGCCCCAGTTCTCCTCGGGCTGGATCCAGGCCGAGGGGCGCAGGTGATACAGCGCCTCGGGGTCTTGATAGTCGGTGAAATCGCGCCTGCGCTGGATCAGGCCGAAGCCGCGCGGATCCTTGTCCACGAAGGACGAGATCTGCAGCGTCTTGTGCGCGCCCAGCGTGCGCCACAGCGCCTGCCCCGCGCCCGTGTGCATCTGCACGCCGTCGCTGTCATGGACGGCGGGGCGGTAATCGTCCACCTGCCGCCGGCTGGCCGGGCTGAACCAGAACATCGAGGTCAGCGGCGCAAGCCCGGTATTCTGCAGATCGACGCGCGGGAACAGCGCGACGCGCACGCGCACCATCGACACCGCGCCGGGATTGACATCGAACTGATAGGCGCCCGTGACCGACTTGCTGTCCAGAAGCGCATGGATGCGGACCTCCTCCGATCCCTCGGACGGCTCCTTGATCCAGAAGTCGGTGAACAGCGGGAACTCCTCGCCATCCGGGCTGCCGGTCTTGATGGCAAGGCCGCGCGCCGACAGGCCATAGATGGTGCCGCGCGCCACGGCGCGGAAATAGGTGGCGCCCTGGAAGACCAGGAATTCGTCCATCACGCCGGGCCGGTTCAGGATCGTCCGCATCCGAAAGCCGGACCAGCCCATGGTCCCCTTGTTCTGCAAATCCACGCCGTCGGGGAATTGCGAGGGATCGAACTCCAGCATGGAGGGATCGAACTCCAGCCGCTGCGGCACGCCGTCGCGGACCACGCTGATGTTCACCGGCTCGTAGAAGATCGACCCCGGCGGCAGCAGGTCCATGCCGAAACGCGGATTGCCCGCGAAGGGGTCGCGGTCGCGGCGGAACCGGATCGCCCGATACTGGTCATAGGTCAGGTTGGCGAAGCTGCCCACCAGTTCGGCCACCGGCTGTTCGTAGACGCGCGTCGCACGTTCCGCCGCAAGCGCCGCCACCTCCTCGAAGCCGAAAACGGCGGGTTCGGGCGCAGGGGGGGCAACGCCCGCGCCACCCTCCGGCGCAGCCTGATCCGTTGCGGTCTGCGCCTGCGCGGGCACGGCGGCAAACGAGCCTCCGGCGGCCAGGGCGGTGGCTGCGTTGAGAAATTGACGGCGTTTCATATCGGGTGATGGTTGCCAAAAACTGTTTCACTATAAGGGGGATGCGGTGCCGCAGCAAGGCGCAAGCCGAAGCCTGCGCTCGCCCGGAAGGGTGCGGCCCGGCAGGATGCGGCACGGCCCGTTGCGCGCCCTTGCGGCTTTCCGCCTATTGGCTGGCCAGCCATTCCGTCACCGGCTGGCGCAGGTTCGGAAGGCCGCGATCCAGCCCTTCGTCGATGACCTGGCGCAGGTCGGTGATCGACACGCGGCGGATCAGGTGCTTGACCGGCCCGATCGAGGCCGGGCGCATCGACAGCCGCCGGATCCCCAGGGCGGCGAAGGTCAATGCCTCGACCGGGCGGCCCGCATCCTCGCCGCAGAAGGACAGGGGGACGCGCGCGTCCTCGCAGCGCTGGATGATCTGGCGCAACAGCAGCAGGAAGGACGAGTTCAGCGTGTCATAGCGCCGCCGCACCCGTTCGTTTTCCCGGTCGGCGGCAAAGAAGAACTGCTTGAGGTCGTTGCCCCCGATCGAGATGAAGTCGCACATCTCGAAGAACTTCTTCGGTGCGAAGGCCAGCGACGGGGTTTCCAGCATGGCGCCCACGCGGATGTCGCTGGGCATCGGATGGCCCAGGCGCTGTTCGCGCGACAGTTCCTGCATCAGGATGCGATAGGCGGCTTCGTATTCCGTGATGTCGGCGATGAAGGGGAACATCACGTGCAGGGGCCGCCCGGCGGACGCCCGGATCAGCGCCTGCACCTGCATCCGCAGGATGCCACGCTTGTCCAGGCCCACGCGGATCGCGCGCCAGCCCATCGCGGGGTTCGGCTCGTCCTGCGGCTTCATGTAGGGCAGCACCTTGTCCGACCCGATGTCCAGCGTGCGGAACATCACCGGCTTGCCCTTGGCGTTGTCCATCACCCGCCGGTAAAGCTCCGCCAGTTCGGCGCGGCGGGGCACGTGGCTGCGGATCAGGAACTGCAATTCGGTCCTGAACAGGCCGACGCCTTCCGCCCCCGACCCTTCCAGCGACGGCAGGTCGGCCATCAGGCCCGCGTTCATGTACATCTGGATCGTCGTGCCGCAGGTGCCCGTCGCGGGCAGCGCGCGCAGGCTGGCATAGCGGTTCTGCGCCTCGGCCTGCATGGCGATCTTGTCGAGGAACGCCTTGTAGACGCTTTCCTCGGGGCGCAGATGGACGATGCCCTGGTCGCCATCGACCAGGATCGTGTCGCCGTTCAGCGCCTCGGTCGTGATGCGGGCGGCGTGGATGACCAGCGGGATCGCCAGGGCGCGCGCGACGATGGCGGCGTGGCTTCCGACCGATCCGTCCTCCAGCACCACCCCGCGCAGGCGGCGGCCGTATTCCAGCAGTTCCGCCGGGCCGATGTTGCGGGCGACCAGGATGGGATTGTCGGGCATTTCCGCCCCGGTATCGGCGCCCTGCCCCGTCAGGATCCGCAGCAGCCGGTTCGACAGGTCGTCCAGATCGTGCAGGCGGTCCCGCAGATAGGGGTCGGCGGCCATCTCCAGCCGGGCGCGGGCGGCGGACTGTTCCTTTTCGACCGCAGCCTCGGCCGAAAGGCCAAGCTGGATATCCTCCTCCATCCGCTTCAGCCAGCTGCGCGAATGGGCGAACATGCGATAGGTTTCCAGAACGGCGGTATGTTCGCCGTCGCCCCCCATGTCAGCGGCGGCCACCATCGAATCGACGGTGCTGCGCAGCATGTCCACGCCTTCGTGCAGGCGCGCCAGTTCGCGGTCGGGATCGTCGCCTACCGGGTTGGTGACGACCACGCGGGCCTCGTGCAGCCAGACGCGCCCCTCGGCCGCGCCTTCCTGGGCCGTGCCGCCGCGGATCATCAGGGGAAAGCGGTGGGCCAGCGGCAGGCTGTCGGACTGGCTGCCCTGGAAGGCGCCCAGTTCGGTCATCTCGGCCAGGACCATGGCCACGACTTCCAGGCCGTAAATCTCGTCCTCGGAAAACAGCCGCGCCTCGCGGCATTGGACGACCAGCACGCCCAGCCTTTCGCCGACCCGCTGGATCGGCACGCCCAGGAACGAAGGAAACACCTCCTCGCCCGTTTCCGGCATGAAGCGGAAGCCCGGCTCGGAGGGGGCGTCGGCGGTGTTCACATGCCGCCCGGTGCGGGCCACGCGGCCCACCAGCCCTTCGCCCAGGCGCAGGCGCGTGCGGTGGACGGATTCAGGGCGCAGCCCTTCGGTCGCGCAAAGCTCCAGTGTGTCGGGATCGCGGAACAGATAGATCGAGCACACATCCGTGCCCATCGAATCGGCGATGTTGTGGGTGATCTGGTCAAGACGATGCTGGCCGCCGCCGGGGGCGGCCAGGATTTCCTTCAGCCTTTGCAGCAACTTGCGAGAGTCGCTGTCCTTGCGGTCTTGCATCGCCGGCCCGCCTTGCTTTGCGATAGGCCCCGCTGCCGCCCCTGGGACGGGCTGTCAGGCTGTGTCAGGCCGCTTCCAGGCCAAAGGCATCATGCAGCGCCTGCACGGCCAGTTCCATATATTTGCGTTCGATCAGAACCGAAATCTTGATCTCGCTGGTGGAAATGACCTTGATGTTGACGTTTTCATCGGCAAGCGCCTTGAACATGCGCGCGGCGACGCCGGCATGGCTGCGCATCCCGATGCCCACGACGCTGACCTTGGCGACCTCGGTATCGACGACCAGTTCGTCATAGGCGATGTGGCCTGCGGCCTTGGCCTCCTCCATCGCGCGCTTGGCGCGTTCGACCTGGTTGATGGGGACCGAGAAGGTCATGTCGGTGACGGAACCCGGATGATCCTCGTAATCCTTTTCGGAAATGTTCTGGACGATCATGTCCACGTTCACGCCCGCATCCGCCAGGGGCGCGAAGATGGCGGCAGAGATGCCCGGCCGGTCCTCGACCGTGACCAGGGTGATCTTGGCTTCGTCGCGCGAATAGGCGACGCCGCTGACGACTTTCGATTCCATGATTTCTCCCTCATCGCAGACCAGGGTGCCCGAATTCTCGTCCGTGTCCCCGAACGATGACAGCACGCGCAGCCGCACCTTGTAGCGCATGGCCAGTTCGACCGACCGGGTTTGCAGAACCTTCGCGCCCAGCGAGGCCAGTTCCAGCATCTCCTCGAAGGCGATCCTGTCCAGCTTGCGGGCCTTGTTCGTGATGCGCGGGTCGGTGGTATAGACGCCGTCCACATCGGTATAGATGTCGCAGCGTTCCGCCCCGAAGGCGGCGGCAAAGGCCACAGCGGTCGTGTCCGAGCCCCCACGGCCCAGCGTGGTGATGCGCCCGTCGGGACCAAGCCCCTGGAAGCCCGCGACCACCGCGACCTTGAAGCCTTCGGCGAATTTCTGGTCGATATTGGCGCGTGGAATGTCCACGAAGCGCGCGGCCGAATGAACCGCGGTCGTGTTGATCGGCACCTGCCAGCCCTGCCAGCTGCGCGCGGGCACGCCCATCTCCTGCAGGGTCAGCGCCATGAGGCCAGCCGTCACGTTCTCGCCCGAGCTGACCACCGCGTCGTATTCGCGCGCGTCGAACAGGGGCGAGGTCTGTTCCACCCAGCCCACCAGTTCGTTCGTCTTGCCGGACATGGCGCTGACGATGACGATCACGTCATAGCCGCGCTCGACCTCGCGCTGCACCTTCGTGGCGGCATTCCTGATGCGGTCCAGATCCGCAACCGACGTGCCGCCGAATTTCATCACCAGAAGCGGCATCGCGGGCCTCCAGCCAAGGGTTTCTGTCGGCGCGGCTTTTATGGGCCGGGGGGCGAAACCGCAAGGGCGGAAAGGGGATGGCCGCGATTGTTCCGGCGATCAGCTCGTCTTCTGGCGCGGGATGAAGGGCAAGGGCGCGACCGGCACGCCTTCCTCAATCAGCTTGCGGGCCTCGTCCGGCCTGGCCTCGCCATGGATCGCACGGCTGGGGGCGCGGCCTTCGTGCATGGCGCGCGCCTCGTCCACGAATTTCAGGCCGACATAGTCGCTGTTCGCCTCGACCTGCTGGCGCAGAGCCTGCAAGGCGGCCTCGACCGGGTTCTGCGCGGGTTCGGCCTGCTTGGCCGCCGGCACGGCGGGCGCCATCAGCGACTTTTCCACCTTGGCCGATCCGCATTGCGTGCAGGCGACATGACCGGCCGCCCGCGTCGTCTCGAACGCCTCGGACGAACGGAACCAGCCGTCGAAATCATGGCCCTGGTCGCAGCGCAAAGCATAGCGGATCATCGGTCCAACCCCTTTCCTTTCCTGCCCTATATCGGGTCAGAGCCGCGTTCCTGCAAGTTCCCGCAGGCGCGCGATCAGGGCGGCGGGATCGCCCGCGCGGTCCTCCAGCACCCGGCGCGCCGCCTGCCCCATCCGGCGCGCGGCGGACGGATCGGCCACCAACCGCATCACCTGATCCGCCAGTGTCGCCTCATCGACCTCCCGCGCCGCCCCTGCCCCGTCAAGCGCCGCATAGGCATCGGTGAAATTGCCGACATGGGGACCATGCAGGATGGCGCTCGCATGGGCGGCAGGCTCCCACGGGGTATGGCCGCCCCGGTCGGTCAGCGATCCCCCCACGAAGCAGATCCCCGCCGCCGCATACCAGCGGTCCATCTCGCCCAGCGTATCGGCCAGCAGCACATCGCCCCCGGTGCCGCCGGTGAAACGCCGTTCAAAGCTGATCCCGCGCCCGGCCAGCAGCCCCGCGACCTCATCCCCGCGCTGCGGATGGCGGATGGCCAGGATCAGCCGCAGGCCCGGATTGCGGCGGCGCGCCTGCGTCCAGGCATCCAGCACCGCCGCTTCCTCGCCTTCATGGGTCGAGGCGGCAAGCAGAACCCGGTCGCGTTCCGCCGAAGGCTGCGACAGCTGGAGCCCGGCAGGCGCCAGCAGCTTCAGATCCAGCCGGGGCAGGACCGCGTGACCGGGCAGGCCAAGGCCGCGCAGCCGCGCCTCGCTGTCGGGATCCTGCGCGGACAGCGCCGCAAGCCGTCCCAGGATCGGCCCGATCAGGCGCGGCAACCGCCTCCAGCGCGATGCCGAGCGGGGCGACATGCGCGCCCCGATCACCGCCTGCGGGATACCGCGAGTGGCCAGCATCCGGGACCGCAGCGGCCAGAACTCGCCTTCCACCGTAACCTGCAGGCGCGGTCGGACCTGATCCAGGAACCGTCCCAGGGCGCCCGGCGTGTCCAGGGGCGCCAGCCGCGCGGGCAGCCCCCAGTCCGCCGCCATGTCGCGCCCCGTCAGGCTGTTGGCCGTCACCAGCACGCGATGCGTCTGCGCCAAGGCCTGGATGACCGGACGCGCCGAGGTCAGCTCACCCACCGAGGCGCCGTGAACCCAGATATCGGCAGGCGCCGCAGGATCCAGCGCCAGACGGTGCCGCAAAGCCTCTTGCCCGCGCGGCATGGCGCGCAGGCGCAAGGCCGCTTCGACAATGAAAGCACTGGCGCGATAGATCATGGCTTGCGGCTATAGCGGATGACCCGCGGCGGCTGAAGCCCGCCCGCGCCTACGGAACCCAAGCGGCAAGATGACGTTGGCTTGACAACCACATAGCATTCGGAGGTTTCCATGAAGGGTCTTGTTGCCTGGTGGCTGGGCGTGCCGGTCATCGTCATCATCATCCTGTACCTGACCGGCGTGTTCTAGGACACAGGACCAGGCGATTCGCCGTTCCCTTTGCGCTGCCGCCATTCCTTGGCGTCCTCGCAAGGAAAGCAGCATGGCCTTGAGACGCGTTTGCCAACCCGGACCGCATGAGCGCAGTCCGGGTTTTCTGCCGTCGTCATTTCTGCGGTCGCGGCAGAAATCAAGAACGCCTCAGTATCCGCGCCGTATTTCCACGCAAAGACAATAGCATGATCATTTCAACTCCATTCGGTGATCATATGCGTCCTTGATGCGCATTCATTCAAATACAACCAGCGAATGAATTGCCTCCATTATTACAATTTCCCCGTTGACAAATCGCCAAGCTGTTCGACCTAACAAATAGACAACTCGATATTTTTATCGGGAAAACCCACTCTTTATTACTACGTTACTATTACGCGCCGTTTGTTGTTGGGCGCGAGTGTAGTGAGGAATGGTCAATGTCGACAAGAATATGCTCTTCGTCTTGCTGTGCCTTGGTGATTGCGCTTCTGCAAGCTCCATCAGCCTGGGCTGCAACGGTAACCGCCTTGCCTGGCGCACCTGCGGGGGGCACGCCCGTAGACCTGACCGTTGACGATTTCGAACGTGTCGGCAATTGCGGAGGCGGCGCGGCTGTTATCAACGACGGCTGTTCGGTCGTCGTGAAAACCGATCCAAGCACGCCTGATGCCATGGGACGCTTTGATCCTCTTGGCAAGTACTGGATCGACAGCCAGGACATCAACGATCTGAAATGGACGGTCAGCTCGGAGGAGGCCTTTACCTCCATGACCTTCGCGCTGACGGATGCCCATGATCAGCTTGACAGCTTTTTCACCATGTTCTTCGACGATGGCGGAAGCTGGGATCCGATATGGAATATCGCCACGCAGAAAAGCAACGCCAGCCTGTATTGGCTGTCGGTCGATTTCGGCAAGGCGGTGAACGAAGCCGTGTTCCTTTTCTCGACCAAAGTCGAGCCGGGATATGACGGCTTTGGCATATCGGCCTTGACGCTTGAAAAACTGGCCCCTGTCCCGCTTCCCCCTGCCGCCCTGCTGCTGGGCAGCGGAACGATGCTGATGGCCGGCCTGCGCCGCAGACGGAAAGGCAACCGCCAAGCCTCTGCCCCGCAGGGTTAAAGGCGGCGTCGCCTGCGGTTTCAGAAGAGGAAGTGGCGGACCCGGAGCGATTCGAACGCCCGACCCCCAGATTCGTAGTCTGGTGCTCTATCCAGCTGAGCTACGGGTCCGTCGTAGGGCGGTGATCTATCCGCCTGTTCCGGGGGATGCAAGAGGGGGCGGCGCAAAAAAAATGCGCGGCCCTTTCTTTTTATCGCGAACCCTCCGCCTGCCGGGCCGGCAGGACCGCCATGTCGCGCGGGATGTGGATCATGAATTCGCTGCCTTCGGCGTCGCTGCGCACCAGATCCAGCCGCCCGCCATGGCCGCGGATCAGGTCGGCCGCGATGGACAGTCCCAGTCCCGTCCCGCCCTTCCGCACGCTGCCCGAGAAGGGCTTGAACAGGTATTCCCGCGCCTTTTCCGGCAGGCCGGGGCCGGTATCGCCCACGCGGATCCACCAGTCGCTGTCCGTCTCTCCGGCGCCGATCTCGACCGTGCCGGGCTGACCGGTGCCTTCGATGGCCTGGCGGGCGTTGCGCGCCAGATTCGCCAGGACGCGGTGCAGTTGATCGCGGTCGGCGCGAATCGTCAGGGTCGGGGGAATGTCCATCAGGAACTCGACCTTCGCGCCGTCGCTGCTTGCCAGCGTCTCGGCCTCGATCACCTCGGCGGCAAGCTGCGCCAGGGGAAAGCGCGACAGCGTGGGCGCAGGCTCCTCGGCCTTGCCGAAGGCCAGGGTCGTTTCGCACAGGTTGACCGCGCGGCTGATGGAGTTGACCAGCTTCGGCGCGGCGCGCCGGACCTTGGGATCGCCGCTGTCCTCCAGCCGGTCCGCGAAGATCTGCGCGGTGGTCAGGATGTTGCGCAGGTCATGGCTAATCTTGGCCACCGCCTCGCCCAGTTGCGCCATCCGCTCTCGCTGTTTCAGGGACGAGGTGACGGTCTTCTGCATCGACGCCATCGCCGTTTCGGCATCGCGCAGTTCGGCTAGGCGGGCGTCGGGGGTAATGATGTGGCGCGGATCCTCGGGCGCCTCGGCATAGGACACCATGTGGCTGATGACACGGCGGATCGGCACCAGCACCAGCCGCTGCACGGCCAGGTTCAGCAAGAGCGCCGTCAGGATCGAGAACGCCGCCGACAGCAGCAGCAGGCGCAGGCCATAGTCGATCATTGCCGCGCGCAAGGGCGCGGTTTCCATGGTGATCTCGATCAGCTGGCCCGCCTGGTTGACGGGCGATCCGATCACGCGGATCACCTCGTTGCGGCGGTTCAGCAGCGTGCCAAGGGCGTCGTGGATGGTCTGGGGAACGCCCTCCTCGCGCAGGTCATAAGTCTGGGTGACGGGGCCGGGGATCTTGGACGACAGGACAAGCTGGCGGATGTCGTTCCGGCGCAGCACGACGTTGAAGACCCCGGCATTCTGCAGCAGCTCCGATTCCAGGTCGCTTGCCAGCGATTCGTCGGTGGCCAGCAGCGCAAGGCTGGCGATCTGCGCCCGCTCCAGCCGCGATTCCAGGTAATCGAGGCGGAAGCTTGCCAAGGCAGGAAGCAGGATGAAAAGTTCGGCCAACATGACGAAGATGATCGTCAATGCGGCGAATCGGCCAGAGATCGTATTCAGTCGCATGGATTCTTGGTTGTCGTCGCGTTGGATACGCGGTTTCGGACCGGCGGCCCCGGTTTGCACATCAAACGAATGTGATCATACACCAGTTCCGGCCGCGCGGGAAAAGCGCCAGTTGCGGATTTCGCCCGCCTTTCCGGTTGACGGCACAGGCCGCGTGATCTATCCAGCGGGCTTCGAACAACCGGCGCGTTCCCGCGCAGGGTGGGATTTGCCATTCTGCCGCTGCCGCCCGCCACCCGCAAGACAAGACCCCGGAGACTGACCATGAAGCGCACCTTTCAACCCTCGAACCTCGTTCGTGCGCGCCGTCACGGCTTTCGCGCCCGCATGGCGACCAAAGGCGGCCAGGCCGTGCTGAACCGCCGCCGCGCCAAGGGCCGCAAGCGCCTGTCGGCCTGATCCCTTGCGGCGGGCCGTGCCCGCCGAACCCAAGGCTGTGAACATGCCGCCCCTGCCCCATCCCGATGCCGACACGCGGCCCCAGGATGATGGCACGGCGGCATTTCGCATGTCCATGCCGCCCGTCATCGCCAAGCGCGCCGATTTCCTGGCGGCCTCGCGCGCGCTGCGGCAAGGGACGCCCGGCTTTCTGCTGCAGGCCCGCGACCGGGGTGACGCGCTGCCGTTCCGCGTGGGCTTCACCTGTTCAAAGAAGATCGGCAACGCGGTGATGCGCAACCGCGCCAAGCGGCGGCTGCGGGAAATCGCGCGGCTGCATCTGCCGCAGGGCGCGCGCGCGGGTTGGGACTATGTCCTTGTCGGCCGCCCCGAAGCGACTGTCAGCCGCGACTTTGCCGACCTTTGCCGCGACTTGACCATCGCCCTGCGGAAGATCCATCCATGAGCCCGCTGGCCCATCTGCTGGCCCTGCCGGTCCGAGGATACCAGCTGCTGGCCTCGCCTTGGGTCGGACATGGCTGCCGGTTCCAGCCCACCTGTTCGGCCTATGCCCTGGATGCGCTGTCCCGTCACGGCGCCCTGCGCGGCACCTGGCTGGCCGTCCGCCGCATCGGGCGCTGCCATCCCTGGGGCGGGTCGGGCTATGATCCGGTGCCGGGCTCCGATCCCGACCACGAAAGGCATTCCCATGCTGGACGACACTGACGACCTGGGCGAAATCCACCCGCTGTTTGCAGGCGCCCCGTCATCCACCGAGTTCCGCAAGCTGCGCAAGCGGCTGGTTCGCGAAACCCGCGCGGCGATCGAGGATTACGGCATGGTCCGTCCCGGCGACCGCTGGCTGGTCTGCCTGTCGGGCGGCAAGGACAGCTATACCCTGCTGGCCGTGCTGCATGAATTGAAATGGCGCGGGTTGCTGCCGGTGGATCTGCTGGCCTGCAACCTGGACCAGGGCCAGCCGAACTTTCCGGCGACCGTGCTTCCGCAGTTCCTGACCGAACGCGGCGTGGCGCACCGGATCGAATACCAGGACACCTACTCCATCGTCACCGACAAGATCGCGCCCGGCGGCACCATGTGTTCGCTGTGTTCGCGCCTGCGTCGGGGCAACCTGTACCGCATCGCGCGCGAGGAAGGCTGTTCGGCGGTCGTGCTGGGCCATCACCGCGACGACATCCTGGAAACCTTCTTCATGAACCTGTTCCACGGTGGCAGGCTGGCGACCATGCCGCCCAAGCTTTTGAACGAGGACGGCGACCTGACCGTGCTGCGCCCCCTCGCCTATGTGGCCGAGGCCGATTGCGAGCGTTTTTCCCGCGCGATGAACTATCCGATCATCCCCTGCGACCTCTGCGGCAGCCAGGAAGGGCTGCAGCGCGTGCAGGTCAAGCGCCTGCTGGATGAATGGGAGGCGCGCACGCCCGGCCGCCGCCAGGTGATGTTCCGCGCGCTGATGAACGTGCGCCCCTCGCATCTGCTGGATCCCAAGCTGTTCGATTTCGCCGCCCTGTTCCCCGGCGCGGGGGCGGCCGCGCCGGACGATGTCCCGCAGTTGCGGGATCTGTAACGCATCGCAATTCCCCGTGCGGAGGCTGGCCCTGGGGGCAAATCCGCTTGACCTTTAGGCGCCCCTTCTGTTGAAGCGGCGCGACTGACGCGCAAAGGCTTGGTGACGGCATGGAAGACAACAACCGCAATCTGATCCTGGCGACGGTGCTGTCGTTCCTGGTGATCCTGGTTTGGTACACGGTCTTCGCGCCCGAGCCGCCCGCCCAGACGGAACAGCCGGTTGCGGTGGAAACCCAGACCCAGGACATCCCCTTGGCAAACCCGGAAAGCAGCACCCTGCCCGCCGACCTGGGCGCTGCGGCCCCTGCCGCGCCGCAGGCGGGCCGGGTGCAGATCCAGACGCCCTCGCTCAACGGCTCGATCTCTCTGGCGGGCGGCCGGATCGACGACCTGCTGCTGGTGAAATACCACGAGACGCTGGACGACGCCTCGCCCAACGTGCGCCTGTTGTCGCCGTCTTCCGCAACCGCAAGCGATGCGATCCAGACCGGCGCGGCCAAGCCCTATTACGCGGTCTATGGCTGGACCCCCGGCCCCGGCGTCGATGCGGCGCTGGTGCCCGGCCCCTCGACCATCTGGTCGGTAGAATCGGGCGACGTGCTGGCCCCCGGCAAGCCGGTCACGCTGATCTGGGACAACGGCGCGGGTCAGATCTTCCGCCGCACCTTCCAGGTCGATGACAACTATCTGTTCACCGTGGGCCACAGCCTGCAGAACAACGGCGACGCGGCCTTCACCGCCGCGCCCTACGGCATCATCGCGCGCCATGGCCATCCCGACACGCAGAACTTCTTCGTGCTGCACGAAGGCGCGGTCGGCATGTCCGACGGCAAGCTGCTGGAACTGAAATACAACAAGATCACCGAACTGGACCCCGTTGACCGCGAAGGCCGCGCCGAAGTGACCGAGGTCACGGGCAACGGCTGGGTCGGCTTCACCGACAAGTACTGGATGACGACCCTGGCCCCCGCGCCGGGACAGGCCTTCACCTCGGTCGTGAAATATGCCGAGGGCGGGGACATCTACCAGACCGAAGCGCGCTATCCCATGCAGACCGTCGCGCCCGGTACGCAGTTGAACGCCGACAGCTATCTGTTCGCCGGCGCCAAGGTGTGGGAGGTCATCAACAGCTATCAGGAAAGCCCCGGCATCCAGGGCTTCGTGGATTCCATCGACTGGGGCTGGTTCTATTTCCTGACCAAGCCGATCTTCCGCGTGCTGCACTGGCTGCATGGCATGATCGGCAACATGGGCTGGTCCATCATCGCCCTGACCTTCATCCTGAAGCTGCTGGTCTTCCCGCTGGCACGCAAATCCTACATCTCGATGGCGAAGATGAAGGAATTGCAGCCGCAGATGGAGGCGCTGAAGGAACGCACCGGCGACGACCGCATGAAGTTCCAGAAAGAGATGATGGAGCTTTACAAGCGCGAGAAGGTGAACCCCGCCGCAGGCTGTTTGCCCGTGCTGCTGCAGGTGCCGATCTTCTTCGCGCTCTACAAGGTGATCTTCGTCACCATCGAACTGCGCCACGCGCCCTGGATCGGCTGGATCCGCGACCTTGCCGCGCCGGACCCGTCGTCGCTCCTGAACGTGTTCGGGCTGCTGCCCTTCGCGCCGCCCGCGCAAGGCACGCTGCTGCATTCGCTGTCGCTGCCCGCGCTGGCGATCGTCCTGGGTATCAGCATGTGGATCCAGCAGCGGCTGAACCCGGCCCCGGCGGATCCGGCGCAGAAGATGATCTTCGCCTGGATGCCCTGGATCTTCATGTTCATGCTGGGCGGCTTCGCCTCGGGCCTGGTGCTTTACTGGATCACCAACAACCTGATCACCTGCGTGCAGCAATACACGATCATGTCGATGCACGGCCACCGGCCCGACCTGTTCGGCAACATCAAGGCCTCGATTCCGGCGCGCGCCCGCAAGGACAGCAAGTGACGGCGCGCCTGGCCCATATCCGCCGCCACCCGATCAAGTCGATCAGCGGGGAAGGGCTGGAGAGCGTGACCCTAACCGCCACCCGCCGCCTGCCGGGCGACCGGGAATGGGCCGTGCTGACCGAAGCCGGAGAGCGGAACGCCCAAACCAGCCAGACTGGCGGGGAACCCGACCGCTGGCTGCCCAAGTCCTGCTTCGTGCGCGGCGTATCCTCGCCGCAGGTGCAGGCGATCAGCGGCGGGTGGTCGGATGGCTGGCTGACCTTGCGCCAGCCCACGCAAGCCGATCTGGTCATCGACCCCGCGACCGACGGCGACCGGCTGGTCGAATGGCTGCGCCCGCTGTGGCCTGCCAATGCCCCTGCCCCCACGCGGCTGGTGCGCGGCGCGGCGATCTGGACCGACCAGAAATGGCCCTGGATCTCGATCCTGTCGCTGGCGAGCCTTGCCGATCTTGAGGCGAAGACCGGCCAGGCGCTTGGCATCCACCGCTGGCGCGGCAACCTGTGGGTGGACGGCTGGCAGCCCTGGGCAGAGCGCGACCTGATCGGTCATGTCATCAGCATCGGCGGGGTGGAGTTGCGCGTGACCCAGCATATCGGCCGCTGCGAGGCCACAAGCGCAAACACCGACACCGGGGAAAAAGACATCGACATGCTGGCGACGCTGGAAAGCCTTTACGGTCACACCGACTTCGGCATCTTCGCCGAGGTCGTGACCGGCGGAGAGATCGCCCTGGGCAATGAGGTCACGGCATGAAGGTCGCCTTCCCTGTCGCCCCCGAACCCGATGAGGACGCCGCCGAGGCCGCGCGCCTGCTGTTCGCGGGTCCGGTCGATTTCCTGAAAGGGGTGGTCGCCATGGACGGGTTGCCCCCCGCCGACCGCCCCGAGGTCTGCTTTGCGGGCCGCAGCAACGTGGGCAAGTCGAGCCTCATCAACGCGCTGACGGGCCGCAAGGGGCTTGCGCGGGCATCGAACACGCCGGGCCGGACGCAGGAAATCAACTATTTCACCTTGGGCGAGCAGAGCTATCTGGTGGACCTGCCCGGATACGGCTTCGCCAAGGCTCCGGTCGCGGTTGTCGCGAAATGGCAGGCGCTGCTCAAGAACTACCTCGCGGGTCGCCCGAACCTGCGCCGCGCCTTCTGCCTGATCGACTCGCGGCACGGCGTGAAGCCGGTAGACCATGAGATCATGACCCTGCTGGACAAGTCCGCGGTGCCTTTCCAGGTGGTGCTGACCAAGGCCGACAAGCTGGGGCCGAACGCCATTAAGCCGGTGATCGATCAGGTCGAGGCCGAATTGCAGAAACACCCCGCCGCCTTTCCGCAGATCGTCGTCACCTCATCCGACAAGGGCCAGGGCATCATGACCCTGCGCGCGATCATCGCCAGCCTGGACTGAACGCGTCTGGACTGATCGGGCGATGCGTCCTAGGGTCCGCCCGTCGAAAAAGGGCCTTCAAGGATGAGAACGCAAGACATGAACCGCGACTGGACCGCCACCGCCAGAACCCTGTCCGAGGCCCTGCCCTATCTGCAGCGCTATTCCGGCGCGGTCGTGGTCGTGAAGTTCGGCGGCAACGCCATGGGCGACGACGACGCGATGGCGGAATTCGCCCGCGACATCGTGCTGATGAAGCAGGTCGGCATGAACCCGGTCGTCTGCCACGGCGGCGGCCCGATGATCAACGAATTGCTGGGCAAACTGGGCATCGAGAGCACCTTCGTGCGCGGCAAGCGCGTGACCACCAAGGAAACGGTGGAAGTCGTGGAAATGGTCCTGTCCGGCCTTGTGAACAAGCGCATCGTCCAGGCCATCAACGACGCGGGCGGCCGCGCCGTCGGCATCAGCGGCAAGGACGACGACCTGATGGTCTGCGAGGCGGACGACCCCGAACTGGGCTTCGTCGGCCGCCCCATCGAGATGAATGTCCAGATCATCCGCGACCTGTACAAGGCGGGCATGATCCCGGTCATCGCCCCCGTCGCCACCGGCATGGCCGATAACGAGACCTTCAACGTCAACGGCGACACAGCCGCCGGCGCCATCGCGGGCGCGCTGCGCGCCGACCGGCTGCTGCTGCTGACCGACGTGGCGGGCGTCAAGGACAGGAACGGAGAGGTCCTGACCCAGATCCATCCCGACCAGGTGCGCGAGATGATCGCCGACGGCACCATCGCGGGCGGCATGATCCCCAAGACGGAAACCGCCTTGAAAGCCCTGGAAGACGGGGTCCGCGCCGTGGTGATCCTGGACGGGCGGGTGCCCCATGCCAGCCTGCTGGAACTGTTCACCGAACATGGCGCGGGCAGCCTGATCCGGTCCACGCCGCCCAGTACGCGCCCGCATGGGTTGCGCCAGGGCGGCGCATCGCTTTAAGCCACGCATCGCCTTGCCGAATGCGCGGCGGGATGGCAGGCTGCGCTCGAATCCGGCTTGCAAGGGGGCTGCCTGCACATGACACCGCTTGGACATCGACGGCTGATCCTGACGCGCCACGCCAAGTCGGCCTGGGATGATCCGGCACTGGCCGATCACGACCGCCCGCTGAACGACCGGGGCCGCCGTTCGGCCCGCGCGCTTGGCGACTGGATGGCCTCGCGCGGCTATGAGCCCGAGGAGGTGCTGTGTTCCTCGGCCGCGCGCACGCAGGAAACCTGGGCCATGGTCGCGGGCGCGCCGCTGGAGGTGCGCCCCGTCATTCGGATCGAGCCGGGGCTTTATCACGCCGGTCCTGAAAAGATGCTGACGATCCTGAAGACCGCGACCTATCCGACGGTGATGATGCTGGGCCACAACCCCGGCATCTCCGAATTCGCGGCCCTGCTGCCCGCGCGCCTGCCGATGGACCCCGATTTCCGCCGCTATCCCACCGGCGCGACCCTGGTCGTGGACTTCCAGGTGGACAGTTGGGCGCAGGTGGAACCCGGCCAGGGCAGCGTGATGGATTTCGTGCGCCTGGACGGCAGGGGCTGAACTTCAGCCGCATCTTCTGTGCGGAAATATCCCACGGGGGTCCGGGGGTGTGAAACCCCCGGCCTTGCCACCCTCAATGCCCCAGGATCTGGCTCAGGAACAGCTTGGTGCGTTCCGACCTGGGGTTGTTGAAGAACTCGCGCGGTTCGTTCTGTTCGACGATCTGGCCCTGGTCCATGAAGATCACGCGGTTGGCCACGGCCTGAGCAAAGCCCATCTCATGCGTGACGCAGATCATGGTCATCCCCTCCTCGGCCAGCTGGATCATCGTGTCCAGAACCTCTTTGATCATCTCGGGATCGAGCGCACTGGTCGGCTCGTCGAACAGCATGATCTTGGGCTGCATGCACAAGGACCGGGCAATGGCCACGCGCTGCTGCTGGCCGCCCGACAACTGCCCCGGATATTTGTGCGCCTGATCCGGGATCTTGACCTTTTCCAGGTATTTCATCGCCGTGGCCTCGGCCTGCTTCCGGGGCACCTTGCGCACCCAGATCGGCGCCAGCGTGCAGTTCTCCAACACCGTCAGATGCGGGAACAGGTTGAAGTGCTGGAACACCATGCCGACTTCCGACCGCACCTTGTCGATGTTCTTGATGTCATTGGTCAGCTCGATCCCGTCCACGACGATATGGCCGGACTGATGCTCCT
>NZ_JBDPNJ010000012.1:0-97620 GCF_039770665.1 Paracoccus sp. SSK6 | reverse complement strand
GAGGCACCATGACGAACCCTGCCCCGCAGGACTGGTGCATTCAGAATGGAGCCTGCACCGCAAATTTAAAATGTCTCACTTCTGCAGTTCAGGAATGTCACACTCCCTTGGATGAACATCGTGTCGATCCTTGGGAGCCGGACATGGGATGGGTGATGATGAGCGAACGGGAACTGAACCGCGTCGAGGTTCTGAGCCAAGTGCTGCAAGGTTAGATGTTAGCCGTAACCGCGGCGGATGTTCTGGCGCGCTGAGCCGCAGACAGGTTCACCGGTTGCTGAAGCGGTTTGGGGCTGATGGCCCGGCGGCGATCCGGCACCAGGCGCGTGGTCGGCATCGAACAACCGGATCGACCCAACGATCCGGGAGGCTGCCACGGCGCTTGTTCGGGAACGCTATGCCGACTTCGGCCCGACATTGGCGGCCGAGAAGCTGGCGGAGCTTCACGGGCTGACGGTGTCGCGGGAGACCTTGCGCAAGTGGATGCAGGATGCGGGTTTGTGGCTGTCGCGCAAGCAGCGCCTGGACGTTTCACCCGCCACATCTGCGCCGGGAGTGCCTTGGCGAGCTGATCCAGATCGACGGCTCGGATCATCGCTGGTTTGAAGGTCGCGGGCCGGCTTGCACCTTGTTGGTGTTCATCGATGACGCCACCAGCACCCTGATGCACCTGGAGTTCGTCCGTTCCGAGAGCACCTTCAGCTATTTCGGAGCCTTGGAGCGGTATCTGACGCTCCATGGCCGTCCCGTTGCCTTTTACTCCGATGAGCACACCGTGTTCCGGGTGCCGAAGTAAGATGCCAGGACAGGCTATGGGATGACCCAGTTCGGCCGGGCCTTGAACGAGCTGACATCGAGATCCTGTGCGCCAACTCCTCGCAAGCAAAAGGTCGCGTCGAGCGCGCCAACCGCACCCTGCAGGACCGCCTGGTCAAGGAACTGCGGCTGGCCGGCATCTCCGACAGGGAAGCCGCTAACGCCTTTCTTCCCGGCTTCATGGCGTGCCACAACGCGCAGTTTGCCAAGCTGCCCCGCCGTTCGGACAACCTGCATCGGCCGCTGAATGTCGAACCCGATCGGCTGCGCGACATTCTCTGCTATCGTGACGAGCGCTATGTGTTCGCGGACGGCCGACTGGAATTCCGCTGGAAAGGTGTCTCGCTGCCCTACTCCGTCTTCGACAAGGATCAGCGCGTGACCCATGCCGCCATCACCGAGAACAAGCATCTGAGCGCGGTCCTGGAATACATCAAGGCCGAGCAGGACAAGGCTCCTCCGAAAGTGCACCGGACGGGCCGAGCAACGCACCCGCTACACGCCCACCGGACGCCGCAACAACGGCTGGAACTCGCTGGCGGACCGCAAGGCAAAGGCGCATGCCGCTCCACCCCTGGAATGACGCTTCCCTGGCCCAGTTGCGGTGATACCCTGTGCTTTGATCGAGCAAGCGGGGCAAGAACATGGCAGACAGCGCTGAGCCGGAGATCATCTTCTCGGATCTGGCACAGGACGTGCTGATCGACGGTCACCGGTTCTCTGTCGAGATCTGCCGGACCTCGATCCACCCTGGCTGGGTGCTGTCGGTCATGAACGCGTTCGGCACCCTGACGATCTCGGACAGCCCGCCTTGTCTTGCTGATGGTCTTGCCTGGCGGGATTTCGAAAGGCGTGTCGAAACGGACGGCATTCGCGCCTTCTACTCGCCAAAGGAACGTCGAAAGCTGCGGCTCTGAACGCATGGCCGGTCAGGGCTGCGATGGCGGATCTCTCCGCCCTGCCCGGCCATGCTTCCCCCCACGGTGAGACATTTCTGCTTTGCGCAGCCGAGGACATTCCAACTTGGTTGCAACATTATCGACCCAGGGTGACGCGCTATCCTGAAATGCGACTTCCATAGCAAAGCCCTTCGAGAACCCGAACTTCTCTTCGGAACTTTTCACTGTCTCAAGCTTTCGTGAGATGAAGGCATGTCTTGGCGGCAGAAAGGATGACCTGATGCGAACTTTAGTGACGGCAAGTCTGATGGGATGCGTCATCTTCGGGCTGGCGGCTTGCGGAAATACGGCCACCGAGCGCGCCGCGACCGGAGGCCTTGGCGGGGCAGTTATTGCGGGCCCTGCCGGGGCCGTGGTCGGCGGCACTGTCGGCGCGGCGACGGCAAACTGATCCGATAAAAATTGAAACGGCCGTGCAACTTGCGCGGCCGTTTTTGTTGGCCTTGCGGGTCTATCCTGCTTCCCCTACATCTGGATGGCAACGGCAGAAGGACAGTCCCATGGCCATGGAAGCGCATGACATCGAAGCCCTTATCCGAGCTGCATTCCCTAACGCGCAGATCACCATCACCGATCTTGCAGGCGACGGTAATCATTATGCAGCCGAGGTGATCGACGAGAGCTTCCGGGGCCAGAATCGCGTCCAGCAGCAGCGCGCAGTCTATGCAGCGTTGCAAGGCAAGATGGATGGCAAGGCTGGCGAACTTCATGCCCTCGCGCTGACGACAAAGGCCCCTGACTAAGGCCCCTGCCCTTGGCCAGACCCTAGGAAACAGGATGACAAAAATGACCGAAGTAACTGAAAAAATTCAAGGATTGGTCGATCAGGCCGATGTCGTGCTGTTCATGAAGGGCACGAAGGAAATGCCCCAATGCGGTTTTTCCAGCCGGGTTGCCGGGGTTCTGAACTACATGGGCGTCGATTATCACGACGTGAACGTGCTTGCGGATGACCAGGTCCGCCAAGGCATCAAGGATTTCTCGGACTGGCCGACGATTCCGCAACTCTACGTCAAGGGGGAGTTCGTCGGCGGCTGCGACATCGTGACCGAGATGACGCTTTCCGGCGAACTGGACCAGTTGTTCGACCAGAAGGGCGTCAGCTATGACAAGGCGGCTGCCGATAAAATCCGTGAAGCGAACGCCTGATTCAACCGATGGCAAGACTGAAAGAAACGGGCCGCATCGCGCGGCCCGTCTGCTTTTTACAGGATGTCGTCTTCGTAAGGGTCGGGATCCCTGCCCTCTTTCAGCTTTGCAGCCAGGGTGATGCCGACGGCGAAGGCCCCCAGGATCTTGGCGATGCTGGCAGCATTGCTGCTGTTGGCGCGGGACAGGGTTTCGTTCGCGCTTTGGACCTTGGAACGTACGGTGTTGATATTGGTCGCCGTCAAACCCACCGCTTCTGCCGCGCTGCGGGCCGCGCCATAGACGCGCTGCTCGGTGTCGTTGGCAAGCTTGTTGGCGCGATAGGTGGCGTCGTCCATCAGCGAGGCAACCTTGTTGCCCGCCATGTCCATCAGCCGGTCCGCCTCGGCCCGCGCCTTGTCGGCCGCTGCTTCGGCCGCAAGACTGACCCGCGCCTCGACCTCTTTGCGCAGATCTTCCTTGGTGGGCATCTCGTGCTTGGTGTGCTTCGACATGACCAGCAGGATCACCGCGACCAAGACGAACAGCACGCCGATCGCCAGTGACGCCAAGGCTGGCCCCCAACCAAGGTTATGGGCGAGGAACGACCAAAGCGCAGCGACAAGAAAGCCGAAGGCGATGGCAAGGATGACCCCTGCCACCGCCTTCATCGCCGACCTGCGCGCCGTGTCCTTGAGTGCCAGTTGAAGACGCTGCGCATAGTCGAACATGGCAAACCTCAGCGACGTGCGAGAATCAGGCCGACAAGAAAGCCGACACCGGCGGCGATGCCCAGGGCCTGCGCAGGATTGCGGCGCACCATTTCGGATACTTCGTCATAGCGTTCGCCGGCATAATGGGTCAGGTCCGACGCCCGCTGCTGGCCTTGCTCATAAAGGCGCTCGGCCTCGGCCTTGGCGCGGCCGGCATAGTCGCTGCCGACTTCGCGCGCACGCTCCACATAGTCCTGCGCAGTATCACGGGCGTTCTGTGCAAGCTCGGCGCCGCGTTCCTTGAGACTGTCGATATTGGAGTTGTTCCCCAGCTTGTCCGCCGTGTCGCGGATATCCTCGCCCACCTTCTTGGCGCCTTCGTGAAGGTCGTTCTTGGCCTGCTGCCCGGCAGCGGCCGCGTCTTTCTTCATGTTGTCAGCGGTAGGGTTGTTGTTTTGAGCCATCTTGATGTCCTCCGGTGTGATTGTCACCATCAGGGATCAAACCCCGAAAAAACATCCAGGTTCCGCTTCAGGAAGAATAATCGGCGCGGCAATGGCTTAGGGGGATGGTACCGCCTCCCCGGCTCGAACGGGGGACCTCTAGATCCACAATCTAGCGCTCTAACCAACTGAGCTAAGGCGGCACGGATGCGTTCTGTAACGCCGGTTGGAGCGGGTTGCAAGCCTGTCTTGCCGGGAATTTGCACGCGCGATACAGAAAGCAATCACAGAACAAGGACAAGGGTCATGGGCATCAACAGCCAGAGCGACATCGCAGCCAATCTGCAAATCGGTCCCACCGACCAGGGCATGGTGCGAATCTATGTCGAGGCGGAAGGGATCGACCTGCCCCTGGACTTCGACCCTGACGAAGCCACCGAGATCGCCGAGGAATTGCTGGCTGCCGCCGAAGCGGCCCGGCAGATGGGCCAGACAGGCGGGAAGCCTAAAAAGCCGCGGCGCTGAAGGCCTCGGGGTCGGTCAGGCCTTGCAGGCGCAGGGCCGAGCAGCGGGCGAAATCGCGCATGACCCTGGAGCGCCGCGCCCCGGCAAGCCGCGTTTCCGGGGCCATCCGCTGGATTTCTGCGCCATAGGCGTCGGCGCAGATCAGGCCAGTATCAGGCGGCAGCAATTCGGACGGGAAATCGCAATCGACCGCCCAGAAATAGCGGTCGCACCATTCCAGATAGCCCTGCCATTTCCGGTCGCCCGTGAAGTCGGCGCGGCAGCTTTTGCATTCGACGATCCAGAATTCGCCCTTGGGGCCCATGCTGATGACATCGACCCGCAGCCCCCTGCTGGGCACGAATTCCGTCAGCACGGCATGGTCCATGCTGCGCAACATGCGGGACACGCCCCGCGCCAGACGCTGGCCGGGCATGGCGGGAAGGGTCGGGTCAGGCTGGTCCATCGCCGCACCATAGAACGAAGGGGAAACACCCTCAACCCGCTTGAAATGCGGGGGCGGCTTTCTTATCTGGTTGGTCAGGCGGGTTTCTGCTCTTCTCGCGAGCGGCCATTTTTCCACTGGCCTATAACTTTTCCGAGGGGGCTGGCTCTGGCGTGACCCTGGTCTCGTTACCCGGCGCCCACCTGGTAATCCAGGCTTTCGGGAAATCTCGTGCTGCCGCGGTCGCTGCGGTTCCCGCCACCTGATCCAACCGCCCTGCCCCGGCAGCGGCGGTTTTTTCATGCGAAAAGGGCGGCCATGCGGGCCGCCCTTTCCAGTTCGCTTCTGACCAGAGGGAGGGAAATCAGAAGCCGTAGACGACCGACACGCCCAGGGTGTTGTCCGTGCGGATTTCGCGGTTTTCCTGGTATTCGGTGGTATAGCTGATGCGGGTCGCCAGTTGGTCCGACATCTTGAAGTTCACGCCGAACTGGTTGGTGATCACGTCATCCGAATCTTCCGACGACAGGTAATCGGTGTCGTTGGTGATGAAGACCATGTCGTTGAAGCGGTGGTAGAGGCGCGACGACACGATATAGCCGACGCCGCTGTCCGACGAATCCTCAACGGCAACACGCTCCAGATCGCCGTCGCCATCGGTATCTTCCAGATCGAAGCCGACCCTCTGGGCGCCGGTTTGGGTGTAACGGTAGCCAATGCCAGCCTGAACACGCCAAGCGGTCGTGTCGGTGTTGATGATCCGATAGCCTGGACCCACGCCGATGAAGCCATCACGGGCAAATCTGTCCAGATTCTCGCGGACATCATCAAGGTCGTCACCGTCATTCTGTTCGGCATTGGCCAGGCCATCGATGCTGAAGCGGCCCAGAACGAAGGCATAGAAGCGGTCATTGAAGTAGTAGGCGCCATCATAGATGACCGAAACTTCTTCCTTGTCCTTGTCGCCGTCATCATCTTCGCCAAATTCGATCAGCATGCCAATCGACTGCTGCCAAGGTCCGGCGTTGTTCGACACGCGGCCAGCCAGCGAGAAGTCCTGGCTTTCGTCATTGCCGGTGTTGCCCGCATAGGTCAGCGCGACCGAACCGAAAAGACCTTCGCGGCGGTCCGGGTTGCCGAAGCGCGCGTCGTCGTTGTCACGGTCGAAATCGTCCTGAACGGCATCCTCGACATCGATGATGCGGTCGTTGATTGCCGAAATGCCGGTCGCGTCGGCGCCAGCCGCGATCTCGGTCTGGGCGAAAGCCGGGGCGGAAAGGGCGGCCATCAGCGCGGCGGTGCCGGTCAGCAGCGTAGCTTTTTTCATAATTTCCTCACGAGCTGAGTTCTTGTTGTTCTGGGGCCTGACGGTCGCCAGAGCATCTCTGCGGAATATGAAGTAATCCGATGCAGTCCGGGTTCAAAGCACCTCGAAGAAGGTCTTGGACTGCCATGAAAAGGAGAGAAGCGTGACATTTGCGTTGTGTGCAAAAATCCGCTGAAACATGGGTTTGATCGAGGCGTATGGAACCAAGACGAGCTTATTTTAACTTTTTGACTTCAGACACTTTTACTGAGAATTTCAGCGGGTGCATGCTGCTTCTGCAAAGCTGTCATTTTGAAACAAACCTGTGACTGCCTGCAAAAAAGGCAGCCGTTTCGGCTGCCTGATCGCCTTGATTTGTTGCAGAAAGGACACGCTCCCAGACTCATTCGCGCCCTGGTAGCATCCTGTGCCGCTTCAGCGCTTGCGCCCTTCCACTGCAGGAGCCTTTACCGCCGCGAGTTGCCGGATGCGGGACACCCGCTTGCCCCGGTCGGGCGGCGGCTGTTTTTCGGCCTGTCCCATGATGGTGATGGCGAACTGCACACCGGCAAAGACGATCGTGTTGAACATGACCATCATGACGACGGCCAGCCAGCCGATGCTGCTGCTGGATACGAGATGGCGCAGATGAGCGATGTCGAGCGCCAGAAGCGCGGCAACGAAGCAGCAGGCCAGCAGCAATCCGATCAGGCCGCTGCGAATATAGACGCGAATCATCGTGGGCATGATGCACCCCATGTTTCCTGACACGGGGAATATAGGATTTCCGTGTCAGGATTGCAGGGGTGATCCGCGTCAGAACGCTTCGGGCTGAAGCTCTCGCGCGACGTGGTCAAGGACGGCATTGACGAACTTCGCCTCGCGTCCTTCCGGGAAGAAGGCTTCCGCAAGGCGGACATATTCGCTGATGACGACCTTGGGCGGGGTCTGCGGGGTCACAAGCTCGGCCCCGGCGGCGCGGAACACGGCGCGAAGCACCGGGTCGATGCGGTCGATGGGCCATTTGGCGACCAGGCCGCGGTCGGTCGCCTGGTCGATCCGCGACTGCCAGTTCACCGCGGCATCGACAATGCGCGTGAACAGCGCTTCGTCCGCCGGCAGGTACTGGCCGTCCTCGTTCTCGACGCCCAGCCGATAGATTTCGAATTCGCGCATGACGCGATCGGCGGACTGGCCGGCCGCCTCCATCTGGTACAGCGCCTGCACCGCATAAAGCCGCGCACCGCTGCTGAGGGCACGCCGGTCGGCGCGCTTGTCCTTCGACTTGTCGTCGTTCGCGTTCATGAATCGGGCCCTGCACAAAGACCGGCTGCAATGGACGGAAAGCGGCGGGGCGTCAAGTCCCCGAAACGACCGAGGCCTCGGCCAGCCGGGCCACATAGCGGGCCAGGGTGTCGATCTCCAGGTTGACGGCGTCGCCTGCCTCAACCTCGCCCCAGGTGGTGACCTGCCGGGTATGCGGGATCAGGTTGATGCCGAAGCGATTGCCCGCAACCTCGTTCACGGTCAGCGAGGTGCCGTTCAGCGCCACCGACCCCTTGGGCGCGATGAAGCGCGCCAGGGCTTCGGGCGCCTCGAAGGTCAGGCGCAGGCTGTCGCCTTCGTTGCGCAGGCCAACCACCTGGGCGACGCCATCGACATGGCCGCTGACGATGTGGCCGCCCAGTTCGTCGCCGACGCGCAAGGCCCGTTCCAGGTTCAGCCGCTTGCCCACCGCCCAGCCGTTCGCCCCGATATTCGTCTTGGAAAGCGTCTCGGCCGAGATATCGACGGTGAACCAGCCCTGCCCCTTGTCCACCACGGTCAGGCACACGCCGTCGCAGGCAATCGAGGCCCCCATGTCCACCGTGCCCATGTCATAGTCGCACCCGATCCGGGCGCGCATGTCGCCGCGCATTTCGACGGCCAGAACGGTTCCGATGCTGGTGATGATGCCTGTAAACACGCGAAGATCCCTTTCTTGCCCAGACCTAGGCGATAGCATAGGGCGGTGCAAGGTTGCAGGGCATTATTGTCTGGCTCATATCGTTCTGGTTGTATTACAGGCTATCGCATAACACCCCCGCAAGGATGCACTGCGTGTCCCAGGATCGTCACGACTTCACGCCTTCAGGATTGGACAGGACCGAATTGCCCCGGCAGCGCGTTTTCCTGATGCTGCAGGGGCCGCACGGGCCTTTCTTCGACCGTCTGGGCAGGCTGCTCCGGGCGTCGGGCGCGCAGGTCTGGCGCTGCGCCTTCAATGCGGGGGATGAGTTCTTCTGGTCCGACAAGGCGCATCTGCTGCGGCATGAAGGCAGCAGCGCCCAATGGCCTGCCCATCTGGCGCGGATCATCGCCGAACGCAACGTGACGGACATCGTCCTTTATGGCGATGTGCGCCCGATCCATGCCGCTGCCCGCGCGGCGACCAAATCGCTTGGCCTGCGGCTTCACGTCTTCGAGGAAGGATACCTCCGCCCCTACTGGATCAGCTACGAACGCGGCGGATCGAACGGCCATTCGGCGCTGCTGGACATTTCCCTGCCGGAGATGCGCGCCATGCTGCGCGACACCGCGTCCGAGGTGCGCCGCCCGCCCGCCAAATGGGGCGACATGCGCCAGCACAAGTTCTATGGCGCGTTCTACCATTTCCTTGTCCTGGTCGCGAACCGCCGATACCGGCAGTTCACCAGCCACCGCGCCTTGCCGGTCTTCGACGAATTCCGGCTGAACCTCCGGCGCCTGATCCTGACGCCCTTCCACTCGGCCACGCGGGCGGTCCAATGGCGGCGCTTCCGGCTGTCGGGCGATCCCTACCTGCTGGTGCTGATGCAACTGGAACATGATTCGAACCTGCAGGGGCATTCGCCCTTCGACACCAACCGCCAATTTGTCGAGGATGTCGTGGCCGAGTTCGCCAGATCGGCGCCCCGCCATCACCACCTGCTGTTCAAGGCCCATCCGCTGGAGGATGGGCGTGCCCGAAACCGCCGCTCTATCCGCGAGGCTGCGGCAAGGCACGGCGTGGCCGACCGTGTGCACTACTTCCGCGGCGGCAAGCTGGCCGACATGCTGGCCCATGCCCGCGCCGTCATCACGGTGAATTCCACAGCGGCCCAGCAGGCGCTGTGGCGCGGACTGCCGGTCAAGGCCCTGGGATCCGCAGTCTATTGCAAACCGGGCCTGGTTTCGGACCAGCCGCTGGCCGAATTCCTCGCCCATCCCCGGCAGCCCGACACCGCGTCCTACCGCGCCTTCCGCGACTATCTGCTGCAAACCAGCCAGGTGCCCGGAGGCTTTTACTCGCGCCGCTCGCGTGCTCATGCGTTGCGATTGGCGGCCGATCTGATCCTTGCACCCGAGGATCCGTACCAAGCCCTGGCCGTCGGCCGTTTCCAGCGGCGCCAGCAGATCGGCGAACTTCTGGACTAGGGTGCACGAAGTTATGGCGCCCGGCTGCGGGTCAAGGTAGATTGCCTGCACAACCGGACGGCAAGTCCGGGCTAAAAGGAACAGGAGTTTCGTTAGGTGACAGTGAAGCTTTCCCCTGTCCGTCCGGCGGCGGGCCGGGCCATGCGCCTGGTCATGATCGCGGCGATGGCATTGCTTGCGGCTTGCAGCCTGCCGAGGTCCGGGCCAAGCAAGAACGAAATCTACTCGGGCGCCGTCGAAAAGGGCGGGAACGCGCATGTGATCTACGTGAACGATCACGTCGCCCGCGCCACGAACTTCACCCCGGCCTATGGCTTCTCGAACAGCTTCCTGCGCGCGGGCCAGGTGGGCGCGGACGAGATTCGGGCGGGCGACAGGCTGGGCCTGGCGATCTGGGAAAACGTCGATGACGGCCTGCTGACCTCGCTGGGCTCCAGCTCGACCGCGCTGCAGGAAATCCAGGTGGACAGCGGCGGCTATATCTTCGTGCCCTATGCGGGCCGGGTGCGCGCCGCCGGCAACACGCCCGATCAGTTGCGCCAGATCATCACCGACCGGCTGTCCACGCAGACGCCCGACCCGCAGGTCACCGTGGCGCGCGTCGCGGGCGATGGCGCAACCGTTTCGGTGATGGGCAAGGTTTCGGCGCAGGGCGTCTATCCGATCGAACGCCCGACCCGCAACCTGTCGTCGATGCTGGCGCGTGCGGGCGGCGTGTCGATCGAGCCCGAGATCGCCGTCATCACCGTCAAGCGCGGCAACGACACGGGCAAGGTCTGGCTGACGGATCTTTACTCCAACGCCAGCAACGACATCGCGCTGCGCCCCGGCGACGTGATCCTGGTCGAGGAAGACCAGCGCAGCTTCACCGCGCTTGGCGCCCTTGGCGGCCAGACCCGCGTTCCCTTGGGCAACGAGATGATCAACGCGGTCGAGGCCGTGGCGATGGTGGGGGGGCTGAACTCCAACCTCGCCGATCCCACGGGTGTCTTCATCCTGCGCGACGAACCGGAATCGGTCGCCTCGCGGGTGCTGGGCAAGACGGTCCGGGGCACGCAGCGCATCGCCTATGTGCTGGACCTGACGCGGCCGAACGGGCTGTTCCTGGCTCGCGACTTCCTGATCCGGGACGAGGACACGGTTTACGTGACCGAGGCGCCCTATGTTCAGTGGCAGAAGCGGCTGGCATCGTTGACCGGCCCGATCAGCACCGCGAACTCGGTTTCCAACATCACGCAGTGATGGACGGATGACCGGCAAGGACAAGGCCGCCGGCAACCACGCCCGGCGGCTTTTCGCATATAATGGCGGCTTCTGGCGCGCCCCCCGGCTTCGGCGCATCCTGCAACTGTCGGGCTGGGAGTTGCGGCTTGGGCTGCCGGGCCCCGGGGACGCCGTCGCCATCTGGGGCGCCAGTCCCACGGCATGGCGGGGCCGCGCCGTCGCGGCGCGCAGGGGCGTTCCGCTGGTGGCTGTCGAGGACGCGTTTCTGCGATCCATCCTGCCCGGCCGGGCCAGGGGCCATATCGCCCGACGCGGACCCATTGGCCTGCTGATCGACCCGGTCGGGCTGCATTTCGACCCTTCCCGCCCCTCGCTGATCGAGCGGCTGGTCGTCGAAGGCGCGACAACCGGGCACGAACAGCGTGCGCGCGACGGCATCGCGCGTCTGCGGGCGCTGGATCTGTCGAAATACAACGCCCACCGCCCCAACCTGTCCGCCCCGGAACCTGGCTATGTCCTGGTGATCGACCAGACGCGCGGCGATGCGTCGCTGATGGGGGCCGGGCGCGGCCGTTTTCTGGCGATGCTGGCCGCCGCCCGCCGTGAACACCCCGGCCGCCCCGTCCTGCTGCGCAGCCACCCCGAGACCATCCGCGGCCTGCGCCCCGGTCACTTGGGCGCAGACGATCTGCGCCCCGGCGACATGCTGTGCGACCAGGAGATCTCGCCCTGGGCGCTGCTGGAGAATGCCCATGCCGTCTATGCCTTCAGTTCGCAGATGGGATACGAGGCGATCCTGGCCGGACACAAGCCACGCTTGTTCGGGCAGCCTTTCTATGCCGGCTGGGGCTTGTCGCAGGACGAGGCTCCCCTGCCCCCAGGCCGTCGCGGTCCTGCCCTGGCCGAGACGCTGTTTGCCGCAAGCCACCTTCTTGCGCCGGTCTGGTACGATCCCTGCCGCGACCGCCTGACTGATTTCGAAGGCGCCGTGGATCAGCTGGAGGCTGAGGCCAGGGCCTTTCGACAGGACCGGGACGGCCATCTGGCCTATGGGATGCGGCTGTGGAAACGGCCCTTCATCGCGCGCGCCTTTTGTGACGGCCAGGGGGTGCGGTTCACGAACAAGCCCCAGGCCAATGTCACGCTGGCCTGGGCGGGCAAGGCCGATGATGTCCCCCAGGCGATCCGGGTCGAGGACGGATTTCTGCGTTCCCGTGGGTTGGGCGCCGACCTGACGCCGCCCTTGTCGCTGGTGGCGGACGATCTGGGCATCTACTACGACCCGACGCGCGAAAGCCGTCTTGAGCGATTGATCGCCGCCGGACCCCCACCCGGCGGCTTGCCGAGGGCCGAGCGCCTGATCGCGACGATCCGGGAGGCGGGGCTGTCGAAATACAACCTGCGGGGCGGCTATCGCCCGGTGTCCGGCGCAGGCAGGCGCATCCTGGTTCCGGGGCAGGTCCAGGACGACGCCTCGATCCGGCTTGGCGCGGGCGCGGAACGCAGCAACCTTGAGCTGTTGCGCCGCGCCCGCCGCGACAATCCGGGCGCCCACCTGATCTACAAGCCCCATCCCGATGTCGAGGCGGGCCTGCGCCCCGGCGCCATTGCCCCCGCCGACCTGCAGGGCCTTGCCGATGAGGTGGCGACCGCCACCGATCCCAGCATGCTGCTGGTCCATGTCGATGAGGTCTGGACAATGACCTCGACCTTGGGGTTCGAGGCGCTGTTGCGCGACATTCCGGTTACGACCCTCGGCGCGCCCTTCTATGCGGGCTGGGGCCTGACCCGCGATCTTGGCCCGGTCCCGCCGCGCCGCCGCGCGCGTCCCGATCTGGCGGGTTTGGTCCACGCCTGCCTGATCGCTTATCCGCGCTATCGCGACCCTGTGACCGGCCTGCCTTGCCCCGTCGAGGTCGCCGTTGACCGCCTGCGCAACGGGATCAGCCCGCGCACCCCCGCGCTGCGCTTGTTGGCCAAGCTGCAGGGGGCGTTGTCGGGGCATAGCTGGATCTGGCGCTAGAGCGGATCGACATTCAGCGGCTACAGGAGCGGTGCAGTCCGCTTCCCCGCCCGCGTGTGACGGTGCCATCAGAGACGGTGCCATCCCGCGACCACGAGAGGTCAGCGCCCGCCTGGGGGCGGGGCGGGCGCTGGCCGGGCCTTCGAGGCCCGGCGGCATGGGTGGCAGTCTCATCGCGTGGCGAAGGCGATGGCCTTCGCCAAACCCAGGCAGCGCAGCGGTGAATGCCGCCCCGCCCTAGCCTCGGCCGCGTTTCAGGAACCGCACCAGCCGCAGCGACCGGCAGAGCGCCGTCAGCCCGGCAAGTGCGACGATGATCCACAGCGCGATCCGCAGCACCTGCGGTTCGGGGATGGCCAGCAGCGCCGCGCCGGTCATCAGCGCCATGCGGTGCTGCTTGGCCATCGGGCCGCCGAAATCGGCTGGCGCGCCGCAGGTCACGCCAAGCTCTCGGACATAGGCGGTCAGCACGGCCATGGCCGCCGCAGCCCAGCCAAGCGCCGGCACGCCCGCGCCGATGCCTGCACCCACAAGGATCAGGATGTCCGACACCCTGTCGGGAAACTCGTTCCAGAAGGGGCCGTCGGGCGCGCCCTTGCCGCCTTCGACCGCGACCATGCCGTCCAGCAGGTTGCACAGCAGCCGCGCCTGGCAGAACAGCGCGGCAAGGACCAGGCCCGCCGCCCGCCCCCATGGTCCCGCATCGGGCGCAACAGCCAGGCAGCCGCCTGCAAGCAACGCCGCCGCCATCCCCGCGACCGAGATCTGGTTGGGCGTCACCCCGGCTTGCGCCAGCCGGGTGGCAGCGCGGTTTGCCCATCGGCTCTGGCGGCTGGCCAGCGGTCGGCGTTTCGATGTGTCGATCATCCCGTGGCCCAGAAATATCGTGTCAGGTGAAAGAAGATAGGCGCCGAAAAGACCACCGAATCCAGCCGGTCGATGAAGCCGCCATGCCCCGCGATGGCGTGGCCCCAGTCCTTGACGCCCCGGTCGCGCTTGATTGCCGACATGACCAATCCGCCCAGGAAGCCCATCAGCGTGATGATGGCCCCCATCAGCGCCGCCTGTCCCGGCGAAAACGGCGTCATCCACCACAGCCCCGCCGCGATCAGCGTGGCCGACAGCGCGCCGCCGACAAAACCCTCGACCGTCTTGGACGGCGACAGGGCGGGGGCGATCTTGCGGTGCCCGATCAGCTTGCCCCAGACATATTGCAGCACGTCGCTGATCTGCACGACGATCACCAGGAAGGCGATCAGCAGGACGTTGCGCCCCTCGTATCCCGGTATGCGCAGGTTCAGCAGCGCCGGGACATGCGAGGCGCAATAAACGCAGATCATCAGCGCCCATTGCATCTCGGCGATGCGGACCAGGAAATTGCGGGTTTCCCCGCGCAGGGCTGACACGATGGGCAGCAGCAGGAAGACATAGACCGGGATGAACACCGCGAAGATGCCGTATTGCTGGTGCCAGATCAGCCAATACTGGACCGGCAGCACGACGAAGAAGGCGCCCACAAGCGTCCAGTGGTCGGCCCGCGTGGCATTGGTCAACGTCATGAATTCGCGCAGCGCCGCGAACGAGCAGATGCCGAACAGCAGCAGGACGCCCGTCCTGCCGCCCAGAAAGGCCAGGCCAAGCGCTATCACCATGACCCACCAGGCGCGGATCCGGTCGTTCAGGTTCTCGATCGCCTCGTTGCGGCCATCGGGCGACAGCTTCCGCCGCAATACCCAGCCTGTGGCCGAGGCGACGGTCAGCACGCCCCCGACCCCGGCCAGCACGGTCAGCAGGTCCGATTGCGCCAAGGGCGTCATGCGGTCCCCCTGGCAGGCCGCAGCGCCAGAAGCGCGTCGCGGGCGCGGGTCAGGAAAGCGTCCTTGCCTTCGTCCGCATCAAGCCGCAGGGGGCTTCCGAAGATCACCTTGCACATCAGCGGCACCGGGATGAAGGCGCCCTTGGGCAGGACGCGGTTCAGGTTGTCGATCCAGACGGGGACCAGATCGACCTGCGGGCAGGCGCAGGCCAGATGGTAAAGCCCGCTGCGAAAGGGCAGCAGGTCGGTGTCCGTCAGGTTGCGCGTGCCTTCGGGAAACAGGATCAGCGAGGCGCCGCCTTTCAGGGCATCGGCCATCTGGCCCACCGGATCGCTGCCCCCTTGCGCGCGGGTGCGGTCGATCAGCACCGCGTCGAAAACGTCGCGCCCGACAAAGCGGCGCAGGCCACCGCCCCAGTAATCCGCCCCCGCCACGGGCCGGGTCTTCCGCCGCAGCGGATCCGCCAGGACCGTCCAGACCAGGATGAAGTCGCCATGGCTGGCGTGGTTCGCGAAATAGATGCGCTGCCGCTGATCCAGCGGGTCTGCCCCCTGCCAGACCGCCTGCACGGCCGTCACCAGCCGCGCGAACAGCGCGATGGCGCGGCCTGTCAGCGTCGCAACGATGACCCGGATCACAGCCTCCCCTTGCAGCACATGGTCAGGCTTATAGGGACGAAGTCTTGATAAAAAGGAAAATATCTGCTTCCGCAGCGTCGCGGCGCACCGGATTACGCAGGGCGTGGGTGATGGTGGTCCGGGGCTTTCGCAAAGCCCGGCATTTCGGGAACAACGTCCTGACTTTCCACCCCGAAACGCAACCCTCCATTCCTTGGCAAGGAAGGGCCCGGTTGCTAGGTGTCGCGTGAAAACAGGAGCCACCCATGTCGCTTGTGATCTCGCACCTTGCCCGGCGCTTCGGCGCGACCCCTGTCTTGCGGGGGATCGAGCTTGAGGTGCGCCAGGGCGAACTGATCGCGCTGCTCGGTCCCTCGGGGTCGGGCAAGACGACGCTCTTGCGGATCATCGCGGGGCTCGACTGGCCGGATGCGGGCGGGCTGTCCTTTGACGGCGCCGACTGGCTGGCGAAGTCGGCGGCGGAACGGCGGATCGGCTTTGTCTTCCAGCATTACGCGCTGTTCCCGCACATGACCGTGCGCGACAACATCGCCTTCGGCCTGACCGTCCTGCCGCGCGCCAGCCGCCCCGGCCAGGCGCAAGTCGCGGCCACCGTGAACCGGCTGCTGCGGTTCCTGCAGATCGACGGTCTGGCCGGCCGCTATCCGGCGGAACTGTCGGGCGGGCAGCGCCAGCGGGTCGCCCTGGGCCGCGCCATGGCCATCGAACCCCGCGTGCTGCTGCTGGACGAACCCTTCGGCGCACTGGATGCCCAGGTCCGCCGCGACCTGCGCCGCTGGCTGCGCGGCGTCCATGACAGCGCGGGCACGACCACCATCTTCGTGACCCACGACCAGGAGGAAGCCTTCGAGCTTGCCGACCGCGTGGTGGTGATGAACGGCGGCGTCATCGAGCAGATCGGCCGCCCGGACGAGATCTATGACCATCCCGCCACGCCTTTCGTCGCCCGTTTCCTGGGCCTGACGGTGGAACTGCCCGTGACCATGCGCGCGGGCCGGGCACATGCTGCGGGCCTGGATCTGACCGGCCTGCCCCGCCGTGCCATCCCCGACGGACCTGCCACGCTGTTCCTGCGCCCCGCCGACATCATGCCCGTCCCCGACCCTGCGGCACCGTTCCGCGTGGCCGAGATCGCCTCCACCGGCGCGCTGCTGCGGCTGGTGGCGGAAGACGGCACCGGCTGCCGGATCGAGGCCGAGGTGCCGCGCCGCGATGGCCGTGGCCTGTCAGTCGGCCAGCATGTCGGACTGCGCATCATCGCGGGCCAGATCTTTCCCGGCGGCACAGCGCCTGCCGCCCTGCCCGCCGACACATCCCGGACCCTGAAGGAGGCTCGCCCGTGAAAACCCGTCTGACCACCGCCCTTGCCCTTGTGCTGGGCCTTGCCTCGCCCGTGGCTGCGCAGGACGCGATCCTGAACGTGTCCTATGACGTTGCCCGCGAGTTGTTCGCCCAGTTGAACCCGGTCTTTGCCGAGAAGTGGCAGGAGCAGACCGGCCGCAGCGTCACCATCGACCAGTCGCATGGCGGATCGTCCAAGCAGGCGCGCGCCATCTTGGAAGGGCTGCCCGCCGATGTCGTGACCTTCAACCAGGTGACCGACATCGACGTTCTGGCCGAAGGCGGGATGGTCGATGAGAACTGGCGCGAGGCTTTCCCGAACCAGGCCTCGCCCTATTACTCGCTGCCCGCCTTCCTGGTGCGCGAGGGCAACCCCAAGGGAATCGACGACTGGGACGACCTGGCGCAGGACGGCGTGCAGGTGATCTTCCCCAACCCCAAGACCAGCGGCAATGCGCGCTATACCTATCTGGCGGCCTATGCCTATGCGCTGGACAAGAGCAACGGCGATCAGGCGGCGGCGCAGGAGTTTGTCAAAAAGATCTTCGCCAATGTCCCGGTCTTCGACCAGGGCGGACGCGCGGCCACCACGACCTTCGCCGAACGCGGCATCGGCGACGTGCTGATCACCTTCGAGGCCGAGACCGGCGGCATCGCGAAACAGTATGCCGACGCCAAGCTGGAACGGGTCACGCCGTCCCTGTCGATCCTGGCGGAGTTCCCGGTCGCCGTCGTGACGGAAAACGCCGAAAGCAAGGGCACGGAGGAGGTGTCGAAGGCCTATCTCGACTTCCTCTATTCGCCCGACGCGCAGCGCATCCTGGCGCAGAACTTCAACCGCGTGCATGACCAGGCGATCACCGCCGAATTCGCCGCCAACTTCCCCGACGTGAAGCTGGTCACGGTGGAAGACGTGTTCGGCGGCTGGGAGAAGGTTCAGGAGGAACACTTCGCCGAAGGCGGGATTCTTGATTCGGTGTTCGTGAACCAATGAGCGTCGCGGCGGTCATTCCCGCCAGAGGGCGGCAAAGGCGGGTTCTGCCGGGCTTCGGCCTGACCATGGGCCTGACGCTGACCTATGTCGGCGTCATCGTCCTGCTGCCCGTCATCGCCCTGTTCCTGAAGGGGGCCGAGATCGGTCCCCTCCGCTTCTGGGAGATCGTGACCGCCCCCCGCACGCTGGCCGCCCTGCGGCTGACCATTACCGCCGCCGCCCTGGCGACACTGTTCAACGCGGCCTATGGGCTGCTGATGGCCTGGGTGCTGGTCCGCTACCGCTTTCCGGGTCGCAGGCTGCTGGATGCGATGATGGACATTCCCTTCGCCCTGCCGACCGCCGTCGCGGGTCTGGCCCTGACCGCGCTGTTTTCGGAAAACGGCTGGTATGGCGCGATCCTAGCGCCCGCCGGGATCTCGGTCGTCTATACGATCTGGGGGGTGGCGATCGCCATGTCCTTCACCTCGATCCCCTTCGTGGTCCGCACCGTCCAGCCGATCCTGGAGGATCTGGACCAAAGCCAGGAGGAAGCGGCCCGCACACTTGGCGCGACCCCGTTCCAGATTTTCACGAAGGTGATCTTTCCGGCGATCCTGCCGTCCTTTCTGGTCGGCACCACCATCGCTTTCGCGCGGTCGCTTGGCGAATTCGGCGCGGTGATCTTCATCGCGGGCAACCTGCCGATGAAGACGGAAATCGCCTCGCTTCTGGCGGTGATCCGGCTCGAGGAATACGACTACAACGGCGCCGCAGCCATCGCGCTGACGCTGGTCGCCATCGCCATGGTGCTGCTGGTGCTGTCGAACTGGCTGCAATCGCGCCTGACGCGGCGGAGGGTTCCGGCATGACGCCTGCTGCCCCCGCCGCCCTTGCCCCGCGACAGGACCGCCGCGCCCAGTGGCTGCTGGTCGGCCTTGCCATCGCGCTGACCCTGTTCATCGTCGTGGTGCCGCTGGTCTATATCTTCTGGCGCGCCCTGTCCGAGGGCTTTGCGGCCTTCGCACAGAACATCCTGGCCCCCGACACGCTGCACGCGATCTGGCTGACCTCGGCCGTGGCGGTCATCACGCTGCCCATCAACCTTGTCATCGGCATTGCCGCCGCCTGGCTGATCGCGCGCTTCACCTTTCCCGGCCGCAAGGCGCTGCTGACGATCATCGAACTGCCGTTCTCGATTTCTCCGATCATCGCGGGGGTCTGCTATCTGCTGCTCTACGGGCGGCAGGGGCTGCTTGGCCCGGTCCTGGCGGCGGGCGACATCAAGATCCTGTTCGCCCTGCCCGGCATCGTCATGGTGACGCTGTTCGTCACCGGCCCCTTTGTCGCGCGCGAAGTCCTGCCCCTGATGCAGGCGCAAGGGTCCGAACAGGAGCAGGCGGCGCTGACGCTGGGCGCCTCGGGCTGGCAGATCTTCTGGCGGGTGACGCTCCCGAACATCCGCTGGGCGCTGCTTTACGGCGCGGTCCTGGCGACGGCGCGGGCGGTGGGCGAGTTCGGCGCGGTCTCGGTCGTCTCGGGCGCGATCCGGGGGCAGACCATGACCCTGCCCTTGCAGATCGAACTGCTGTTCAACGACCTGAACACGGTCGGCGCCTTCGCCGCCGCATCCACCCTGACGCTGATCGCCCTTGTGGTGCTGGTTCTGAAAACCATCCTGGAAGGCCGCACCCGCTGATCAGCGGCGGAAATCCGTGGGCCTGATCCCGTGGCGGGCCAGCTTGTCATAGAAGGTCTTGCGCGGCAGTTGCAGCCGCGCCATCGCCGCCGTGGCATTGCCGCCCGACAGCCGCAGGGCGTCGCGGATCAGGTCGGCCTCGTAGGTCGCGACCAGCTGGGACAATCCGGGCGCGGTGCCGTTGGACTGCGCATCGAAGGGCGTCACGCCGATGGCCTGGCTTTCGGCGAATCCGCGCAGTTCCGGCAGGTTGCCGGGCCATCCATGCGCCGCCAGACGCGACTTGACGGGGCCGGTCATCGCGGGCGGGGGCCGGTCAAGGCGCGCGCAGGCAGCCAGCAGGAAATGGCGATACAGCCCGGGAATATCCTCTCGCCGCTCGGCCAGCGAAGGCACGGGCAGGACCGTGCCCGACAGGCGATAGAACAGGCGGGCATCGAACTGCCCGTCTGCGACCCGCTGCTCCAGATCGGCCGTGGTCGAGGCCAGAAGCTGCACGTCCATGGGCCGGGGTGCTGCGGCGCCTGCGGGCCAGAACTCGCCCGCCTCAAGGATCGCGGCCAGACGCGCCTGCATCGGGGACGTCAGCGCATCCACGCGGTCAAGGAACAGCACACCCCGCTGCGCCCTTTCCAGATGCCCCGCCTGCCTTGTGCCGCGCGGCCCCGGCGCCTCGCCGCCCAGAAGGTCGGCGTCGAAACGAGCATCATCCAAGGCATCGCAGGCCAGATGCACGAAGGCGCGGGCGCGGCGCGGCCCCTGGCGGTGGATGGCGCGCGCGACGGTCAGCTTGCCCGCGCCATCGGGGCCGGTCAGCAGGGCGTGTCCTTCGGCCTCGGCGATGCGGTCAAGCGCGGCGCGCAGATGCTGCATGACCTCGCTACTGCCAGCCAGTTCGGGAAAGCTGTCCGAGGCATCGTGGCTGGCCTGCCGCAGCGCGCGGTTTTCCAGCACCAGGGCACGGGCGGCGGCGGCACGGTTCAGCGCGGCCAGCAGCACGTCGCGGCCCAAGGGCTTGGTCAGAAAGTCGTAGGCCCCGGCCTTCAGCGCGGCCACCGCCATGGGCACGTCGCCATGGCCGGTCAGCAGGATCACCGGCAGGTCGGGGTCGATGGTGTGAAGGCGCTGGAACAGTTGCAACCCATCCATGCCGGGCATCCGCACATCCGACAGGACGACACCCGGATAGTCACGCGTGACCCCCGCCAGGGCGTCTGTCGCCAGCCCGAAATCCTCGACCGCGAAGCCTGCCATCTGCAGCGTCTGGACCTGCGCGGCGCGCAGATCCTCGTCATCCTCGACCAGACGGACAAGCCCTGTCATGCGGCTCTCCTCAGCGTCAGGCGGAAGGTCGCGCCCTGCCCGTGCACCACATCGTCGGCGGTCAGGTCGCCGCCGAGGTCGCGGGCGATGTCGCGCGAAATGACCAGGCCCAGCCCAAGCCCCTGCGCCTTGCTGGTCGCGAAGGGGGCGAAAAGCTGGTCCCTGACTTGGGCCGACAGGCCAGGTCCGTTATCCGCAACCGTCAGCGTCACGCGGTCGGTGTCAGCCTGAACCCCGATGCGGATCCAGGGGTCGGCGCGGCCTTCCTGCGCCTCGAAGGCATTGGTCAGCAGGTTCACGAGGATCTGCTCCACCCGCACCTGTTCGCCGACAACCGCCAGCCCTTCGGGTATTTCGGGCAGATGCACGGGAATGTCGCCGGCCTTGCGGCGGCTGGCCGTCAGCAGCAGCGAAGATTCGATTACCGCGTGCAGGGGAACGGGGCCGATCTCGCCGGTGGCCTTGCGGGCAAAGCTGCGAAGCTGGTCGGTGATCTGGCCGATCCGGTCGGTCATGCGTGCGATGCGGACCAGGTTGTCGCCCGCCGGTCCGCCGGGGGACATGGCCTGCCCGTTCTCGGCCAGCAGCCGGATCGTTGCCAGCGGCTGGTTGATCTCATGCGCGACGCCTGCGGTGATCTGGCCCATGGTTGCCAGCTTGTTGGCCTGGACCAGGTCGGACTGCATCCGCGACAGGCGTTGCCGGGCCCGCTGACGCTCTCGGATCTCCTCGGACAGGTCACGGGTGCGTTCGGCCACGGCACGCTCCAGCTCGGCGCGATAGGTGCGGTCGGCCTGGGCCTTGCGGAAGGCGCGCCTGCGTGCGCGGCGGGCCTGATCGGCCAGGGCGATCAGCAGCAGCATCGCCAGCGCAGCCGCGCCCGAGGCATAGGCGGCCGTCTGCGACGCTTCCCGCGTGGGCACATGCATGGCAAGCGTCCAACCCGTGCCCCGCACCGGCAACGCGATGACCAGGCTGTCGGGCACGACAGGCGGCGTGCCGGTAAAGCGAAGCTGCGCATCGGTGGTGATGATGACACGGCCATCGGCCTCGGTCACATGGGTGGCGTTGGGACTGCGCGCCCAGGCGGCCTCCAGCGCGTCGAATTCCACCTTGACGACGACCACCCCCAGCAGCACGCCTTGGTCCCGCACGTCGTGGGACAGATACAATCCCGGCTTTCCGCTGACGGTGCCAAGGGCGAATTCCATCGCGGTCGGCTGGACAAGCGCGTCCCGGAAATAGGCGCGGAAGCTGTAGTCATGGCCCACGAAGCTTTCGGGACGGTTCCAGTTCGAGGCCGCGATGGTATAGCCCGTCGCCTCCATCAGATAGATCACCGCGCTTTGCGTCTCGGACCGCAGGCGTTCCAGCTTGGCCGATACCCGGTCCCGCATGTCCTGCGATCCGGCGCGAAGCGTGGCCTTGACCAGATCGTCATCGGCCAGGATCGCCACCACGGCCCGCTGCCGGTCCAGGATGCTTTCCAGGGTCAGGGCGCGGGATTGCGCAGCCGCCTGCCCTTCGGCCCGCAGGTTCTGAAGCGCGCCGGACCGCACGCCCCAGAAGACCGCCGCCGGAACCAGGACCAGCAGCGCCAAGGCAACCGCAACCGCCAGCCATCCCGCCACCCGCGACAAGGGCGGCGAATCACCTGCTGTCTGTGCGGCGTCCTGCATGTCGGTCACGCGTCCGGCTGTCCTGGCCAAGTGTTTCCATTTCCACACTAGCAGTTTGGACCTGTGCGGAAAACCACACATATTTCAGGCGCCATCATATGAAAACGGACATGTTTTCAGTGGTTTGCTGCCATGATGCAAGAATTTCGGGCAGCCCCGCCGCCTGCATAGAATAGCCCCCACCGCATTACATCAAGGCTGGAGGAGGCCTTTCCATGCAGCTGGACACATCCGCGCATCCCGTGGCCCATGAGAAGCGGCCATTCTATCGCCACCTGTATTTCCAGGTCGTCATCGCCATCGCGGCGGGCGCCCTGCTGGGCCATTTCTATCCCGAAACCGGCGAGGCGCTGAAGCCGCTCGGCGACGGCTTCATCAAGCTGGTCAAGATGATCATCGCCCCCGTCATCTTCCTGACCATCGTCACCGGCCTTGCGGGCATGGGATCGCTGCGCGGCGTGGGCTCGGTCGTGGGAAAGGCGTTCGCCTATTTCCTGACCTTCTCGACTCTGGCGCTGATCGTGGGCCTGATCGTGGCCAATGTCATCCAGCCGGGATCGGGGATGAACATCGACCCCGCGTCGCTCGATGCCTCGACAGTGTCAGGCTATGCCGAAAAGGCGCATGAAACGTCGCTGACGGGCTTTGTCATGGACATCATCCCGACCACGCTGGTCTCGGCCTTTGTCGAAGGCAACATCCTGCAGGTGCTGTTCGTCGCCATCCTGTTCGGCATCGGCCTGATCCTGGTCGGCGACAAGGGCAAGCCCGTGCTGAACATCCTGGAATCGGCCAGCTTCGCGATCTTCCGCGTGGTGGACATCCTGATGAAGGCTGCGCCCATCGGCGCCTTCGGGGCCTTCGCCTTCACCATCGGCAAATACGGCATCGCGTCGATCATGAACCTGGCGATGCTGGTGGGCACGTTCTACCTGACCTCGGCGCTGTTCGTGATCGTGGTCCTGGGCACCGTCTGCATGGTCAACGGCTTCTCGATCTTCCGGCTGATTTCCTATCTCAAGGCGGAAATCCTGCTGGTCCTGGGCACCTCGTCCTCGGAATCCGCCCTGCCCTCGCTGATGGAGAAGATGGAAAAGGCGGGCTGCGCGCGTCCCGTGGTGGGCCTGGTCGTCCCGACCGGCTACAGCTTCAACCTGGACGGCACCAACATCTACATGACGCTGGCCGCGCTGTTCATCGCCCAGGCGACGAATACCGACCTGACGCTGCAACAGCAGGTGCTGCTGCTGCTGGTCGCCATGCTGTCGTCCAAGGGCGCTGCGGGCGTGACCGGCGCGGGCTTCATCACCCTGGCCGCGACCCTGTCGGTCGTGCCGACCGTGCCGGTGGCCGGCATGGCGCTGATCCTGGGCGTGGACCGCTTCATGTCGGAATGCCGGTCCATCACCAACTTCATCGGCAACGCGGTCGCAACGGTGGTCGTCAGCCGCTGGCAGGGTGCGCTGGACCGGGAACGCTTCGATGCCGCAATGGGCGGGCGCGACCTGGAAGGCTTCGCCGCCCCTGTCACCGGCCTGGCCATGCACCCCGCAGGGCTGCAACTGGGCGAACGCAACGCCGACTGACCTGCCGGAAAAGACGAAAGGGTGCCGCGTCACTGCGGCGCCCTTTTTGCTGCCTTACACCAGGATGTCGTCCTGACGCGGTGGCGTCCCGTTCTGGACCGCCAGCAAGTTCTCCACCATCCGCGTCACCGAAGGCGCAAAACCCTTCGCGTCAAGCGCCGCCAGATGCGGGGTCAGCACGACCCGGTCCAGCCCCAGCAGAGGGTTGTCGGGCGCGATCGGTTCGACCGAGAACACGTCGATCCCGGCGCCGCGTAGGCGGCCCGCGCGGATCGCCTCGGCCAGATCAGCCTCGACCAACACGCCGCCGCGAGCGGCGTTGACCAGGATGGCGTCGGGCTTCATCAGCGCCAACTGGTCGCGCCCGATCAGGTTGCGGGTGCTGTCGTTCAACTCGCAGTTCAGCGTCACCACCTCCGATGCCGCCAGCAGATCGTCCAATGGCGCGAAGCTGGCGCCCAGATCCGCTTCCTCGGCGGCAGGCAGGGGGGTGCGCTTGGTGTAAAGGATCGGGCAGCCAAAGCCCCGCAGCAGCCGGGCAAGCGCCTTGCCGATATGGCCCATGCCGATGATCCCGACGGTGCGGCCCGACAGCGTGACCGAACTTGGCGCGACCTGCCCCTTGGGCCAGCCGCCGTTCAGGATGCCGACATGGCCGCGCACGATGCCGCGGTTGACGGCAAGGATCAGGCCCAGCGTGGTTTCCGCCACCGCCACCGCATTCGATCCGGTGGTGCGGAACACCCGCACCCCATGCCTGCGCGCGGCATCCAGATCGATGCCGTCAAAGCCCACGCCCCACTTGTGCACCGCCCGCAGCCCTGGCGTGGCGAACATCGCCTCGGTCACGGGTACGTCGCCGGTGATGGCGAAGCGGGCGCCCTGCAGCGCCGCAAGCTGGTCCTGCGGCGCACGGGATACCGCCGTGGTCAGCACCCATCCCGGCGGCAGGAAGGGCCGGATGCGGTCCAGCCGTTCGGGCGCCGCGGGATCGAGAAGAACAACGGTGGTCATGCTTTGCCTCAGATCACGAAGCGGATGCCGGCGCGCGCCAGGCCGCCGGCCTGCGCCATGACGGTGCCATCCGCGCGCCAGCAGGCGGCGCCGGTCATGGTGCCGTCCGGCGCGAAGCCGATGGCGTTCATGCCGCCGCCGATGGTCTTGACCAGTCGCACCTCATGGCCGCGCGCGCGCATGGCATCGGCCTGCGCCGCATAAGCCGGTTCCAGTTCCAGGTGATGTCCTTCGGTCCACAGGCGGGGCGCCTCGACCGCCTGTTGCAGGGTCATGCCGTGGTCGATCAGGTTGACGATGGCCTGCATGGCGGACGGAAAGATCCGCACCGCCCCCGGCAGGCCAAGCGCATAGAGCGGCTGCCCGTCCCGCAGCACCATCATCGGCGCCATCGAGGTCGGCACCCGCTTGCCTGGCGCGATGGACAGCGCCCGCCCCGGCCGGGGGTCATAGTTCAGCATGTAGTTGTTCGGGATGATCCCCGTTCCCGGCACCATGAAGCACGCGCCCCACAGCCCGTTGATCGTATGGGTGGCGCTGACGATATTGCCGTCCGCATCGGCCACGGTCAGGTGCGTGGTGTCGCGGCTTTCATGGATCACGGGCATCCGCTGCCGGGCATAGTCCTTGGAGGTGAAGCGATCCACGGGCACATCCACGAAATCGGGATCGCCGGACGCCGCGCGGCGGTCCTCGAACGCCAGGGCAATCGCCCGCGCCAGCAGGTCCATGGCATCGGGGTTGCCAAAACCCATGCCGCGCAGGTCGAACGGCTCCAGCATGTTCAGCATCTGGACGACGTGAACGCCCGAGGATGCGGGGGGCGGCGGGCCGACGATGGTATGGCCGCGATAGGTGCCGAAGATCGCCTCTCGCTCAATGGCCCGCGCTGCCGCCAGGTCGTCCAGTGTCACATGACCCTCACCTTCCAGGCGATCCACGAGGGCGCGGCCCAGATCGCCGCCATGCAGCGCCGCATCGCCCTGCGCCTGGATCAGCCGCAGGCTTTCGGCGTAATCGCCCATGACCAGCCGCGACCCCGGTGCCAGCGGCGCGCCATCCGGCAGCAGCAGGCGCGCGATCTCGAGGTCCATGCGCAGGTCGGATTCGTGTTCGCGAATGGCGCCGTGCAGGTATGGGCTGACGGCAAATCCGCGCGCCGCCGCGCGGATAGCTGGTTCCACCACATCGGCCCACGGTAAGCGCCCGTATCGCTGGTGCATCAGGCACCAGCCGCGCAGGTTGCTGGGCACCGCAACCGCTGACGGCCCGACCCTGTTGCGCCGCCCTTCGACCTCCATATAGGCATCCGGCAGGTCGGACAGCGGCGTGAACATGTCGGGCCGCGCGCCCTGCCCCGCCGCCGACAGCGCGTCGATCACCACATGCCGCCCGTCCGCCAGCCGCAGATGCGCGATGCCGCCGCCCGCGATGCCCACCATCATCGGCTCTACCACCGTCAGGGTCAGCAGCGCGGCCACAGTGGCGTCGATGGCATTGCCGCCTATGGCCAGCATCTCGGCCCCGGCGGCGGAACCCAGCGGCGCATTCGTCACCACGACGCCCCGTGATCCCGAAGCCGGGCGCTTTTCGCAATCAAAGGGCAAGGTCATGCTGTCGTTTCCGCTGTTCGCCGCCAGCTTAGGCGGCGGGTGGAAGCGCGATCAAGCCCGCGCATCCTCCAGCATCATCCGCGCGGCCTTTTCCGCGATCATCATCACCGGCGCATTGGTGTTGCCGCTGGTGATCGTCGGCATGATGGACGCATCCGCGATCCGCAGCCGCCCCAGCGCGCGCATCCGCAGGCGCGGATCCACGACAGAGCCGTCATCGCTGCCCATCCGGCAGGTGCCGACCGGGTGGAAGATCGTGGTGCCGACCGCGCCCGCCGCCTTGACCAGATCGTCGTCGGTCTGAAAGGCGATGCCAGGGACGTGTTCTTCGGGGTCATAGCGGGTAAAGGCTGGTTGCGCAGCGATCTTGCGGGCCAAGCGTATGGCACGGACGGCCACGTCCCGGTCCCCTGGCGTGGACAGGTAATTCGGCCTAATTGCGGGATGGGCGCGGAAATCGGGGCCTGTCACATGGACCGACCCCCGGCTTTCGGGGCGCAGGTTGCAGACGCTGGCGGTCATGGCGGGGAACGGGTGAACTGGATCGCCGAACTTGTCGAGGCTGACCGGCTGGACATGAAACTCCAGATCCGCCGTGGCCTTGTCGGGACCGGACTTGGCGAAGATGCCCAGCTGGCTGGGCGCCATGGACATCGGCCCGGACCGCTTCAGCAGGTATTCCAGCCCGATGGAGGCCTTGCCCAGCAGGCGAGAGGCCTTTTCGTTCAGCGTCGGCACCCCGCGCACCTTATAGACGAGGCGCAATTGCAGGTGGTCCTGAAGGTTCTCGCCCAGGCCGGGCACCTCGACCTGAGGGGTGATGCCTGCGGCTTGCAGCACATCGCCGCGCCCGATGCCGGATTGCTCCAGGATCTGCACCGACCCGATCGCGCCCGCCGACAGCACGGTTTCACGGGCTGCGCGAACCTGTTGCCGCTGACCGGCGTGATGGAAGACGACGCCCGTGACCTCGCCACCCTCGATCACCAGCCGCTCGACCTCGGCCCCGGTCAGGACGCGCAGGTTCGGGCGCTTGAGGATCGGCCGCAGGAAGGCCTTTGCCGCGCTCCACCGCCAGCCCGCGCGTTGGGTCACGTCGAAATAGCCGCCCCCTTCGTTGTCGCCCCGGTTGAAGTCATCCGTGCGCGGGATGCCCGCCTGTTCCGCCGCGTCCATGAAGGCATCCAGCACGGCCCAGCGGACACGCGCGGTTTCCACCCGCAATTCGCCGCCCGAGCCATGGGCGTTGTCGGCGCCGCGATAGAAATCCTCCTGCGCCTTGAACAGCGGCAGGATGTCGTCCCAGCCCCAGCCGGTGCAGCCCATCTGCCGCCAGCCGTCATAATCCGCCGCCTGCCCGCGCATGTAGATCATGCCGTTGATCGACGAACAGCCGCCCAGAACGCGACCCCGCGGATAAACCAGCGACCGGCCCCCCAGCCCTTCCTCGGCCTGGGTCTTGAAGCCCCAGTCGGTGCGCGGGTTGCCGATGCAGTAAAGATAGCCCACCGGGATGTGGATCCAGTGGTAGTTGTCGCGGCCCCCTGCCTCCAGCAGCAGGACGCGGGTCTTGGGGTCGGCGGACAGGCGGTTGGCCAGCACGCAGCCCGCGCTGCCCGCGCCGATGACGATATAGTCGTAGCTTTCCATCACGATTCCGACCGGAAGCCCAGCCTGCGGCCCAATTTGCTGGCGAAGAACTCGCCGATCAACCCGCGCCGGAACAACAGCACGCAGACCATGAAGACGACGCCCGTGATGATCGTCACCGGAAAGTCCGAGGTGGCGAGATAGTTCTGCAGCGTCACCACAAGGCCCGCGCCCACAACCGGCCCGGCCAGGGTGCCGATGCCGCCCAGAAGGGTCATCAGGATCACCTCGCCCGACATCTGCCAGGTCACGTCGGTCAGGGTGGCGAACTGGAAGATCAGCGCCTTGACGCCCCCCGCCAGCCCCGCAAGCGCCGCCGACATGACAAACGCCCCCAGCTTGTAGCGGCTGACCGAATAGCCCAGCGAGATCGCGCGCTGTTCGTTTTCGCGGATCGATTTCAGGATCATGCCGAAGGGCGAATTGACGAAACGCCAGATGATCAGCAGCCCGATGACGAAGACCGCCAGCACGAAGTAATACATCGTCATCGTGTCGGACAGGTCGATGACGCCGAACAGATGCCCGCGCGGCACCGACTGGATGCCGTCTTCGCCATGCGTGAAGCCCGCTTGCAGGCAGAAGAAGAAGAACATCTGCGACAGGGCCAGCGTGATCATCGCGAAATAGATGCCCTGGCGGCGGATGGCGATGGCGCCCATGACCAGACCCAAGGCCGCTGCGCCCAGGACGCCCAGAAGGATCCCGGCCTCGGGCGGCCAACCCCAGACCTTCACGGCATGGGCGGTGAAGTAGGCCGAGCCGCCGAAGAAGGCGGCGTGGCCGAAGGACAGAAGCCCCGTGTATCCCAGCAGCAGGTTGAAGGCCGCCGCGAACAGGCCGAAGGCCAAGAGCTTCATCAGGAAGATCGGATACAGGAATTGCGGCGCCAGCAGCAGCGCGGCCACGATCACCGCCAGAAGCGCCAGTTGGATCGCCCCGGCCTTGGGGTGGATGGCGATGTGTTCGGAGGGGATGGGTTCGGATTTGCCGGCCATGTCAGGCATCCTTTCCGAAAAGGCCCGCAGGCCGCAGGATCAAGACGATCGCCATGATGACGAAGATCACGATATTGGACGCCTCGGGGTAGAAGACCTTGGTCAGCCCTTCCACCACGCCCAGCATGTAGCCGGTGACGATGGCTCCCAGGATCGACCCCATGCCGCCGACCACGACCACCGCGAAGACGATGATGATGAGGTTCGACCCCATCAGCGGGCTGACCTGATAGACCGGCGCCGCCAGCACGCCGGCAAAGGCCGCCAGCCCCGCGCCAAGCGCATAGGTCAGTGTCAGCAGCAGCGGCACGTTGACGCCAAAGCTTTGCACCAGGACCGGGTTTTCCGTCGCGGCGCGCAGGTAGGCGCCCAGCTTGGTCTTCTCGATCAGGAACCAGACACCCAGGCAGACGATCAGCGAAGCGATAACCACCCAGCCGCGATAGATGGGCAGGAACATGAAGCCCAGGTTGACCGCCCCCGTCAGCGCGCCGGGCGCCGCATAGGGCATCCCGGATGCGCCGTAGAAATAACGGAATGTCCCTTCGATGGCGAGCGCTAGGCCGAAGGTGAACAAGAGCCCGTAAAGGTGGTCCAGCTTGTACAGCCGCGACAGCATCGTGCGTTCGATGATCGCGCCGAACAGGCCCACGATCACCGGCGCCGCAATCAGCGCCAGCCAGTAGTTGACGCCGCCCACGGTCAGCAGCAAGAGCGCCGTGAAGGCGCCCAGCATGTATTGCGCGCCATGCGCGAAGTTGATCACGCGCAGCAGGCCGAAGATCACCGCAAGGCCGAGCGACAGCAGCGCATAGAAGCTGCCGTTGATAAGCCCCACCAGCAACTGTCCCATCAGGGCCTGGACAGGGATGCCGAAGATCATGGTCATGTCACACCCCCAGTTCCCGATGCAGCAGGTCCATGCGGTTCGGCAGGTCCGATACCGGGAATTCGGCGGTCATGGTGCCATGGTCCATCAGATAGAAGCGGTCCGCGACCTTGGCGGCGAAGCGGAAGTTCTGTTCCACCAGCACCACGGTCATGCCGCGTTGTTTCAGTTTGCGCAGCACGTCACCGATGGCGTTGATGATGACCGGGGCCAGCCCCTCGGTCGGTTCATCCAGCAGAAGGCAGCGCGCCCCCGTGCGCAGGATGCGCGCCATGGCCAGCATCTGCTGTTCGCCCCCCGACAGCTTGGTGCCGGGGCTGTTGCGGCGTTCCTGCAGGTTCGGGAACAGGTCATAGATCTCGGCCACGGTCATGCCGCCATCGGCGACCTTGGGCGGCAGCATCAGGTTTTCCTCGACCGACAGCGTGGCGAAGATGCCGCGTTCCTCGGGGACGAAGCCCAGGCCCGCGCGGGCGGTCTTGTGCAGCGGCACCGCCATCATGTCCTGGCCCGCGAAGGTGATGCGGCCCGTGCGCTTGCGCAGGATGCCCATGATCGTGCGCAGGGTCGTGGTCTTGCCCATGCCGTTGCGGCCCAGGATGCAGATCATCTCGCCTTCGTTGACGTGCAGGTCCACGCCGTGCAGCACATGGCTTTCGCCGTACCAGGCCTGCAGCCCGGCGGTTTCCAGAAGCGGGGCCGTCATTCCTCGGTTCCCATATAGGCGGTGCGCACGCGCGGATCGGCGGACACGGTGGCGTAGTCGCCCGTCGCGATGATCTCTCCGCGTTGCAGGACGGTGACGTGGTGGCAGATGTCGGCGACCACGTTCAGGTTATGCTCGACCATCAGGACGGCGCGGGCCTGGGCCACGTCGCGGATGATGTTCGCCACCATCTGCACGTCCTCCTGCCCCATCCCCGCCATCGGTTCGTCCAGCAACAGAACCTCGGGGTCGAGCGCCAGCGTCGTCGCGATCTCCAGCACGCGCTTGCGGCCATAGGACAGGTCGGCGGCGCGGTGGTCGCGGTATGGGGTCAGGCCCAGGTGGTCGATCAGTTCATCGGCGCGCGCGTTCAGCCGATCCAGCGAGGACAGCGGCTTCCAGAACTGCACCGCCAGCCCCGCCGGACGCTGCAGCGCAACCTTGACGTTTTCCCGCACAGTCAGGTTCGGAAACACCGCCGAAATCTGGAAGGACCGCACCAGCCCCATCCGCGCCACCTTGTCGGGCCGTTCTCGGGTGATGTCCTGGCCCAGCAGCGTGATCTTGCCGCGCGTCGGTTGCAGGAACTTGGTCAGCAGGTTGAAGACCGTGGTCTTGCCCGCCCCGTTGGGGCCGATCAGCGCATGGATGCGGGCATGTTCCACATCCAGATCGACATTGTTGACAGCGGTGAAGCCGGCGAAATCCTTGCCCAGACCGCGGGCGGAAAGGACCACCCGCGGCTGGGATTGCGTCATGGCAGGCGCAATATTCATCGGGACGCCTTACTGGGTGACCAGCGGGCAGCCGCTTTTCGCCGGATCCATGAAGGCCTGGTCGCCCGGAATGGTCGCCAGCACGTTGTAATAGTCCCAATCCTCGGTGATGTCGGCGGGGGCCTTCACCTCCATCAGGTAAACGTCCTTGATGAGGCGGCCATTGGCGCCGACCTTGCCGTCCTGCGCGAACACGTCGTTGACCGGCAGTTCGTGCAGCTTGGCGGCGACGGCTTCGGTTTCGTCGGTGCCTGCGGCTTCGATGGCCTTCAGATAGGACATGACCGCGGAATAGGTGCCCGCATGGACCATGTTCGGCATCGACCCGGTGCGTTCCAGGAAGCGGCGGCCGAATTCCTCGGACTCTGGCGTGCGCTTCCAATAGAAGCTTTCCGTCAGGTTCAGGCCCTGCGCGGCCTCGGCCCCTAGGCCATGCACGTCGGCCAGCGTGAACAGCAGCGCGGCCAGCTTCTGCCCGCCCTGCGTGATGCCGAATTCGGCCGCCTGCTTGATCGAATTCTGCGTGTCCGCCCCGGCATTCGCCAGGCCGATCACCTTGGCGCCCGATGCCTGCGCCTGCAGCAGGAAGGACGAGAAGTCGGTGGTTGCCAGCGGATGACGGACCGAACCGACGACCGTGCCGCCATGTTCCTTGACGAAGTTGCCGGTGTTTTCCTCCAGCGAATAGCCGAAGGCATAGTCGGCGGTCAGGAAGAACCAGCTGTCGCCGCCTTCCTTCACCAGGGCGCCGCCGGTGCCGACCGCCAAGGCGTGCGTGTCATAGGCCCAGTGGAAGCCATAGGGCGAACACTGCGCGCCGGTCAGTTCGGTCGTCGCGGCGCCGGTGTTGATGGTGATCTTCTTTTCCTCGACGCTCAGCGCCTGGACGGCCAGGCCTACGGACGAGGTGGTCAGTTCCATGATGGAATCGACCTGTTCGTTGTCATACCACTGGCGCGCGATGTTCGAGGCGATGTCGGGCTTGTTCTGGTGGTCGGCGGTCACGACCTCGATCGGGGCGTCCAGAACCTTGCCGCCGAAATCCTCGACCGCCATCAGCGCGGCTTCATAGGAATTCTTGCCGCCGAAATCGGAATAAACGCCGGACTGGTCGTTCAGGATGCCGATCTTGACCTTGCCATCCGATACCTCGGCCATGGCGGGCGCGGCGATCAGGCCGACCGATGCAGCCGACAACAACAATTTACGCATAGAGCCTCCCTGGGCACGGTCCTTCGGCGCCGCAGCGGGCGCTGCAGGCCGGGACGATGTCTTTTCCATAATGACGAAGGCCTCTCCACCTGCCCTCGTTCATGCGAAAGGATGACCCTAAAGTCACTTTGACACAAGCGTTCAAGGATGACTAATTTCGTTCAGGTTCTGCACAAATTTGAACAAGCATGCTCAGTTGGGACGATCTTCAATTCTTTCTTGCCGTTTCGCGCGAAGGGCAGCTGTCGCGGGCCGCGCGGGTGCTGGGCACGTCCCATGTCACCGTGTCGCGCCGGATCGACCGGCTGGAGCAGGCGCTGAACACCCGCCTGTTCGAACGCAACCCGCGCGGCTATGAGCCCACCCCCGCCGGCCGCCGCCTGGTCGAGACGGCCGAGCGGATGGAGGAGGCCGCCGACCAGATCCCCGTCGAACAGGGCACGGCATCGCGGCAGGCAGGCCCGCTGCGGCTGGCCGCGCCCGAGGGCTTTGCCAGCCTGTTTTCCACCCATCTGTGGCCGGATTTCATCGCCCAGTTTCCCCTGATCTCGCTGGAGCTCATCACCATGCCGCAGATCCTGTCCTTGTCGCGGCGCGAGGCGGACATGTCCGTGACGCTGGATCCCATATCCAGCGGGCCTTACCGTTCCGAAAGGCTCGCGAACTATACGCTGCATCTTTACGCGACCGATGCCTATCTGGCCGCCAATACGCCCATCCAGCGGCGCGAGGATCTGCGCCAGCACCGCATCATCGGCTATATCGAGGAGATGATCTTCGCCCCCGGCCTCGACTATCTGGGCGAGATCCTGCCGGGGATCCGCGCCTCGATCAAAAGCTCCAGCGTGTTCAACCAGCTTGCGGCGGCGCGCAACCACCTGGGGGTGGCCGTGCTGCCCCATTACATCGCCGCGAAATATCCCGAATTGCGGATCGTGCTGCCTGACGAAGTCACGCTGCTGCGCAGCTATTGGCTGACCTGCCACCGCGATGTCCGCGCCATGCGGCGGGAACGCGCCGTGATCGCCTTCCTGACCGACAGCCTGCAGGCGCGCGCGTCCGAACTGGTGCGCCCGCACGCCGCTGCCGGTTGATCTTGAGACCGCGCGGGACAGCCTGCTGGCGAACCAACAGGTTACGGCAGATCACAGGCCCGCGAAGGATGGAACTCTTTGCAGGATCACGGCTTGTCTCGTCATATCATGAGCGGAGACATCCCATGAAAACGATACTGACCATGACCGCCGCCGCCACCCTGGCCGCAGGCGCTGCCTTTGCCCAGACGACCGTGGTCACCACCCCCTCGACCACCGTGCAGGAGGTCCAGACCGATCCCAACACCACGGGCGGCGGCGCTGCTGGTGGCGCGGCCTCGGGCGCGATTGCCGGTGCCGTTGTGGGCGGTCCGGTCGGCGCCGCTGTCGGCGGGATCGCCGGCGCAGTCCTGGGCGACGTGTCCGAGGATGCGCTGACGCCCGAAACCCGGACCTATGTCCTGGAAAACAAGACCGAGTCGGTGGTCATCGACGGAGGCGTCGCGGTCGGCACCGCGATCCCGCAAACCGCCACGATCCAGACCATCCCGAATTCGCAATACCAGTATGTCTATGTGAACGACCGCCCTGTCCTGGTCGATCCGCAGACGCGCCAGGTGATCTACGTCTACGAATAGGCGATATATCCTTGCAAGACGGCAGGCTGGCCCTTGGGCCAGCCTGTTTCCTTTTCGGGATCCCTTTCCCCGGCGGTCCTGCGCCTTCATTAGGCCTTCGGCGTTATGCCCCGCCAGCGTGAAAAATCCGCCGATGCGATGATGCCAAGACCGGCGCAGCTTACGCGCGTCTTGCGGCTGCGGTCGAAGACGATGGTGTCGAAACATGACAACGGGACTGCCGATCCAAGCTCGCGCCAGCGGCGCCTGTCGGTCAGGCCCTCTGCTCCAACAACAGATAGCGGCTGCGGCTGGCCGTTAGCGCTGCGGGTTGAGAGTTTCCCTGCCCCGACAGGTGGAGCCTGCGCCGTGGGCGGCGCCGGACTGCCCAGGGCTAGACGATCCCGCCGCCTCCGCCGGTCACTTTCGGGCGCTTTTCCGCAGCGCGCGCGCCAGCCCGATGCGCGATAGGTGGCGACCGGGTCGATGGCCGCGCCCGTGCGCAGGTGCGCCATCTGCAGGATCGGTTCGACATCGGTGCGGAAAGCCGCGCGCAGGGTGGCCGCCGCCATCAGCGCGTCGCTGCCCTGCTGGAAGGCGGAAAGCGCCGCGCGGTCCACAAGACTGGCCTGGACAAAGGCGCGCTGGATCTCGACGGCCGAGACGATCAGGCTTTCGATGGGATCGGTGACGTTGTGGCTCTGGTCGATCATGTGGGCGAGATCCAGGCCGGGGGTATCCTCCAGTTCCACCAGCTCGTTCCAGACCAGGAACAGGCGGAAGGGCTCGATGGTGCCGCTGTCGAGATCGTCGTCGCCATACTTGCTGTCGTTGAAGTGGAAGCCGCCCAGCTTGCCCGCGCGGATCAGGCGGGCCACGATCATCTCGATGTTCACGTTGGGCGCGTGGTGGCCCAGATCCACCAGGCATTGCGCCTTGGGGCCAAGCTCCTGCGCAGTCAGCAGGCTGGTGCCCCAGTCCTGCACCACGGTCGAATAGAAGGCGGGCTCATAGATCTTGTGTTCGGAAAAGATCCGCCAGTCGTCGGGCAGCCCGGCATAGATCACCTTCATCGAGTCGAGATAGCGGTCGAACTGCCGCGACAGCGAGGTCTGGCCCGGAAAGTTCGACCCGTCGCCGATCCAGACTGTCAGGGCGCGCGATCCGATGGCCCGGCCGATCTCGATGCATTCCAGGTTGTGCTCGACGGCCTGCCGGCGCGTCGCGGCGTCGGTATGGGAGAGTGACCCGAACTTGTAGCTGCGCCCTTGGTCCGGCTGGTCCTGAAAGGTGTTCGAGTTCATGGCATCGAAGCCAAGCCCGACCTCCTCGGCCTTTTCGCGCAGCAGGGTCGGGTCGGCCTTGTCCCATGGGATGTGCAGGCTGACCTTGGGGGTCGCCGCCGTCAGCGCGTGGATCACGCCGCAATCGTCCAGCTTGTCCATGATGCCCGCAGGCTCGCCCGGGCCCGGAAAGCGGGCGAACCGCGTGCCGCCGGTGCCGGTGCCCCAGCTTGGGACAGCCACCCCGAAACCCATGGCACGGGCCGTCAGCGTTTCGATGTCCACGCCCCGCCGCGCCAGTCGCGTGCCCAGGGCGTCGTAATCGGCGGTCAGGTCGGCTTTGCGGGCGGCATTTTCCGCTTCAATGATGGTCTTGTCGATCATGGCCGTTACCGGGTGAAGGCCTGGACGTTGCCTGCGTCCACGTTGAGGATGTTGCCCGTCGATTTCGCCGACAGGTCGGAGGCGAAGAAATAGACGCCCTCGGCGATGTCTTCCGGCAGGACGGATCGCTTGAGCATGGACCGCTTGCGGTACATCTCCTCCAGCCCGTCCTTGTCGGTGCCATAGGTCGCGGCGCGCTGGTCCAGCCATTCGCCTTCCCAGATGCGCGACCCGCGCAGCACGGCATCAGGGTTCACGACATTGACGCGGATGCCGCCCTCGGCCCCTTCCAGGGCCAGGCAGCGGGCCAGGTGGATCTCGGCCGCCTTGGCAGTGCAATAGGCGGATGCGTTGGGCGAGGCGGCAAGGCCGTTCTTGGAGGCCACGAAGATCACCGACCCGCCGATACCCTGGGCGCGGAAGGTGCGGAATGCCTCGCGGCTGACCAGGAAATAGCCGGTGGACAGGATGTCCATGTTCTTGTTCCAGAGCGCCAATGACGTGTCCTCGATGGGCGCGGACGAGGCGATGCCTGCGTTCGACACCAGGATGTCGATGCCGCCGAACTCGACCGCCATTTCCGCATAGGCGCGGGCGACTTGGTTCTCATCTGTGACATTCATGGGCACGCTGCGCACCACATCGCGGCCAAAGCGGCCCGCCAAGCCGTCATGCGCCGTTCTCAGCGCGCCTTCGTCGATATCGGCCAGCATCACGCAGGCCCCTTCGCGCAGGAAGCGTTCTGCCGTTGCCGCACCGATGCCACCCGCGCCGCCGGTGACAAGCGCCACGCGGCCCGCCAGCGACTTGGGCCTGGGCATCCGCTGAAGCTTCGCTTCCTCCAGCAGCCAGTATTCGATGTCGAAGGCTTCCTGTTCGGGCAGGCCCTGATAGGCGCCGACGGCCGAAGCCCCGCGCATCACGTTGATCGCGTTGACGTAGAATTCGCCCGAGATGCGGGCGATCGCCTTGTCCAGCGCGAAGGTGATCATGCCGACGCCGGGAATCAGGTAAACAACTGCGTTGGGATCGCGCAGGGCCGGGCTGTCGGGGTGCTTGCAGCGATTGTAGCAGGCGGCATAATCCTCACGATAGGAGGCGACGGCCTTTTCCAGCCCGGCAATGGTGGCATCAAGATCGGGCCTCGCGGGGTCGAAATCCACGACCAGCGGGCGGATCTTGGTGCGCAGAAAATGGTCGGGGCAGGATGGCCCAGCGGCGCCAGGCTGTCCAGCATCTGCGATCCGACGAAGTCCAGAACGGCGGGCTGGTCGTCGAAATGGCCGACCTTGTGGCGGTCCCTGGAGATCAGCCCGCGGATCGCGGGCATCAGCCGCGCGGCGATGTCGCGGCGCTGTGCCGCTGGCAGCGTGAGACGCGCCGCACCCCCGAAGGTGGGCTTGTCGCCTGCGGTGCGATCCAGCCATCCGGCGGCCTTGTTGATGATCGCCAGCGTCGCCAGGTAGCAGTCCTTGGCATCGTCCGCCCAGGTGAACAGCCCGTGGCTTTCCAGCACGCAGCCCTTGGCCTGCGGGTTCTCGGTGGCGAACTTCTCCAGCCACAGGCCCAGCTCATAGCCGGGCTTCTTCCAGGGCAGCCAGCCGATCTCGTCCCCGAAAATCTGCCGCGTCAGGTCGCGCGAATTGACCGAGGCCGCGATGGCGATGATCGCATCCGAATGGACGTGATCGACATGGCGGCGGAGCACATAGGCGTGCAGCGGCGTGTCGATGCTGGCCGCGCGCGGGTTCAGGCCGAACGTGCAAGGTGGCAGGTAGCCCACCATCTCGTCCTCATGCGCGACCCCGCGATACTTGGCCCTAAGCGCGCGCAGCTTGTCCATGTAAAGCGTGGCAAAGCCGTCCATCCCTATCGACCCGATATCGCCGCCCGAGCCCTTGACCCACAGGACCTCGACCTGCTCGCCGGTCAGGGGGATCGGTTTCCATGACCTTGGCCGAGGTATTGCCGCCGCCATAGTTCGTTACCCGCTTGTCAGACCAAGCAGGTTCGAGCGGTAGAGCAGCTTTTCCGATTCGGTCATGGCGGCGGCCTTGGCGTCGTCCCAAAGGCTTTCCAAACGGTTGGCGGTCAGGTTTGCGGTCATGGATGTCCCCTCTCATGGCGGCAGGATGCCGCGCGCTTCATCACCGATACAGGGCCGCAGTCGTCGTCGATCATTAACGATCAAATACGATCATTTTGCTATTTTGCCCGAATATGATTGACAATGCGCGAAGCTGGAGGAGGTATCAGGGCTGGAAGATCGCCATGCTGGAAACGGAACGCCACCGCATCATTCTGTCGGCCGTGCAGGAACGGCCGGTGGTGAGCGTCTCGGATCTCTGCGCCCTGACCGGCGCGTCCGAGGCGACGGTGCGCCGCGACATCGCCCAGCTGCACCTGGCCAAGAAGCTGCGCCGGGTGCGCGGCGGGGCCGAGCCCATCGCGCCCCCCCCGCCTTCGTGGGCATCAACGCCAAGCCCTTTGCCGTCACGCAGACGATCAACATCGCGCAGAAGCGCGCCATCGCGCAGGCGGCGGTGGATCTATGCGCCGATGGCGACGCGATCATCATCAATGGCGGCACGACGACCTTCCAGATGGTCCATCCGCTGACGACCAAGCGGTTGCAGGTCTTCACCAACAGCTTTCCAATTGCCGAACACCTGCTGAAGCAGTCGAAGAACACCGTCCTGGTTCCGGCAGGGGCGATTTATCGCGAACAGAACATCATCCTGTCGCCCTTTGACGAGGACGGCAGCAGCCATTTCTATGCCAGCCGCATGTTCATGGGTTGCCGGGGTCTGGGGCCGCTGGGTCTGATGGAGGGTGACCCGCTGCTGATCCAAGCCGAACAGAAGCTGATCGACCAGGCGGACGAGCTGGTCGTGCTGGCCGACAGCTCCAAGTTCCGCAGACGATCAAGCCTGCTTCTGTGCCCGCTGACCCGCATCCGCACCGTCATCACCGACGACGGCATCGACGACCGCGCAGCCCAGATGCTGGAGGCGGCCGAAATCCGGCTGATCGTGGTGGAACCCGCACCAGACCGACGAAAACGCGCCGAGGAATAAGGCGCATCTGCTCATAAGGGGAGGAAACATGAGTGTGGGCCTGCTGTCGGGCGGCAACCAGCAGAAGGTCGTGATCGCCAAGTGGCTCTGGCGACCAAGCCCCGCGTCATCATCCTGGACGAGCCCCACCAAGGGCATTGACATCGGATCGAAGGCCGCCGTCCACGATTTCATGTCCGAACTCGCCGCCGAGGGCCTGGCCGTCATCATGGTCAGCAGCGAGATCCCCGAGTTCCTAGGCATGTCCGACCGCGTCATCGTCATGCGCGAAGGCCGCAACGCCGCCGAATTCGAGGGCGATGCGATGAGGCCCGCAAACCTCGTCCGCGCCGCCGTCGGCATTACCCGCCAGCCGCAGGGGGAAGCCGCATGAGCCTGCTCAAGTCGCGCGAAACGATCCTGGCGCTGGCGATCGTCGCCCTGTTGGCGGCGGTCGCCAGCCGCTTTCGGGGCTTTGTCGAACCGGGCAATCTGGGCCGTGTGTTTACCGATACCTCGCCCCTGATCCTGCTGGCGCTTGGGCAGATGGCGGTGATCCTGACCAAGCGCATCGACCTGTCGGTGGCGGCGAACCTTGCGCTCTGCGGCATGGTCGCGGCGCTGATGAACGGGGCAGGAGTGCCGCTGCCGCTGATCCTGCTGGCGGTGGTTGTGCTTGGCGCGGCGCTTGGGGCAGTGAACGGGCTTCTGGTCTGGAAGCTGGGCATCCCGTCCATTATCGTGACGCTGGGGACGATGACCATCTATCGCGGCACGATCATTCTGATGACCGGCGGCGCCAACGCCCACCAGAGAGCGAGGGCTTCAAGTCCTTCCCCCGCGCTGTCGTCCTTGGCCTGCCCGTCATGGCCTGGATCGGCATCGCGGGCATCGCGGCCGTCGCGCTGCTGCTGACCCGCACGCCGCTGGGCCGCGCCTTCTACGCGGTCGGCGGCAACCCCCATGCGGCGGTCTATGCGGGCATTTCCGTGGGCCGCACGCAATTCGCGGCCTTCGTGCTGTCGGGCGCCTTGGCGGGGCTGACCGGATACCTGTGGGTCGCGCTATGCGGTGGCCTATGTGGACATCGCGGGCGGGTTTGAACTCGACGTGGTCGCGGCCTGCGTGAACGGCGGCATCGCCATCGCGGGCGGGTCAGGCACGGTCGCCGGCGCGGTCATGGGCGCGCTGTTCCTGGGCATCATCAAGAACGCCCTGCCGGTCGTGGGCATCTCTCCCTTCTGGCAGATGGCGATCTCCGGCAGCGCCCTCCTGATCGCCATCGCCTCCAACACGCTGAGCCAGCGGGATTCGGGCCGCATCATCCTGAAAAAAGCCGAGGCCGCCGAATGATCGCCGCCCTTCACACGCAACGCCAGATCCCCGACCGCCTGACCCGCCCGGCGTTCCGCGCCCTGAAAAGCTGGGAGGCGCTGCTTCTGGTCGTGGCGATCGGGATCTTCGTCCTGAACGCCTGGGCCTCGCCCTATTTCCTGGACCCTTGGACCCTGTGGGACGCGAGCTTCAACTTCACCGAAAAGGCCATGATCGCCTTTGCCATGGCCATGCTGATCGTCGCCGGAGAGATCGACCTGTCCGTGGGCGCGATCATCGCTCTGGCCTCGACCGTGATGGGGCTGGCGACGACAGCGGGGGCGCCGGTGCTGGTCCTGCTGGGACTGGGCACGGGGCTGGCCTGCGGGGCCTTCAACGGGATGCTGGTCGCGCGCTTCGGCCTGCCGTCCATTGTCGTGACCATCGGCACCATGAGCCTGTTCCGGGGCATCAGCTATATCGTACTGGGCGACGGAGCCTTCACCGGCTACCCCGACAGCTTCGCCTGGTTCGGGCAGGGCTATGTTGTCTGAGTCATCACCGTCGAACTGGTGATCTTCACGCTGGCCGCGCTGGTCTTCGGCATCCTTCTGCACCGCACCAGCTTTGGCCGCACCGTCTATGCCATTGGCAACAACGCGACCACCGCGCGGTTTTCCGGCATCCGCGTGGACCGCGTCCGCTTCATCCTGTTCCTGCTGACCGGACTGATGAGCGGGGTCGCCGCGATCTGCCTGACCTCGCGCCTTGGCTCCACGCGGCCCTCCATCGCCTCGGGGTTCGAACTTGAGGTCGTGACCATCGTCGTCCTGGGGGGCGTCAGCATCCTGGGCGGGTCGGGCAGCATCGTCGGCGTGATGCTGGCGGCCTTTGTCATGGGGCTGGTGACTTTCGGCCTGGGCCTGCTGAACGTGCCGGGGATCGTGATGTCCATCGTCGTGGGCGCGTTGCTGATCGGGGTCATCGCGGTGCCGCGCCTATGGACGATAGCGCGGAGAAAATGATGCAGAGATACGCCTTCCGCATGATGCTGAACCCCGGCATGGCGGATGAATACCGCCGCCGCCACGACGCGATCTGGCCCAAACTGACGGCCCTGCTGAAAGACGCCGGGGTGCAGGACTACTCGATCCACCTGGATCCCCAAACGAACGCGCTGTTCGGCGTGCTGTGGCGCCCGGACGATCACGGCATGGACGCCCTGCCCGCCCATCCGGTGATGCAGCGCTGGTGGGCGCATATGGCCGATATCATGGCGACGCACCCGAACAACGAACCTGTCGCGGTGCCGCTGGTGCCGATGTTCCATCTGCCATGACGCACATCGCCGTCATCGACATCGGCAAGATCAATGCCAAGCTGGCCCTGGTCGATGGCGCGACCCTGGCGGAAATCGCCGTCGTCACCCGCCCCAACAGCCCCCTGCCCGGCCCGCCCTTTAGCCATGTCGATCTGGACGGGCATTGGCAGTTCTTCCTGCATCACCTTGCAGCTTTTCACGCGAAACACGGGGTAGACGCGATCTCGGTCACGACCCATGGCGCGGCGGCGGTGCTGCTGAACACCAAAGGAAAGGTCGCCGCTCCGATGCTGGATTACGAACATCCTGGCCCTGACACCATCGCGGCGGAATACGACGCGCTGCGGCCGCAATTCCTGCGGACCGGATCGCCCAAGCTGCCCATGGGGCTGAACCTGGGCGCGCAACTCCACTGGCTGCTGGCGAGTGATCCAGGGCTGCGGGACCGCATCGCCCATGTCGTCACCTATCCGCAATACTGGGGATGGCTTCTGACCGGAGAGCTTGCCAGCGACCTGTCGTCGCTGGGCTGCCATACGGATCTGTGGGATCCGTGGCAGGGATGTTTTTCACCGCTGATCGACAGGCTTGGCCTGACGGGCCGCATGGCCCCTGCCCGCTGCTCGAACGAGGTTCTGGACGGCGTGACGGCGCAGGTCGCCGCCATTACCAGGATTCCCGCAGGGACGCCGGTCGCGGTGGGGATCCATGACAGCAACGCCTCGCTTTACCCCCATATCCTTGGACGCAAGACGCCCTTTGCCGTTGTCTCGACCGGCACCTGGGTGGTGGCGATGGCGGTGGGCGGCGACGAGGCCAGGCTGGATCCGGCGCGCGACGTGCTGGTGAATGTCGATGCGCTTGGACGGCCCGTACCCTCAGCTCGCTTCATGGGCGGGCGAGAGTATGAAACGGTGCGTGCCGGTTCAACAGCCGATCCCACCGATGCCGACCGTGAAGCGGTACGGCGCGGCAGGGTGATGATCCTGCCGGCGGTCGAGCCGGGGTCGGGGCCGTTCCGGGGACGCCGGATGGAATGGACGGGCAGTCCTCACACCGATGGCCAGCGTGCGGCTGCCCTGTCCTGGTATCTGGCGCTGATGACCCATACCCGCCTGGGCATGACCGGCGCGCGCGGCCCCGTCATTGTCGAGGGCCCCTTTGCCCGCAACCGCGATTACTGCGCCATGCTCGCCACCCTGCATCCGGACGGAGTCGAGGTCGCGACCTCGGCCACCGGCACATCGCTGGGCGCGGCGATGCTTTGCAGGGGCGCCGCTGCCGTAGCACCGCAAACCTGCCGCGTCGCATCCGATCCGATGCTTGCGGGCTACGCTGCGGATTGGATGGCCGCAGTCAACGCCTGGATGTGATGCAGGCGCAGCCTTTGAACCTGTCCGGGCAGCCTTGGCAGGCTGGCGATCCCGGAAGGGCTCGAACCCTCAACCTGCCGATTAGAAGTCGGCTGCTCTATCCAGTTGAGCTACGGGACCGCTGGCGATCTTTTGCGGGATCGCAGGCCAATGCGCAAGTCACTGCCGCGCCTTGCAGTCCTGAAAAAGCGTCACATCCTGTCCATCCGGCCCGATCGAAATCAAGGCCGTATCGCCCTTTGTCCACAGCTGATAAGCGTCGGCACCGTCTCCGCTGCGATAGCGCGCCCCGGAAGCCGAGATGACTTGCCGCATTCCCAGCAGCTTGTCGTCGATCCGGGAAACGGCATAGGACTCTCCGCCCTCGGGATTGACGAACACGACCGGCACCTCGACCCCGCGCTCACAGACAAAGGTGATGGTGATCAGGTCATCGGGCTCTGCGGCGGCCATCGTGGCGGCGCAGGCGGCAATCAGTGTCAAGATGCGGATCATCGTTCCTCACAGGGCCAGAGTCATGAAAACGCTGTTCGGATCGGGGCGATAGCTGCCAAAGGGCGGGCATTCGGCAAAGCCCGCACGCGCATAAAGACCGCGAGCCGCGACAAAGCTGGGCTGCACGCCGGTTTCCAGCGATAGGTGGGTCAAGCCCGACCGGCGCGCCTGGTCGATCAGGCGGTCCAGCATCAGCCGCGAAAGACCCGCGCCGCGCGCCTCGGCCAGGACATGCATGGACTTCACCTCGGCCCCGCCCTCTCCAAGGCGCTTCAGGGCCGCCATGCCGACCGGCCTGCCCGATCGGCGCAGCACGAAGAAGTCGATGTCGGGCGATACCAGTGCTTCGCGCGGCAGCATGTGGATCGATTCGGGCGGAGTATCGGCGTGCATATCCGCGCTGTGGCGCTGGAACAGCAGGTCCAGGTCTTCGGCCAGCGGCGATTCAACGGCAAAGGAAAGGGGTTCTGTCACGGCAGCCTCGCGAATGCTGCGACGTCGCTAGCAAGGATCGCGCGGCGGGGCAACCGGCGCAAAAAGGGCGGCCACCAGGGCCGCCCCGCAAAGGTCAGGCAATCAGGCTGCGCGTGACAGCAGCACTTCCTCGACGCGCTTCTGGGCCGCGCCTTCGTCCACCCCGCTGACGGCCGCAACCTCGCGGGTCAGGCGGTCCAAGGCGGCTTCGTAAAGCTGACGTTCGGAATAGGACTGCTCGCGCTGATCGTCGTTGCGGTGCAGGTCGCGCACCACCTCGGCAATCGACATCAGGTCGCCCGAATTGATCTTCTGGTCGTATTCCTGCGCGCGGCGCGACCACATGGCGCGCTTGACGCGGGCCTTGCCCTTCAGCGTTTCCAGCGCGCGGTCGATCAGGTCGGGGCTCGACAGGCTGCGCATTCCGATTTCCGTTGCGCGAGAGGTCGGGACGCGCAGGGTCATCTTGTCCTTCTCGAACGAGATGACGAACATTTCCAGTCGCAGCCCCGCGACTTCCTGCTCTTCGATCGACACGATCCGGCCGACACCGTGGGCCGGATAGACGACGAAGTCATCGGGGCGGAATTCGTTTTTCTTGGTCTTGGACATCTGGCTTCCTCTAGGTGGTGCCTTCGGGGGGGGAAGGACACAAAAGAACCGCAAGCAGCGCGAACTGCTTTCGGCTTGTTTCTTGTCATCGAGTTGTCCCTGCCCGGCAGATGGGTAGGGATCGGCAGCAAGGGCGCACATCTTCTGGGCCTCTGACTCCCATCAGATGCGAATGTGGACGCACCATAACACAAAAACGGCAAAAATAAAGCCGCATAAAAAGCTGCCGGAAGGATGCCTGCCGAAGAAGAATTACATTGATGACAAACAGTTGCAGGAAAGACGCAGATCATTCACCTTGGCGCGTCAAGCGAATCGCGCCAATCTTACGCAGCGTCGCAAGCCCTTTTTAATGTCAATCCCCCTCGCCCGGCGCTTCCGAAAAATACTTCTCCAGCTTGCCGGTCACGCCGTCCATTTCGGCGGCAGTGGGCAAGGGATCTTTCTTCTGGGTGATGACCGGCCAGATTTCCGAATACTTGCGGTTGAACTCGACCCATTCCTCCATGGCCGGTTCCGTATCGGGGCGGATCGCATCGGCCGGGCATTCCGGTTCGCAAACCCCGCAATCGATGCATTCGTCGGGATGGATGACCAGCGTGTTCTCGCCCTCGTAGAAGCAGTCCACGGGGCAAACCTCGACACAGTCGGTATATTTGCACATGATGCAATTATCGGTCACGACATAGGTCATCGCAGGCTCCATTCCTTCTGCCGGCTAGTTACGCCCCGCAACCCGATCATTCAAGGCTGCGCCGGCGGAAAAGACCGTTGTTCCAGCTGATCACGGGGAAGGGAAACAGCCGTTCGGGGCAGATACCGGCGGGCTGAACGGCAATCCGGCGGGCTCAGCCTTCGGACCCAAGTTCGTGATACAGGCCCTGCGCCTCCGTGGCCGGACCACGGCGCTGACCAAGCGCGGCGACCTCCAGGGCACGGACCTGACCATAGGCCGACACCACGATGCGATCGCCGGGCCGGACCAGCTTGCCCGGCTTGTTGCACGGGTGGTCGTTCACCCGGATGCCCCCGGCCTCGATCCGTTCAACGGCAATCGCTCGGGACTTGAAGAGCCGCGCGAAGAAAAGCCATTTGTCCAGACGAAGACCCTCCGGTCCGTCGGTCACTTCTTGTCCTTCAACGCCGCAAGGATCGCGAATGGGCTGTCGGGGTCGGCCTTCTTCTCGGGGCGCGAGGAGAAGGTCGCAGGCTTGTTGTGCTGCGGCTTGCCGCCCTTCTTGAAGTTGTCCTTGCCGCGCGGCTTGCCGCCGCCCTCGCCCTGTTCGCGCTTGTCACGACGCTCGCGGTTCGGACGGCCCCCTTCGGGGCGGTCCTGCCGCTCACGCGCTTCGCGGGGGCCATCTTGGGCGGCATCACGGCGCGGGCCACCGCGGCGGTTCTGCCCTTCGCCTTGCGGGCGGCGGTTGGGACGGGGCTTCGGTGCCCAGCGGAAGGTATAGAAGACCTCCGTCTCGGGCGCGGCTTCCTCGACCGGCTCGCCAGCGGCTTCGGCCTCGGCACGGCGCTTCTCGGCCTGCTCGGCTTCCCAGCGGGCGCGGGTTTCGGCGGCCAGGACGCTTTCTTCCTCGGTCATCGGGGCGTCCGACGCCTCGCCTTCAGGCGCGGGCGCCGCTACCGGAACCTCGGCGGCCTTGACCTTGGCCCGCTCGCCCTTCTCGGCGGCATAGCCCAGGCCTTCCATCAGGCGCGAGAACTGCTCCAGCGTCATGCCGGTGATCGACAGCATGTCGGGATTGGCCTCGAAGCCGCCGCGCGTGTCCTGGGTGCGCAGCAGGTCGGCCAGCCGTTCCAGCATGTCGATGCGGATCGCCCGTTCGCCCGCCGGTCGATAGCCCGACAGGGTGTAATGCTGTTCCGGCACATCGGCGATATGCGGGATCGTGACCAGGCCGGGGGGCGGGCTTTCGGGGAAGGTATCCAGCCCTTCGGCCAGCGACCACAGCACCAGCCGCAGCCGGGTCGGCGCGGGCTTCAGCAGCGCGGGCATGAAGATCGTGAACTGGCCGAAGCGGACCCCGTGCTTGCGCAGCGCGCCGCGCGCCTCTTGGTCCAGTTCCTTCACCTCGTTCGCAATGCCTTCGCGCGGCAGCACGCCAAGCGCCTCGACCAGGCGGAAGGCGAAGCCGCGGGCAAGGCCCGTCAGCGCCTCGTCCTTTTGCAGGGCCAGCAGGGGCTCGAACAGGGCAGCGATCTTGCGGTCGATGAAGTGCTGCAGGCGGCGCTTGACCTTCTCGGCGATCTCGGGGCCTGCTTCCTCGTCCACGAAGACCTCGACGCCGGGATGCAGGGCATCCGATCCGCGCACCAGCTTGCCCACGGCGGATCCGCCCCACATCAGCCCGCCCTGCTCGGTATAGTCCAGCTCGGTATCGGGCGCGTTGTAGAAGCGGTCGGCGCGCAGGTGGAACTCGGGGCGCAGCGCCTCGTAGCTCGCGCGGTTCAGCATCCGTGCCTCGTCCGCCGTCGCGGTCTGGTCGGGGCGGAAGCGGAAACCCTCCAGACGGCCGGCGAATTCGCCCTCGACCGTCACTTCGCCCTTGTCGTTCACTTCGGCCACAAGGCTCTCCTTCTGCTTGAGCCGGCGCAGCAGCACCGAGGTGCGCCGGTCCACAAATCGTTGGGTCAGCGCCGCGTGCAACGCGTCTGACAAGCGGTCTTCTACCGCGCGCGTCTCGCCGCGCCAATGGCTTTCGTCCTGAACCCAGCCAGATCTCTGCGCCACATAGGTCCAGGTGCGGATATAGGCCAGCCGCTTGGACAGCGCGTCGATGTCGCCATGCGTCCGGTCGATCCGCTTGATGGCATTGCCCAGCCAGTCGGACGGGATCATCCCATCCTGCAGGAAGCCGAAGATTCGCGCCAGAAGGCTGGTATGTTCGGCGGGCGAGATGCCCCGGAAATCCGGCACCCGGCACACGTCCCACAGCAGCCGCACATCCTGCCCGCCGCGCACCCGGTCGCGGATTTCGGGAATGTCGCGCAGCGTCTTCAGCGCCTGGATGTCATCGGCATCCCTGCCCCGGCCCAGAAGCGCATGGCCGGACGGGGCCTCAAGGCTCTCGATCAGCCGGTCCATCGTGCCGAATTGCAGATCCGAGTTGCGCCAGATCAGCCGCTGGATCGGGGCGAAGCGGTGATTCTCGATGGCGTCGATCAGGCCTTCGTCCAGGATCTCGGCCTCGCCCGTCACGCCGAAAGTGCCGGATTCGGTGTGCCGCCCGGCGCGGCCCGCGATCTGGCCCATCTCGTGCGGGAACAGCGGGCGGACGCGGCGGCCGTCGAACTTGTGGGTCGCCGAAAAGGCCACATGCCGGATGTCGAGGTTCAGGCCCATGCCGATGGCGTCGGTGGCGACCAGGTAATCGACCTCTCCGGCCTGATACATGGCGACCTGCGCGTTCCGCGTGCGGGGCGACAGCGCGCCCATGACGACGGCGCAACCGCCCTTCTGGCGGCGGATAAGCTCGGCCATGGCGTAAACGTCATCGACGCTGAAGCCGACGATGGCGGACCGGGCGGGCATCCGGGACAGCTTCTTCGACCCCGACCAGGACAGCGTGGACAGCCGATCGCGCCGCTGGAACTGGACGCCTGGGATCAGGGACGCGATGGCCGGGCGCATCGTGTCGCTGCCCAGGAACAGCGTTTCCTGCAACCCCCGCATCTTCAGCAGGCGGTCGGTGAAGACATGACCGCGTTCCGGGTCGGCGCACAGCTGGATTTCGTCGATAGCGACGAAATCGGCGGCGATGTCGGGCACGGCCTCGGTCGTGGCGACCCAGTATTGCACGCGGTCGGGAACGATCCGCTCCTCTCCGGTGACCAGGGCCACGACGGATGGGCCGCGCGCCTTGACGATGCGGTCATAGACTTCGCGCGCCAGCAGGCGCAGCGGCAGGCCGATGACGCCGGTGCGATGCGCCAGCATCCGCTCGATCGCGTAATGTGTTTTCCCGGTATTGGTCGGGCCGAGGATGGCCGTCACCCGGCCGCGTTCATAAACTGTCATGGGCCTAGATATCGGTGCCGCCTTGCTGCCGTTCCAGACGGGCGACACCATCAATCGCTTCCTGCTGGTGGGGATGGATGGTCAGGCTTTGTCGATAGGCCTGAAGGGCGCGTTCGGTATCGCCGGTTTCTTCCAGCATGGCGCCCAATTGGGTCAGGGCCGGAAAATAGCGGGGCTCCAGTTGCAAGGTGCGCGCCAGATCCTGGAAGGCGGGGCCGAAATGACCGGCGGCGGCATAGGCGGCGGCGCGGGCATAGAAGCCCGCAGGAAAATCCGGCGCATGATCGGTCAGCGCGGTCAGGTGGCCGACGGCGGCCTCGGTATCGCCCTGGTCCAGGGCTTCCTCGCCCCGTTGCAGCAGCAGGTCCATGGCCGCCGATCCCGATTTCGACCATTCGCGCAGGATGTCCGATTCGGCGATCCGCCAGGCTTCGCCCTCTGGGTTCGCAAGGCGGCCGAACAGGGCGTCCATGTCGGGGCTGCCTTGCGCGCCTGCGGTGGCAGCCGAAAAAAGCGCCGCAAGAATTAAGAAAAACGTAGCTATTCGATGGCAGATTGCCGCGACGACATTATGGATAATGTGGCGGTGCTGGCCCATATCACGAATCTTAGCCAGCCCGTTTGCCGGGCGCCAGTCCCATCGGAAAGGGAAGAACTGAAATGAGCAATGTTGTGAACGCCGCTGTCGAGAAACTGAACGAAAAGATCGGCAGCTTCGGATCGACCGCCAAGTTCGTGATCGAGGATGAAGGCGCGATCATGATCGACGAAAACGGCGTTCGCGCGGGCGATGAAGAGGCCGAGGTGACCCTGTTCGCCAGCCGCGACACCTTCGAGGGCATCCTGAACGGCACCGTCAACCCGGCCACCGCCTTCATGATGGGCAAGCTGAAGATCGACGGATCGATGGGCGTCGCCATGCAACTGGGCCAGGCGCTGTCCTGATCGCCCATGCAGGCGCAACCGGCCCCTTTCAGGCAGTTGCCGGGCGATGTTTCACGCCCGGCGCAGGCCTTCTGGATGCGGGCCGATGATGGCGTGGCGCTGCGGCTGGCCCACTGGGCCGTTGCCGCCGACAGCCGGGGTACCGTTCTGCTGTTCCCCGGCCGCACCGAATATATCGAGAAATATGCAGGCATCGCCCAGGCGCTGAACGCGTCGGGCCATGACGTCCTTGCCGTCGATTGGCGCGGCCAAGGCCTCTCGGAACGCCTGCTGCCCGACGCGCGGCTTGGTCATGTCGGGCAATTCGCGGATTATCAGCGCGACGTGGTCGAGGTCGTGGTGGCCGCGACCGACATGGGCCTGCCGCGGCCATGGCATCTGCTGGCCCATTCCATGGGCGGTTGCATCGGGCTTGCGGCGCTGCACCAGGGGCTGCCGGTCGCGTCCGCCGCGTTCTCGGCACCGATGTGGGGGATCAATCTGCGCCAGATGCCGCATGGCGTGGCAATCGGCATGGCCTATCTGGCGGGCCGCCTGGGCCGGGGCGCGCGGCCCGCGCCGGGCAGCGGCGCGGTCGGCACCTATGTGCTGGATGAAAGTTTCAGCGCCAACCTGCTGACGGATGATCCCGACGAATGGTGCCGCATGCTGCGCGAGGCTGCGGCCTGGCCCGACCTGACCTTGGGCGGGGCCAGTTTCGACTGGGTGGGCAAGGCGCTGAACGAATGCCTGCGCCTGTCGCGGCTTGAATCGCCGGATCTTCCCTCGCTTGTCAGCCTGGGCGGTCAGGAAAAGATCGTCTCGCCCGCCGCGATCCGCGACCGGGTGGCCCGCTGGCAGGGCGCCCGGCTGCTGGAAATCCCCGAGGTGCGGCACGAAATCATGATGTGCAGGCCGGACCACCGCGCCGCCTTCCTGTCGGCGGCACTGTCCCTGTTCGAAGGCGCCCCTGCCGGCTAGTGACGGTCCGAGGCCGGGGGGATATGCACGGACTCGATCTTCTCGGCCATTGCTGCGGCAGGCAGGCGCAGGCGCACGCGCTTGATGCGGCGCGGGTCGGAATCGACCACCTCGAACTCGGCGCCCGAGGCATGGGGGATCACCTCTCCCTGCGAAGGCAGGTGGCCCGCCAGCACGAAGATCAGCCCGCCTAGCGTATCGATATCCTCGTCCTGTTCGGGATCCGCCAGGGCCAGTCCTGTCTCGGCCTCGACATCGGCAAGCGGCGCGCGGGCCTGGATCAGCCATTGGCCAGGCTTTTCCAGCAGCCACAGGCTGCCCTCGGCCTCGTCATGCTCGTCCTCGATCTCGCCGATGACCTGCTCGATCAGATCCTCGATGGTGACAAGGCCGTCCACGCCGCCGTATTCGTCGATCACCAAGGCCATGTGGATGCGTTTCTGCTGCATCTGCTGCAGCAGCACGCCGATGGGCATCGACGGCGGCACATAAAGCAGCGGGCGCAGCATGGGCCGCAGGTGGAAGTCGCCGCCATGGCCGAAGCCATGCTTCAGCGCCAGATCCTTGAGGTGGATCATCCCCAGCGGGCTGTCCAGCGTCTCGTCATAAACCGGCAGGCGGGAAAAGCCGTGTTCGCGGAACAGCGCGACCAGGTCGTCAAGGCTGCTGGTCTCGGGCGCGGCGATCACCTCGGCCTTGGGGACGGCCACGTCGTCCACGCGCATCCGCCGCAGGTTGACCATGCCGGGCACCACGGGGGCAGGTTTGTCGTCGGCCTCGTCCGCGTCATCGTCCGCGCCGGTCAGGGCATCGAAGAAACGCCCAAGGAAACCGCGCGAACTGGGAAGATCCCGTCCCTCCCCTCCGACGCCGTCCGCCTCGGAGGCGGCATCGGCACCCAGGGGGTGGGCGGGTAATCGAGACTCGGAGTTCATCAGACCTTCTCTTGATAAGGATCGGGGATATTCAGCCGGGCCAGGATCGAACGCTCGGCGGCTTCCATTGTTTCCGCGTCGGCGTCGTTCATGTGGTCGTAGCCCAGCAGATGCAGGGTCGCGTGGACCAGCAGATGGGTGACGTGATCGGCCACCGGCTTGCCCTGCGCCTGCGCCTCGGCCAAGCAGGTGTCATAGGCGATGGCGATGTCGCCCAGTTCGTCCTCGTCCGGCAATTCGGGCGGGACGCCGGGTTCATGCGGCACATGCTCGACCGAGGGCCAGGACAGCACGTTGGTCGCGCGGGGCTTGCCCCGGAAATCGGCGTTCAGCGCGGCGATGCGGGCGTCGTCGCAGCCCATCACCACGACCTCACCGCCGATGCCATGCCAGGTCAGCGCGACCTCGACCGCGCGTTCGGCAAGGGCCTCAAGCCCCAGCCTCTCCCATCGGTCATCCTCGATGACGCAATCGGTGGATATGTCGTCAGGCATCGCCTCGCATTGCCCGGCGGGGTGCGTATTGTCCGCGCGGTCCCTCTGATTCGCCACGCGCCAGGGCGGCGGCATCCTCGGCGTCATAAGCCTGAATGATGCGCGCGACAAGCGGGTGGCGCACGACATCCTTGGCGGTGAAATAGCTGAAGCTGATCCCCTTGACCCCGTCCAGGATGCGTTCGGCATCGACAAGGCCCGACTGCATCCCGCGCGGCAGGTCGATCTGGGTGCGGTCGCCGGTGACGACCATGCGCGATCCTTCGCCCAAGCGGGTCAGGAACATCTTCATCTGCATGGTGGTGGCGTTCTGCGCCTCGTCCAGAACGACAAAGGCGTTCGACAGCGTGCGTCCGCGCATGAAGGCCAGGGGCGCGATCTCGATCCGCTTTTCCTCCATCAGCTTCTGCATCTGCTTGGCGGGCAGGAAATCGTTCAACGCGTCGTAAAGCGGCTGCATGTAGGGATCGACCTTTTCCTTCATGTCGCCGGGAAGGAAGCCCAACCGCTCACCCGCCTCGACCGCTGGCCGGGACAGGATGATCTTGTCCACATGCCCACCGATCAGCATGGTCACGCCGACCGCGACGGCGAGATAGGTCTTGCCGGTCCCTGCCGGGCCGATGCCGAAGGCCAGTTCGTTCTGGAACAGCGACCGGACATAGGCCTTCTGCGCGTCCGTGCGCGGCTCGACCGATTTCTTGCGGGTGCGCAGCTCGTAATCGCCCGCCGCGAACATCTCCATCTGTTCGGCTGGCGTCGTGGGCGCGGCATCGTCCACGCCCATGCGCAATGCCGCCTCGACCTCGGCCAGGGAAACCGTGCGGCCCTGTTCCAGGCGCGCGTAAAGGCTGCGCAGCAGCAAGGCCGCCTCGGCCTGCGCCTCGGCGCCGCCGACCACGGCCAACTGGTTGCCGCGTCGCAGGATATGGACGCCCAAAGCTTCCTCGATCCGGGCAAGGTGGCGGTCATTGGCGCCGCACAGGTCGATTAGCAGCCGGTTATCGGGAAATTCCAGCAGGGTTTCGGTCGAAGGGGTCGCGACGGGGGGCGTAGGCGTGAGGCCCAAATCTTTCTCCTGCACAGGCGTCTTGTTTCAAAGGTGGCGTCCCAAGGGGATTCGCACAAGGTCATAGTGGCAAGGTGTTGCCAAGAAACCCCGCCAAAGGCGCGGCGTGATCCATCCCGGAAACCGGCCCGTCCCAAGCGATGCGCCCGTCCTGCAGCAGCGCAACCCGGTCGCCGATGGCGCGGACCGACTCCATGTCATGCGTGATGGTGATGGCAGTCGCCCCTGTTTCCGTCACGATCCCCCGGATCAGGTCATTGATCCGCCGCGCCCGGATCGGGTCGAGGCCGGTGGTCGGTTCGTCGAAAAAGATCACGGCCGGGTCGTCGGCAATGGCGCGGGCCAGGCCTGCGCGCTTGGCCATGCCGCCCGACAGTTCGGCGGGCATCAGGTCGGCGGTCTCGAACCCCAGGCCGACACGGGCCAGTTTTTCCACGGCGATGGCGCGGGCTTCGCGGTCGGGCATCCGCTGGCGCAGGCGGAAGGCCACGTTCTGCCAGACGGTCAGGCTGTCGAACAGCGCCGCGCCCTGGAACAGCATCCCGAAGCGCGCCAGGAAAGCGGGGCGCGTGGTGCGGTCCAGCGGGCGGCCTTGCCACAGGATCTGCCCGGCATCCGGCGCGGTCAGGCCCAGGATGCATTTCAGCAGCACCGACTTGCCTGTGCCCGACTGGCCAATGACGCAGAGGCTCTCGCCCTGCCCCACGGTCAGATCGACGCCTGCCAGCACCGGCTTGCCGCCGAAGGATTTGTGCAGCCCGGCGACCTGGATCATTCGAAGAACAGCCCCGTCAGCATGAAGTTCGCAGCCAGGATCCCCACGGCCGAGGCGACCACGGCGGATTTCGTAGCCCTGCCTACGCCAGCCGCGCCGCGTCCCGAATGGATGCCGAACCAGCAGCCGCAGGCGGCGACGATCAGGCCGAAGACCGCGCCCTTCAGCAGGCCCGATACTACGTCCCAGCTTTCCAAATAGGCCTGCGAATTCGCCAGATAGGCCGCCGAGTTGAAGCCCAGAGACCCGGTGCCGACCAGCCAGCCGCCCAAAATGCCGATGATGTCGCCCACCGCCACCAATGCGGGAACGGTCAGCATCGCCGCCCAGAGGCGTGGCGTGACCAGCCAGCGCATGGGATTGGTGGACAGCGTGACAAGCGCGTCGATCTGTTCCGTCACCTTCATGGTGCCGATTTCCGCCGCGATGCTACTTGCCACGCGGGCCGCGACCATCAGCCCGCCCAGAACGGGGCCAAGTTCGCGCACCATGCCGATGGCGACGATGGCGGGAACCACGTCGCTGGCCTGGAACCGCGCGCCGCCCGAATGGATCTGCAAGGCCAGCGCGGCGCCGGTGAACAGTGCGGTGAGGCCCACCACCGGCAAGGACAGCCAGCCGATCTGGACCAGTTGCGCCCCAAAGGCACGCCCGTAGAAAGGTCGCAATCGGAACAGCCCGCGCGCGACGAACAGCGTCACGGCACCGATGCCGCGCGTCAGCGACAGTGCGGCCCGGCCGGTCAGGCGGACTGGGTTCACCGCCAGGTCCGGTCGTAGCGATGGCCCAGCGAGGTCAGGATCTCGTATCCGATGGTGCCTGCGTATTCCGCCACCCGGTCCACCGACTGTTCCGGGCAGATCAGGTCCAGTTCTCCCGGCACATCCGCCAGCCCCGTCACATCGGCGGTGATCAGGTCCATGGACACGCGGCCCACGATGGGACAGGCCACGCCCGCCGCATAAAGGCTGATGCCCTTCGATGAAACCGACCGCAGGATCCCGTCGGCATAGCCCGCCGCGACCGTGGCGATGCGGCGCGGCGCGTCCGCCGTCCAGGTCGCGCTGTAGCCCACGAACTCGCCCGGCTGGACGGTGCGCGTCTGGATCACCGGCAGGGACAGGCGGACTACCGGCTGAGCCTTGGCAAAGGGCAGCGCGCCGTAAAGGCCGATGCCGGGACGGACCAGATCGAAGTGATACTCCGGCCCCAGCAGGATGCCCCCCGTCGCCGACAACGAACGCGGCACGCCGCAATCGTCGGTCATGGCGCGGAAGGCAGCCAGTTGCGCGGCATTGGCGGGATGGTCCGGTTCGTCCGCGCAGGCCAGATGCGACATGATGAATTCGGGCTTCGCGGCCAGGACTTCGGCCCGGATCGCCGCCCATTCGCCGGCTTCCAGCCCAAGGCGGTTCATGCCGGTGTCAAGCTGGATCGCGAAGGGCTTGCCGGGACGCATGGCGCGGTCGCGGAAGAACTGCTGAGGGCTGTTCAGGACGGGCACCAGGCCGGTCAGATCCGCGCCTTCCATATGGCCGGACAGGACATTGATGCGGGCGTCCTCGGGGAGATGCGGGCGCAGCGCGCGGCCTTCGCTGGCCAGCGCGACGAAGAAATCCCGCGCCCCGGCCTCATACAGCGCGGGCGCCACCTTGACGGCACCCAGGCCGTAAGCGTCGGCCTTGACCACGGCGGCGGCACGGGCGCCGGGCGCCTTGGCGGCAAGCGCCTTCCAGTTGGCGACAATGGCTTGCAGGTCGATATGCAGGGTCATGGCGGGCCGTCCTGTGATGGTCGGCCACCTTCAAGCAGAAATCGGAACCGGCTTCCAGCCGGATCAGACGAACTGTTCGCGCAGCAGGCGTTCCTCCAGCCCGTGCCCCCGGTCGAACAGCAGGCGGTGGCGCACGTCCTGCGCGCTGCGGATCTGGACGCGGACGACATGGCGGACAAAGCGCGAATCCGCGTCGGCCATGACCGGGCGGCGCTCGGGGGTCAGCACCTCGACCTCGACATTCGCGCCCTTGGGCAGCAGCGCGCCCCGCCAGCGCCGGGGACGGAATGGGGCGATGGCGGTCAGGGCCAGAACCTCGGAATTGATCGGCAGGATGGGGCCATGCGCGGAATAGTTATAGGCCGTCGAACCGGCGGGGGTTGCGATCAGGACGCCGTCGCAGACCAGTTCCTCCATCCGCATCTTGCCATCGACATGGACGCGCAGCTTGGCCGCCTGTGGGCCTTCGCGCAACATGCTGACCTCATTGATGGCAAGCGCCTCGTGAACCGATCCATCGGCGCGGATCGCGCGCATCCGCAGGGGGTTGATGACCGTCTCCTCGGCAGCAGACAGCCGTTCCAGAAGGCCGCCTTCGGAATAGGCGTTCATCAGAAAGCCGACCGTGCCCCGGTTCATGCCATAGACCGGCAGGTCGCGGTCCTGGATCGCGTGCAGCGTCTGCAGCATGAAGCCGTCGCCGCCAAGCGCCACCACGACCTGCGCCCGGTCCAGATCCACCGTGCCATAGCGGTTCGACAGCATCGCCAAGGCTTCCTGCGCGATCTCGGATTCGCTGGCGGTAAAGTGGATCCGTGTCGTCATCATGCCCCTGCCCCTTGCGCGGGCAGCATCCGCCGGGCCATCCGGCATTGCAAGCCCTGTCGCCCGCGTCCCGGCCGCGTCGCTTTTGTGGCTTTCCGCACCGTCACCCTTGGAGTATGAGGGCGCGGAACCGCCGCCCCTTGGCCTGATGAAAGGACGCGAGACCATGAACGCCCCCACCCGCGAAGCCGGCTTCTTCACCGAAACGCTGGAAAACAGCGATCCCGAGATCGCGAAGGCCATCGGCCAGGAACTCGGCCGTCAGCGCGACGAGATCGAACTGATCGCGTCCGAGAACATCGTGTCCAGGGCGGTGCTGGAGGCGCAGGGCTCGGTCCTGACCAACAAATATGCCGAGGGCTATCCGGGCAAGCGCTATTACGGCGGCTGCCAGTATGTCGATGTCGTGGAAACCTTGGCGATCGAACGCGCGAAAAAGCTGTTCGACTGCGACTTCGCCAACGTCCAGCCGAACAGCGGCAGCCAGATGAACCAGGCGGTGTTCCTGGCGCTGCTGCAGCCGGGCGACACCTTCATGGGCCTGGACCTGAATTCGGGCGGGCACCTGACGCATGGCTCGCCGGTGAACATGTCGGGCAAGTGGTTCAATGTCGTCAGCTATGGCGTGCGCCAGCAGGACCAGCTTCTGGACATGGAGGAAATCCGGCAGAAGGCCCTGGAAAACAAGCCCAAGCTGATCGTCGCGGGCGGCACCGCATACAGCCGCATCTGGGATTGGGCCGCCTTCCGCAAGATCGCGGACGAGGTCGGCGCCTACCTGATGGTGGACATGGCCCATATCGCGGGCCTGGTCGCGGGCGGCGTCCACCCCTCGCCCCTGCCCCATGCCCATGTCGTGACCACGACGACGCACAAGTCCCTGCGCGGCCCGCGCGGCGGCATGGTGCTGACCAATGACGCGGACATCGCGAAAAAGATCAACAGCGCGGTCTTCCCCGGTCTTCAGGGCGGTCCCCTGATGCATGTGATCGCCGCCAAGGCGGTAGCCTTCGGCGAGGCGCTGCAACCCTCGTTCCGCGCCTATGCTGCGCAGGTCGTGAAGAACGCGCAAGCCATGGCGGATGAGTTGATGAAGGGCGGCATCGACATCGTGTCGGGCGGCACGGACAACCACCTGTGCCTGGCTGACCTGCGTCCGAAAGGCGTGACTGGCAAGGCGACCGAGGCCGCTCTTGGTCGCGCCCATATCACCTGCAACAAGAACGGCGTGCCCTTCGACCCGGAAAAGCCCTTCGTCACCTCGGGCATCCGCCTGGGCGCCCCCGCCGGTACCACCCGCGGCTTCGGCGAGGAGGAGTTCCGCCAGATCGCCCGCTGGATCGTCGAAGTCGTGGACGGCCTTGCCGCCAATGGCGAGGAAGGCAATGCCGAGGTCGAGGCCAAGGTGAAGGCCGAAGTCTCCCAGCTTTGCGCGCGCTTCCCGCTCTACGCCGGGATGTGATCGGCTGACATGACCCTGCCCCGCCGCGTCCGTCGCGGCGGGGTTTTCTATTGCGCCGCCACAGGCGCGACAGCGGCGCGCGCCCTCGCCTCGCGCCAGGTGATATAGGTGATGGCGCCGATCATCATGGCGCCGCCCAGGATCACCCATTCGTCCAGCGGTTCGTGGAAGACCAGGACGCCCAGCAGGCTGGCCCAGATCAGTTGCAGAAAGACGACCGGCTGCGTCACCGTCAGGGGTGCGGCGGCAAAGGCCCGCGTCATGGTGTAATGGCCCGCCGTCGCAAAGACCGCGACCAGTCCCAGCCAGCCGATCTGTCCCCAGGTCGGCGGCACCCAGACCGCCCAGGCCAGTGGCGCAAGGCCGATGGACACCGTCAGCGACATCATCGCCACTACGATGGCTGCCGGGACATGCGCCGTGATGCGCTTGGCGATCAGATAGGACGCCCCGAAGGCCAGCGCGGCCACGATCTGCGACAGATGCCCCGGATCAAGCTCTCGCAACCCCGGCCGCAGCACGACAAGCGCGCCCGCCAGTGCCACGCCGACCGCCGCGATCCGACGCATGGCCAGCCTTTCGCCCATGAACAGCGCGGCCCCGACCGTCACGACGATGGGGTTCAGGAAGCCGATGGCCGTCGCCTCGGCCACGGGGATGCGCGACATGGCATGGAACCAGGCGATCACCGCCAGCACATGCAGCGCCCCGCGCAAGCTCAGCAGCCGCCAGATGCGCGGCGAAAAACCCTGACCCAGCGCCCGGACCAGCACCGGCCCCAGGAACACCAGCCCGAAGACGAAGCGGATGAAGGCCGACTGCGGTGCGGGCAAGGCGCCGCCCAGCCAACGCACGATGCCGTTCACGGCGACGAAGCACAGGCCCGTCGCCAGCATCCAGCCAATTCCCGCAAGGTCGCGGCGCGTCTGCCTGTCAAGTTGCATGGCGTGCAGTTGGACTGGTTTGCGGGGACGAGGCAAGCCTCATTCGGCAATCAGGGCTGCGGCGATGGTCCACATAACGATACCGATGGCGACCTCCAGCACCTGCCAGGCGCGGGGACGGGCAAAGACCGGCGCCAGCAGCCGCGCGCCATAGCCAAGCGCGAAGAAGAACAGGAACGATCCGGTCATTGCGCCCAGGCCGAACATTCCCGGCCGGGGCCACTGGGCCGAGATCGCGCCGACCAGAACCACGGTATCCAGCCAGACATGCGGGTTCAGCCAGGTCAGCGCCGCGATCAGCGCCAATGTCCGGGGCAGGCTTGTCGCGCCACCTTCCGGGCGCAACGTCCCGCCACCCTGCCATGCCGCGCGAAAGGACCGGGCGCCGTACCAGATCAGGAACGCCGCGCCCGCCCATCTCAGCCCCGCAAGCAGCCAGGGCGCCGCCGACCCGATCCGGGCGATGCCGTTCACGCCCAGCCAGATCAGCAGGGCATCGGACAGGGCGCAGAACAGGCAGACCCAGAAGATGTGGTGGCGGATCAGCCCCTGCTTCAGCACGAAGGCGTTCTGCGCGCCGATGGCGACGATCAGGGACAATCCGGTTCCCAGACCGGCGGCATAGGACATCATGGCAAGCACCTCTCGGGAAGGGCTTTTGCACAATGCGCTGTTCAGATAAAGTGAATCGCGCTTATCCCGATGAAGCCACGCTAATGCTGGACTATCCCGCCATTGCTGCCCTGGCCGAGATCATCCGGCGCGGATCCTTCGAGGCTGCGGCGGCGGCGCTGCATGTCACGCCATCGGCCATCTCGCAGCGGGTCCGGTCGCTGGAAGACCGCATGGGCACCGTTCTGATCGACCGCGGTCCGCCCGTTGCGGCGACCGCGCAGGGTCTGCGCCTTGCCGCGCATCTGGATCAGGTCCGGCTGCTTGAGGCTGGCCTTGCCCTGTCCCCTGAAAATCACCCCGTGCTGCGCCTCGCGGTCAACGCGGACAGCCTGGCAAGCTGGGCCATGCCTGCGCTGTCCGCCGCGCCGGGCCTGCTGGACCTGACCATCGACGACCAGGACCACGCCTTGGACTGGCTGCGCAGTGGCATGGTCGTCGCCGCCCTGACCAGCGACAGCCGTCCGGTGACGGGCTGCGACAGCCTGCGGCTTGGCACGCTGCGTTATCGGGCAACGGCAAGCCCCGGTTTCGTGGATCGTCATTTTCCCAAGGGCGTCACGCCGGAAGCCTTGGCCCTTGCCCCCTCGCTGTCCTTCAATACCAAGGATGCGCTGCAGACCCGCTGGGCCAAGGCGCTGACCGGCGCGCGTCTGTCACTGCCGATGCACCGCATCCCGACGGCCCACGGCTTTGCCGAGGCCGCGCTGCTGGGCATCGGCTGGGGCATGAATCCCGAACTGATCGTCGGCGAGGACATTGCCGCAGGCCGCCTGATCGACCTTTCGCCCGACCTGCCGCTGGACGTGCCGCTTTACTGGCAGTTCAGCCGCATGACCGCCGCCGCCCTGGCGCCACTGACCGAGGCCATAAGAAAGGCCGCCAAAGCAGCGCTTCTGCCCTGACGGCCTTCCCTCTTCGCCTCAGGCTGGCCCCGCCTTTGCCTTACAACTGCGCGGCCACCGCTTCGGACAGGTCGAAATTGCCGGTGACGTTCTGCACGTCGTCGTCATCCTCCAGCGTGTCGATCAGCTTCATCAGCTTCTGGGCGGTTTCCATGTCGGTGATCTCGGTGGGCGCCTGCGGCTTCCAGATCAGCTTCGCGGTCTCGGATTCGCCCAGGGTGCCCTCAAGGGCCTGCGACACCTCGTTCAGGGCGGTGTCGGCGCAATAGATCCAGTGGCCTTCCTCGTCGGTCTCGACATCGTCGGCGCCGGCTTCGATTGCGGCCAGCATCACGGTATCGGCGTCTCCCGCCGACAGCGGATACATGATCTCGCCCACGCGGTCGAACATGAAGCTGACGGAACCCGTCTGGCCCAGGTCACCGCCCGCCTTGGTGAAATAGCTGCGCACGTTCGAGGCGGTGCGGTTGCGGTTGTCGGTCATCGCCTCGACCACCAGGGCGATGCCATTGGGGCCGTAACCCTCGTAGCGGATCTCCTCGTAGTTCTCGGCATCGCCGCCGATGGCCTTCTTGATGGCGCGGTCGATCACGTCCTTGGGGCAGGAATTCGACTTGGCTTCCTTCACCGCCAGGCGCAGGCGCGGGTTCTTGTCGGGATCGGGATCGCCCATCTTGGCGGCAACGGTGATTTCCTTTGCCAGCTTGGAAAACAGCTTCGACCGGGCCGCGTCCTGGCGGCCCTTGCGATGCTGGATATTGGCCCATTTGGAATGGCCTGCCATGGTCGGTCGTCCTTCGCAGTTCAAAAGCGGATGGAGGCGCTTTTAGTCCAGGCCTGCGGCCCATCGCAAGCCGCAGGCTGCAGCTTACAAGGGCCAGAACACGGGAATGACCAGGCAGGCCACGATCCCGCACAGGATGTCCAGCGGCACGCCCACGCGGACGAAATCGCTGAACTTGTAGCCGCCGGGGCCATAGACCATCATGTGCGTCTGATACCCGATGGGGGTCGCAAAGGCCACGGTGGCCGAGAACATGACGGCCACCACATAGGCGCGCGGGTCATGGCCCAGCGACTGCGCCAAGGCGATGGCGATGGGCGTCAGCAGCACGGCGACCGCGTTGTTCGACAGGATCTCGGTCATCACCAGACCCAGAAAATAGATTGCGATCAGGGTGGCAAAGGGTGGCAGGTCGCGCAGCCAAGGGGTGACGAAATCCACGATCAGCGTGACGGTGCCGGTATGTTCCAGGGCCTCGCCCACGGCCAGCATGGCAAAGATCATCGCCATCAAGCGGCCATCGACAAAGGAAAACGCCTCCTCGGCGTCGATGCAGCGGGTCAGCAGGATCACGGCGGCCGCAAGGAAGGACAGCACCATGATCGGCGCGATCTCAAGCGCGGCCAGCATCACCACGGCCAGCAGGCAGGCGATGGCGATCGGGGCGCGTTCCCGGCGATAGGCCCGGACCGAGGGACGAGAGACATCGACCAGCCCCATGTCGGTGGCAAGGCGGGCGATATCCTCGGGCGCGCCTTCCAGCAGCAGCGTGTCGCCCACGCGGACCACCAGGTCGTCCAGTTGCCGGCCCAGGTTCTGGTCGCGCCGATGCGCCGCCAGCACATAGATGCCGTAACGGCGGCGCAGGCGCATGTCGCCCAGCCGCCGCCCGATCAGCTGCGCGCCGGGCGAGATCAGCACCTCGACCGTCTCGGTGGCGACGGAACTCAGCTTGTCCACCACCTCCAGGTTCTTGTTGCCCAGAAATTCCAGCAGGTCGGCCATTTCCGACCGCAGGACCACGCGGTCACCGGGTTCCAGCACGACACTCGGCAGGTCGCGGCGCAGGGATGCGTCGCCGCGCAGCACGTCGATCAGGCGCACAGCCTCGCGCTTGAACAGCGCGACCTCGACCGCCTTCTGGCCGACAAGGCTGGAATTCTGCGAGATGGCCAGTTCGGTGAAATACTTCATCCCGCGCCGCGATCCCAGGAAACCGGCAAGCGAGGTGCGGTCGGGCAGCAGGTGCTTGCCGAACAGTACGAAATACGCGACCCCGGCCAGGGTGATCGCAATGCCCACGGGCGCGATCTCGAAGATGGTGAAGGACTCCATGCCCTGCTTGCGGGCCACGCCATCCACCAGCAGGTTCGTGGATGTCCCGATCAGGGTCATCATCCCGCCCAGGATGGTGAAATAGCTTAGCGGAATCAGCAGTTTCGACGGCGCGAGCTTCAGCCGGTTGGCAAGCTGGATGCAGATGGGAATCATCACCGCCACGACCGGCGTGTTGTTCATCACGGCCGAGGCCACGATCACGAAGGCGAACAAGGCGCAGATCGTGAAAGCGGGATTGGTGACGGCGCGGGCGGTGACGATGCGCGACATCATCTCCAGTGCGCCGGTGCGCAGCAGGCCGCCCATGATGAGGAACATGAAGGCGATGGTCCAAGGGGCGCTGTTCGACAGGACGCCCGCCGCATCCTCGGCCGGCAGCAGGCCCAGGGCCAGCATGGTGGCGGCGGAGCCGATGGCCACGACCTCGGGCGGCTGCTTTTCCCGGATGAACTGGACGAAGGTGATGGCGACAATGACCAGCATCGCGATGGCCGCGTTGGTTCCGGTCAGTTCAAATCCAAGCATGAAGCCCCTGCAAAGCGGCGCCGGTCACCGGCACGTCCCGGCGGTGATAGAATTGTTTTCCCCGCAACCGCAAGCAAAAGCGGGCTATTCTATGCCGGATGGGTTTGCGCCAGCCTGCCGCCGTCGCGCACGGGCTCGATCCCCGTGGCAAGGCCGCTGCGGTCGTCGGTGACGACCAGGACGCCGGACAGCGTGGCCTCGCCCTCGGCCGGAGTGAAGCGGTCGCGGGTCATGCCGGTGATGAAGCGTCGCAGGGGTTCGGTCTTGTCCATGCCGATGACGCTGTCATAGTCGCCGCACATCCCGGCATCGGACTGAAAGGCTGTCCCGCGCGGCAGGATCTGCGCGTCAGCGGTCGGCACATGGGTATGGGTGCCCACCACGGCGCTGGCGCGGCCGTCACAGAAATGCCCGGCGGCCATCTTCTCGCTGGTGGCCTCGGCGTGGAAATCGACCAGGGCGGCCTGGATCATGCCGCCGGGCGGATGCGCGCGCAGCACCGCGTCCAGGGCCGAGAACGGATCGTCATAGGGCCGTGACATGAACACCTGCCCAAGCGCCTGCGTCACCAGCAGCTTGCGTCCCCGCGCGTCGGCGATGATGGTGCTGCCCCGGCCCGGAGCCTCCTTGGCATAGTTCAGCGGGCGCACGATGCGCGGTTCGCGTTCGATGAAGGCCAGCATGTCCTTCTGGTCGAAGGCATGGTCGCCCAGCGTCAGGCAGTCGGCCCCCGATTCCAGCAGCAGTTGCGCGTGCCCCGCCGTACAGCCCCGCCCGCCGCTGGCGTTTTCGGCATTCACCACCACCAGGTCGGCCTTCAGCCGCGCACGCAGGGGGCCCAGCCGCTCGACTATCGCCCGCCGTCCGGAACGGCCCATCACATCGCCAAGAAACAAAATACGCATGAAGGGTGGTTACGCGCGAAGCCGCCGCGCTTCAAGCACCGTCTCTGGACAGGGCGGCGCGGGACGGCCATCTTCCGCCCGCAAGAAGGGGTCGGCGATGGATCAAGGGAACTGGGCGGCGGTTGAACTGGCGGATAGCGAATTGCGCCTGTGGCCGATGCGTGACGATAAAGAAGGCGCGGCGATCACCGCGCCCGCTGGCGGCGATCCGGTCGCGGCCCTGCGGTCGATGCTGCATCCGCTGCTGGCGCCGGGCGATACCATCAGTGTGGTTGCGGCTGGCTGGCCGGGGGTCGCGCTTCTGCCGGTGCCCTGCCAGCCCCCGCTGCCCATGCCCGCCGTGACCATCGACCCGCAGATCGCGCTGCACCCGCTGCCGGGTCTGGTGCAGGACCGTCCCGCCGACCTGATCGGCGCGGCGGCGGTTCGCATCGCCGGGCATCTGGCGCGGCATCCCGATTTCGACGGCGTCCTGTGCCTGCCGGGGCATCCGACGGTCTGGGCGCATCTCAGCGCAGGCGAAATCGTCAGCTTCCGCAGCTTCCTGACCGCCGAGCTTCTGTCCGCGCTGACCGCCTCGATGCCGGATGGAAGCACGGGCTTTGCCGAGGCGGTGCAGGACACACTGTCGCGCCCCGCCGGACTGGCGGGTGAACTGTCTTCGGTCCGGGCACGGCTGGCCATGGACCGGATCGCAGCGCCGGAAGCCCAAGCACGGATGGCGGGCCTGCTGATCGGGGCCGAGCTTGCCGCCGCCCGGCCCTGGTGGCTGGGCCAGCCCGTCACCATCATCGGCGAAGGCTGGCTGGCCGATCGCTATGCCGGGGCCCTGACGGCGCAAGGGATCACGCCCGCCATGGCGGACCCCACCCGCGCGGCCCTGGACGGCTTTCGCGCGGCCCGGCGCGCCTGCTGACAGGGGAACCGTTGCCGCGCCTTGCCGTTGGGTCGCCAAACCTAGCAGGAGCAATGCGATGACCGACACCATGCCGGACCTGTCCTGCGATGTGGCGATCATCGGCGCGGGCACCGCCGGGCTTGCGGCGGAACGTGCGGCGCGCAAGGCAGGTGCGCGCACCCTGCTGATCGACGATGGCTTCCGGGGGACGCTCTGCGCCAATACTGGCTGCATGCCGTCCAAGCTGCTGATCGCGGCGGCGCGCGCCCATGGCGATCTGGACAGGGCCCGCATGCTGGGGATCGACATCCCGGATGCCCGCGTCGATGGCCGACGTGTGATGGAGCGGCTGCGGGCCGAACGCGACCGTTTCGTGCAGTCGGTCAAGGACAGCTACGGCGAATTGCCCGACGGCACCTGCATCGACGCCCGCGCGCGTTTCGCAGGGCCTGACCGGCTGGAACTGGATGACGGGCGCCGGATTGCCGCGAAGGCGGTGGTCATTGCCACCGGCTCGGCGCCCGTGATCCCGAAATCCTATCGCGACCTGGGACCACGCGTGCTGACCAGTGCCACGCTGTTCGAGCTTGAGGATCTGCCCGAAAGCCTGGGCGTGATCGGCGCGGGACCGCTGGGCGCGGAACTGGCGCAGGCCATGGGACGGCTGGGCGTGCGGGTGGCGCTGTTCGACAAGGGCGACCGGCTGGCCGGGATCCGCTGCGGCAAGGTGCATGACGCGTTTCGCGACATCTATGCCAGGGATGTCGCGCTGCATCTTGGCTGTTCGCCCGAACCATCGCTGCAGGGGGATGCGATCCGGCTTGAGTGGGATGGCGGGGCCGGGGATTTCAGCCATGTCCTGGTGGCAACCGGCCGTGCCCCGGCGCTTGAAGGCCTGAACCTGGCGGCGACCGGCCTGACGCTGGATGACAAGGGCGTGCCGGATTTCGACCGCAAGACGATGCGATGCGGCGACACGGCGATCTTCATGGCAGGCGATGCGGATGGCAACGCCCCGGTGCTGCACGAAGCCCGGCTGGACGGCATCATCGCGGGAACGAATGCCGCCCATTGTCCCGAAGTCGAAGCCTTTGATCGCCCGCCCCTGTTCACCATCACCTTCACCGACCCGCCGGTCGCGGCTGTCGGGGCACCACCCGACGAATGTGCCCTGAACGCCCATGCCGATTATTCGAACCAGGGCCGCGCCAGGGTCGAGGCCCGGGCTGCCGGCCTGCTACGCCTCGGGGCCGATGAAAAGGGCCGGCTGATCGGGGCCGACCTTGGGGTGCCGGGCGGCGATCACATGGCGCATCTGCTGGTCTGGGCTGTCACGAAGTGCGTCAGCGCGGCGGATCTGCTGGACATGCCCTTCTACCATCCGGTGCTGGAGGAGGGGCTGAAGCCCGCCTTGCGCGCGTTGTGCCGCCAGGCGAACCTGACGCTGCGCGACGACGGCAGCCCACCGGGGGCATGATGACGGACAGGCTGATCGACCTGGACAACGGCTTCTGGAACATCCGCGGGACGTTGCGGATCGGCGGACTGGTGAATGTCGGGACGCATTGCTCTCTGGTGCGCCTGTCCTCTGGCCGATTCGTGTTCCTGGATTCCTACGGCTTCGGCGCGGACATCGCCGGGCAGGTGATGGCGCTGACCGACCAGGGCCGCACGGTTCAGGCGATCTTGAACCTGCATCCGTTCCACACGCTGCACTGCAAGACGATACACGACATGTTCCCGCAGGCGCTGCTGTTCGGATCGGACCGCCACCGCCGCAAATGGCCGGACCTGCCCTGGCAGGCCGATGCGGTCGAATCGCCCCAGGTTGCCACGCGGTTCCCGGATCTGCGCTTTTCCCTGCCGGACGGCATCGACTACATCTGCCAGAACGAACGCGTCCATGCCGGATCGCTGCTGGCCTGGCACCCGGCCAGCGGCAGCCTGCATGTGGACGACACGCTGAACGTCCTGCCGATCCCCGGCCTGCTGCGGCGTCTGCTGCGCCTGCCCCGCGTCAGCTTCCACCCGACCATCGGTCAGGCGCTGCAGGACCGCCCCGGCGCGGCGCAGGATTTCCGCGACTGGGCCCTGCGGATCGCCGAGGAATGGCGCGATACCCGCATCATCTGCGCGGCGCATTCGGCCACGCTGGCGATCGCGCCGGGCAGCTTTCCCGACCACATCCGCAAGGCTCTTGCCCGCGCCGAGCCTGCCCTGCGGCGGGCCGAGAAAAAACGCGGCTAGTCCAGCCGCGCGATCAGGGACGAGGTGTCCCAGCGGCCCCCGCCCATCCGCTGCACGTCCTTGTAGAACTGATCGACCAGGGCGGTGACGGGCAGCGAGGCCCCCACCTCATCCGCCGCAGCCAGGCAGATCGCCAGATCCTTGCGCATCCAGTCCACCGCAAAGCCGTGTTCGAACTGGCCCTGATCCATGGTCTTGTGGCGGTTGACCATCTGCCAGCTTCCGGCGGCGCCCTGGCTGATGACCTCGACCACCTTCTCGACCTCCAGCCCTGACTTCCTGGCGAAGGCAAGCGATTCAGACAGAGCCTGCACCAGCCCGGCAATGGCAATCTGGTTGCACATCTTGGTGATCTGGCCCGCGCCCACGTCGCCCATGCGGCGGCAGATCCTGGCATAGGCGTCGATCATCGGGGCGGCGCGGTCGAAATCCGCCTGCGTCCCGCCGCACATCACCGACAACTGCCCGTTCTCGGCCCCCGCCTGCCCGCCCGAGATCGGGGCGTCCACATAGCCAAGCCCCGCCGCCTGCGCCACTTGGGCCAGTTCCCGCGTCACCGCCGCCGAAACCGTGGTGTGATCCACGAAGATCGCGCCCGGCTTCATGCCCGCAAAGGCGCCGTCCGGGCCCAGGCAGACGGACCGCAGGTCGTCGTCATTGCCCACGCAGGCCATGATCATATCGGCACCCGCCGTAGCCTCTCGCGGGGTGGCCGCCCAAGCCCCGCCATGCCGTTCCGCCCAGGCCTGCGCCTTGACGGCGGTGCGGTTGAAGACCGTCACATCGTGGCCTGCGGCCTGCAGGTGCCCCGCCATCGGCGCGCCCATGACGCCCATTCCCAGAAATGCCAGCTTTGCCATTCTTCCCTCGATCATCCTGAAGCGCCGCCTGCCGTGCGTTGAACTGGCACCGCGCGTCGATTATGCAGCAACCCAACATTCCGGCGCGCCGTGGTCAAGCGCGCAGGCACCCCACAAGGACAGGCAGCGGACCGGCCCATGGATCATCTTCCGACATGCTGACCCTTTTCCGCTGGCTTCTGCGGCTGACCATCGGGCTGATCCTGCTGCTGGTGGTGGCGGTGATCCTGGCCTGGTATTTCGCCGTCCGGTCCCTGCCCGACTATGACGCCACGCTTCAGGTCCACGGCATCTCGGCCCCGGTCGAGATCGTCCGGTCCACCGAAAACGTCCCCCATATCTTCGGCCAGACGGACGAGGACGTGTTCTTCGCCCTGGGCCTTGCCCATGCGCAGGACCGGCTGTTCCAGATGACCCTGCTGCGCCGTGCCGCCCAGGGCCGCCTGTCCGAAGTCTATGGCGCGGGGGCCTTTCCCGCTGACGACCTGGCCCGGCGGCTGGAACTTTATCGCAACGCCACCGCTTCGCTGGAGTCGCAGGACCAGGCGACGCAGGCCGCCTTGCGGGCCTATGCGGACGGCGTGAACCAGTGGATCGCGCAGGTCAACAAGGGCGCGCTTGGCCGCGGCGCACCCGAGTTCTTCGTCTTGCCGCAGGAAATCGCCTATTGGCAGCCCGCCGATTCGCTGGCGATCCTGAAGCTGCTGGCAGCCACGACCAGCAATTCCGCGGCCGAGGAGATCCTGCGCGCCCGCCTGTCGCTGACTTGGCCGGAACGCGGGACGGAGCTGCTGCTGGGCGAAGGCGATGCGCCCGCCCTGCCGCGCTATGCCGACCTGTTCCCCGGCGCGCGCCTTGCCCCGCCCGAAGCGCGCAAGGGTCCGGCGCCGGTTCGGGACGCCGCCGATTTCCTGCGCCTGGGCGGCGGCTTGGGCGCGAACAGCTTTGCCGCCGCAGCAGACCGCACGGCGGCGGGCGGCGCGCTGCTGGCGAACGACCCGCAGGCGCCGCTGATCGCGCCTTCGCTTTACTATTTGGCGCGCCTGCAACTGACCTCGGGCGGGGTGATCGGGGCGACTGTTCCGGGAATGCCGGTGGTGTTCTCGGGGCGCAATCCGCAACTGGCCTGGGGCATCGCCCCCGCCGCCGTGGACGACGCCGACATCGCCATCGAGGAAATCCAGCCCGGCCGCGCCGACCGTTATCGCGGGACGGGAGGCTGGACCGAGTTCACGACCCGGCGCGAAGTGATCCGCGTCCTGGACGAACCCACCCGCGCCATTACCCTGCGCAGCAGCCGCAACGGCCCGCTTGTGCCGCTGCTGGATCCGGGACTGGCCGATGTCACGCCCATGGGCCATGTCGCGGCGCTTCGCTGGACCGGGCTGTCTGGCACCGACACGACCATGTCGGCTCTGATCGGCATGATGCGGGCAGCCGATGCCGACAGCGCGGCGACCGCGCTTGGCCGCGTCGTGGCCCCTGCCATGGCGGTGACGCTGGCCGACAGCGACGGCATCCGCCAGGTGACGGTCGGTGCGCTGCCGCAGCGCGCGGCAAACCATCCCACCCTGGGCGCCCTGCCCGTCCCCGGCTGGCTGGCCGAGGGAGAGTGGCAGGGCCTGGTGCCCGTATCCCAGGACAGCCCGACCCCCGACGGCCTTGCCTTCGCGACCGAGGAGCGCGGCCCCGTGGCCCTGCGCCGCACCCGATTGGCGCATCTGCTGAACGACCGCGAGGTCCATTCCCGCGACAGCTTCATCGCGGCCCAGCTGGACATCGTCAGCCCGGCGGCGCGGGCCCTGCTGCCGCTGGTGGGGGCGGAACTGTGGTTCACGGGCGAACCCGCCGCCCCCGGCACGCCGGAACGCCAGCGCCAGGACGCGCTGAACCTGCTGGCCGAATGGGACGGCGCCATGAGCGAGCATCTGCCCGAGCCGCTGATCTATTCCGCCTGGATGGGCGCGCTGCAGGACCGCCTGATCCGGGACGAGCTTGGCCCCGTGGCCGACGACATCCGCAGCCTGCATCCGGGCTTTGTCGATTCCGTCTTTCGCAACCGGGGCGGCGCGGGCGCCTGGTGCGACATCGTGCAAAGCGCCCCGGTCGAGGATTGCACCACCATCGCCCGCCAGGCACTGGACCGCGCGATCCTGGACCTGACGCAGCGATACGGCCCGGATGTCACCAGCTGGCGCTGGGGCGACGCGCATCAGGCCCGCCATGTGCATCCGGGGCTGGGCCGGATCGGGGTGCTGGGCTGGATCGTGAACCTGCCGCAGTCGATTTCGGGCGGAACCTTCTCGGTCTCGCACACCGGCATCCTGGGCACGGGCGCCGACCCGTTCGAGGCCCAGACCGGACCCGGCTATCGCGGCGTCTATGACCTGGCCGATCCCGACAGTTCGGTCTTCATCATCTCGACCGGGCAATCGGGCCATCCGCTGTCGCGCCATTACGACGATCTGGCGGGACTGTGGCGGCGTGGCGAGTACATCGGCATGTCGCTGGACCCGCAGCTTGCGCGGGCTGCCGCAACCGGCATCACGACATTGCAGCCTGCTGCCGACTAGGCGTCAGTCGAACAGGACCACCTGTCGGATCGCCTCGCCCCGGTCCAGCATGTCGAAGCCTTCGTTGATCTGGTCCAGCGTCAGCGTGCGTGTCAGCAGCCGGTCCACCGGCAGAAGACCGGCGCGATACATGCGGATGAATCGCGGAATGTCGCGCTGCGGAACGCAGGAACCCATGTAGCTGCCCTTCACGACTCGTTCGTCCGCAACGATGTTGACGGCGGGGATGCGAAACTCGGCCGTGGGCGAGGCCAGCCCGGCCGTCACCGTCTGCCCGCCGCGCCGCGTGAGGCCATAGGCAAGATGGAACGCAGGCGCCGCGCCTGCCAGTTCCACCGCGTGATCGACCCCGCCGCCGGTTTCGGCGCGGATGCGTTCGACAATGCCTTCTTCTGCCGCATTGAAGACACGCGTCGCCCCCAGGTCACGGGCCAGCGCCAGCTTGTCGTCTGACAGGTCGATGGCAACGATCTCTGTCGCGCCAGCCGCCACGGCGCCCAGCAGGGCCGCAAGGCCCACGCCGCCAAGGCCGACGATGGCGACGCTTTGCCCCGGCTGGACGCGGCAGGTGTTCAGCACGGCGCCCACCCCGGTCTGGACCGCGCAGCCGAACAGCGCGAGCTCCGCGAAGGGAATGTCATCGGCATCGACCTTGACCACCGAATGCCGCGACACGACCGCATGGTCGGCATAGGCCGAGACGCCGCAATGGTGGTGAACGTCATGGCCGCCGCCGTGCAGCCGCATCGCGCCCGACATCAGGATGCCCTTGCCGTTCGCCTCGGCCCCCGGAATGCACAAGGCGGGCCGTCCCTCGGCACAGGGCAGGCAGGCGCCGCATGTCGGCTGAAAGGTCATCACCACCCGGTCGCCCGCCGTAAGATCGCGGATCGCCGATCCGACCTGAACCACCGTGCCCGCAGCCTCGTGCCCCAGCACCATCGGCACAGGCCGGGGGCGGTTGCCGTTGATGACCGACAGATCCGAATGGCACAGCCCCGCGGCGCCGATCTTGACCAGCACCTCCTCGGGGCCGGGGGGATCAAGCTCCAGGTCCTCGATCACCAGAGGCCTGCTTTCGGCAAAGGGCGCAACGGCGGGCGAGGATTTCAGGACAGCGGCGCGGATCTTCATCAAGGCTCCTTCCTTATCGTGTGACTCAACCGACCCGCAGCCAGCGATGGAACAGGTCGGAACCGATCGGGCGGGTTTCGACCAGCCGGAACCGTGGCGCATCGGCAAGGTGCATGACCTGAATCGGTCCGATCGCGGGCAATCCGTCGCTGCCCAGCGTGACCCCTGCGGTATAGCCGACGATCTGATCGACAAGCCGCGCCCGCAGCAGCGAGGCCGCAAGCAGCCCCCCGCCTTCGCAGAAGACGCGGGTGATCCCGCGTCCGGCAAGCTGCGCCAGCGCGTCTTCCACGGGGGCGTCGATCTGCCACAAGGGCCCATGCATCGGCCCCTCGGGCGGCAGGTCCGGCAGAGGGCGAGAGGACAGGACGACCCGCGCCGGCTGTCGCGGCGTGGCCAGCCCCCGGACGTTCAGGGACGGACGGTCCGCATGGGCCGTGTTCCCGCCGACCATCACCGCGTCATGGGCCATGCGCATCGCATGGACATGCAGCCGCGCCGCAGGCCCGGTGATCCACTGGCTTTCACCGCTGGCCGTGGCGATCCGCCCGTCAAAGCTGGTCCCCAGCTTCAGCGTGACAAAGGGCCGCCCTTTCTGGATGCGCGACAGAAACCCCGCCTGCAATTCGCGCGCCTCGGCCTCGCGCACGCCTTCGGTCACGGTGATGCCTGAATCGCGCAGGATCTGGTACCCGCGCCCGGCAACGCGCGGATCGGGGTCGGTCATAGCCGACACGACACGCGCAACACCGGCGGCAACTAGGCCTTCGGCGCAGGGCGGGGTTCGCCCGTGATGGGCGCAGGGCTCCAGCGTGACATAGGCGGTCGCGCCCCGTGCCGACGTTCCGGCCTGATCCAGCGCCATCCGTTCGGCATGGGGGCGCCCGCCCGGCTGTGTCCAGCCCCGGCCAACCACCCGGCCACTCTGCAGGATGACGCAGCCGACGGCCGGGTTCGGCCAGACATTGCCCAATCCCCGGCGCGCCAGCCTCAGCGCATGAGCCATGTGGCGCAGATCGTCTTGCCGCGTCACGATTCAGTCGCTGGCCGCGCCGGGCCGCAGTTCGGACACGAACTTGTCGAAATCGTCCGCGTCCTGGAAATTCTTGTAAACGCTGGCAAAACGGACATAGGCCACGTTGTCGATGCGCGACAGCGCCTCCATCACGATCTCGCCGATCATCTTGGACGGAATGTCCGTCTCGCCCGTGCTTTCCAGGCGGCGGACGATGCCGCTGATCATCTGCTCGATCCGTTCAGGCTCGACCGGGCGCTTCTGCATGGCGATGCGGATCGACCGGGCCAGCTTGTCGCGGTCGAAATCCTCGCGCCGTCCGCTGGACTTGACCACCACCAGGTCGCGCAGCTGCACGCGCTCATAGGTGGTGAAGCGCCCCCCGCAGGCCGGGCAGAAGCGGCGGCGGCGGATGGCGACATTGTCTTCGGCGGGACGCGAATCCTTGACCTGCGTATCGACGTTTCCGCAAAACGGGCAGCGCATCGGTTGTTCCCTTCCGTGCTCGGTCGCCCATCACTATAGGCAGGCACGCAGGGCTTGGGTAGCATTATCAAGGCAACACAAGATGTTCCCCATGCCACCTGTGTCCTGAATACCGCGTCATGTGCCCTGGAACGCCGCCGCAATCTGGCGGCGATGGGGCGCGCGCCGGTGTTCGACCAGATAGATGCCCTGCCATGTTCCCAGCATCATCCGCCCGGCCGTTACCGGAACTTGCAGGCTAACCGGCAGCACGGCGGCCTTCAGATGCGCGGGCATGTCGTCCGGCCCTTCATCCCGGTGGCGCAGCCAGGCCATGGCAGGGTCGTTGGCAGACGGCGCGATGCGGTCCAGCCAGCCCAGAAGATCCGTCTGCACATCGGGATCGGCGTTTTCCTGGATCAGCAGGGAACAAGAGGTGTGGCGCACCATCAGCGTCAAAACGCCTTCCCTCGCGCCCTCCTCGCGCAGCCAGCCTGCGACCTTGCCGGTGATGTCGTGACAGGCAGGCCCGCGCGTCTCGACCGTGAAGGTGGCGATCATTCCGCCGCCTCGGGGCTGCCCAGCAGGGGCAGTTCGTCGTCGCCGTCATGCGCGATTTCCAGGCGCTTCTGGTTGCGCGCGCCAAGCTGGCGCAGCAGTTCGGCCTGTCGGATGACATTGCCGGAACCGCGAGACAGCCGGTCCATGGCCGTCGCATGGCTTTTCTGAGCCTTGTCCAAGGCTGCGCCCACATCTTCCATGGCAGACACAAAGCCGTGCAGCTTGTCGTAAAGGGCGCCCGCCCGGTTGGCGATGGCCGCCGCGTTGGATTCCCGCCGCTCGACCGTCCAGATATGATCGACCGTGCGCAGCGTCAGCATCAGCGTCGAGGGCGTGGCCAGCCCGACGCGGTTTTCCATCGCGTGGCGCGTCAGGTCGGGATCGACGCGCAGCGCCTCGGAAAAGGCGCCTTCGATGGGGATGAACATCAGCACGTAATCGACCGAGCCCTCATCCAGGGCATGGTAGCCCTTGCCCGAAAGCGAGGCGATATGCGTCCGCATCGCCGCGACATGGCGGCGCAGCGCGCTGTCGCAGAGGGCTGGATCCTCGGCGCTGACCGCTTCCTCATACGCCACCAGCGAGACCTTGCTATCGACCACCAGCACCTTCTTCTGCGGCATCCTGATGATTACGTCAGGGCGCCATGTCCTGCCCTCCTCATCGCGGCGGCTGGTCTGGGTGGTGTAATGCGTGCCCTCCAGCAGGCCCGAATCTTCCAGGATGCGCTCCAGAATCATCTCGCCCCAGGCGCCGCGCTTCTGGCTGTCGCCCTTCAGCGCCCGGGTCAGGTTGACGGCCTCGCGAGAGATCGCCTCGGACCGCCGGTAAAGCCCTTCGATCTGCTCGCGCAGGCGGGCGCGTTCCTCGTCGGTCGCCTTGTTCCGCGCCTGAAGTTCGTTCTGGAACCGATGGACCTGGTCGCGGAAAGGGGCCAGTAGCGCGTTCAACTGATCGCCATGAGCGCGCTGCATCTCGGCGCCCTGGTTCTTCAAGGTTTCATTGGCCAGCAGCTTGAACTGGCCGGTCATTTCCTCGCGCAGTTCCTTCAAGGTGGCAATCTCGCGCTGCGCCGCCTGCAGATCCTTCTGCGCGATAAGCCGCGCCTCGGACAGGTCACGTTCAAGGCGGGCGATGATCTGGCGTTCCGCGCCCAAGGCTTCGTTCAGGCCATCGCGTTCCGCCGTCAGCCTCACCACAACGTCGTTCACCTGGTCGCGCAATTCGTGCAGGCGCGCGATCTCGCGCCGTTCGGCTATCAGATCTTTTTCAGCCGCAAGCCGCGCTGCGGCAAGTTCTCCTTCCAGCCGCGCGATGGCGCGCCGTTCGGCTTGCAGTGCATCCGTCAGATTGTCACGCTCGTCCGCCACCTCGGACAGGCGGCTTTCCAGATGCTCTGTCTGCGCCTCCAACCGGCCGGCGCGAAGGCGCTGTTCGTCCAGTTCGGCAAGCCTGCGTTCAAGTTCGGGAATTCTGGGATCCTGACCTGCCGCTCCACGCCGCTGGATCAGCAGCAACAGCACGACCGCCGCCAGGACAAGGCAGATGACGATCAGGATCGTGTCGGCGGGCATGAACGAACCTTTTGCAACTTGGGTTTAGCGTTCACGATTTACCCCTGGATTGCAAGCGCCGAGGACATCCCTGCGTGGTCCAAATACCGACAGTTGTATCAATGCCATGAAAAAGCCGCCCGAAGGCGGCTTCTCGTTTACTGATCCAGGAAGGACCGCAGCTTGCGGCTGCGGCTTGGGTGCTTCAGCTTGCGCAGCGCCTTCGCCTCGATCTGGCGGATGCGTTCGCGGGTCACGCTGAACTGCTGACCGACTTCCTCCAGCGTGTGGTCGGTGTTCATGCCGATGCCAAAGCGCATCCGCAGCACCCGCTCCTCACGCGGCGTCAGCGAGGCCAGAACCCGCGTCGTCGTTTCCTTCAGGTTTTCCTGAATGGCGGAATCCAGCGGCAGGACGGCGTTCTTGTCCTCGATGAAATCGCCAAGCTGGCTGTCCTCCTCGTCCCCGATGGGGGTTTCAAGGGAGATCGGCTCCTTGGCGATCTTCATCACCTTGCGGACCTTCTCCAGCGGCATCTGCAGCTTTTCGGCCAGTTCCTCCGGCGTTGGCTCCCGGCCGATCTCGTGCAGCATCTGGCGGCCGGTGCGGACCAGCTTGTTGATCGTCTCGATCATGTGGACCGGGATGCGGATGGTGCGCGCCTGGTCCGCGATGGACCGGGTAATCGCTTGGCGAATCCACCAGGTCGCATAGGTCGAGAACTTGTAGCCGCGCCGATACTCGAACTTGTCCACGGCCTTCATCAGGCCGATGTTGCCTTCTTGAATAAGATCAAGAAATTGCAGGCCCCTGTTCGTGTACTTCTTGGCGATCGAGATCACCAGCCGCAGGTTCGCCTCGACCATTTCCTTCTTGGCTTGGCGCGCCTCTTTCTCGCCGCGCTGGACCTGGGCCACGATGCGGCGGAATTCCTCGATATCGACGCCGACATACTGGCCGACCTGCGCCATCTCGTTGCGCAATTCCTCGACCTTGTCGCGCGAACGTTCGAACAGCGCCTGCCAGCCCCGGCCCGACTGCTGGGACATGCGGTCCACCCAAGCGGGGTCCAGCTCGGTCCCGCGATAGGCGTCGATGAATTCGCGGCGGTTGATGCGCGCGGCGTCCGCCAGCTTGACCATGCCGCTGTCGATGGTGACGATCCGGCGGTTGATGCCGTAAAGCTGGTCAACCAGGGCCTCGATCCGGCTGCTGTTCAGGTGCAACTCGTTCACCAGCCCGACGATGCGCGAGCGCAGAACCTGATAGTCGCTTTCCGCACTGGCCGAGAAGCTATTGTCCTCGTTCAGCGTGGCCGACATCCGCTGGTCCTGCATCGCGGCCAGGGCTTCATAGTCGCGCGCGATCAGTTCCAGCGTTTCCAGAACCTTGGGTTTGAGGCTGGCTTCCATCGCGGCCAGCGACAGGTTGGCGCCTTCGTCCTCGTCCTCGTCATCCTCGCTGCGCATGGGATTGCCGTCGGCATCCAGCTCCTCGCGCTTTTGCGTGGCCTCGGTCTGGACGCTGCCTTCGGACAGTTCTTCCTCGTCACCTTCCTCGTCGTCCATGGACTGGCCGAAGGTGGTTTCCAGGTCGATCACGTCGCGCAGCAGGATCTCCTCGTCCAGAAGCTCCTCGCGCCACATGGTGATGGCCTTGAAGGTCAGCGGGCTTTCGCAAAGGCCCGCGATCATCGTGTTGCGGCCGGCCTCGATCCGCTTGGCGATGGCGATCTCGCCCTCGCGCGACAGCAGCTCGACGCTGCCCATCTCGCGCAGGTACATCCGTACAGGGTCGTCGGTGCGGTCCAGCTTCTCGGTCTCGGTGGATGCAACCGCGATCTCGCGAGAGGTCGAGCCGACAACGGCGACCGCGCCGCCTTCCGGCTCCTCGGCCTCGTCCTCGTCCTCGATCACGTTGATGCCCATCTCGGACAGCATCGACATGACATCCTCGATCTGCTCGCTGCTGACCTGTTCGGGCGGCAGGACGGCGTTCAGCTGATCATAGGTGATATAACCCCGTTCCCGCGCATCGGCAATCATGCGCTTGACGGCCGCCTGGCTCATGTCCAGGGAATGGGCGTTGTCGTCCTTGTCGGTCTTGTCGTGATCGTCGTCCTTGGCGGCCATCAAGGGCTCCCTTCGTCATGCGGTGATTCGCTGCAAGGCGAATCACTCGAACTCGTTTTGTATTTAGCGCGCGGCACCCTCGAATCAAAGGGCCGGCAGCGCGATTGATTCGCCACGCGGCGAATCAGTTTAGGCTCTGCTCAGCGGCGCGTCGGCTTGCGCCAGATCTGCTCGTCCATGAACTGGGACAATTGCGCCGACAATGCGTCGCGGTCTTCGTTCAGGTCCGCGCCGCCTTCCAGTTCCGGCCTTTCGGCACGATGGCGGGCGCGGGCGATCTGCTGCATCCGCCAGGTCAATCCTTCATCCGCTTCTCCCTGAATCTCGGCCTCGGCACGGGCAAGTTCGGACCCTGCCGCGCGCTGTGCCTCAAGCCGGTCGAGGAGATTGTTCAATATTGCCAGCGCCGTCTCGTCGTCCTGGGATCCGATGACCGCCGGGGTCAGGCCCAGATGGGCGTCACGCCGCAGCGTTTCAAGCCCGCGCCGTCCCCCTGCGCTTTCGCCGTGGGACAGCAGGTCGAACAGCAGCGCCGCCCGGTCGGGATCCAGCGGAGACAACCGTTCCAGCCGGGTTTCGGCCTGTGCGATCAGGTTGGGCCGCAGCGCGCAGATCAGCAGGCTGGCCCCCTCCAGCAGCGCGGTTGCGGAAGGCGGATCGACTGCCGCAAGGGGAACGGGGCGCGCGGCTTGCGGCCGGTCGCGGCGGCCCTGCCGGCGGTCCGCAGTCCGGCGTTCGCCTTCGCGGGACGATCCGCCGAACAACTCCCACCGCTTGCGGCGCAACTCCTCGGTGTAATGGTTGCGTGTCAGTTCATCCGGGATCTTCGCAACCGCGTCCTGCAGGCGCTTGTCCAGGGCGGCCTTGCGTTCGGGACTGTCGAACACCTGCCCTTCGGTTTCGCGCGACCACAGCAGGTCCACCAGCGGGCGCGCAGCATCCAGAAGCGCGCCCATGGCGCCCGGACCGGCGGCCTTGATCAGGTCGTCGGGATCCTGCCCCGCAGGCAGGATGACGAAACGCAGCGCCTGCCCCGGCCCCGTCAGCGGCAAGGCAAGGTCGATCAGCCGCTGCGCCGCGCGCTGCCCCGCCGCGTCGCCGTCCAACGAAATCACGGGTTCAGGCGAGATGCGCCACATCAGGCGCAACTGATCCTCGGTGATGGCGGTGCCCAGGGGGGCGACCGCGCCCTCGAACCCCGCGCGGGCAAGCGCGATCACGTCCATATAGCCCTCGGCCACGACCAGCCGCTGGCCCTTGGCGACGGCGGCGCGGGCGGGGCCAAGGTTGTAGAGATTGCGCCCCTTGTCGAACAGCGGGGTTTCCGGGCTGTTGAGATACTTGGCGCGCGCATTCGGATCCATCGCCCGGCCGCCGAAGCCGATGCAGCGGCCTTGCCCGTCGCGGATCGGGAAGATGATGCGCCCCCGGAAGCGATCATAGGCCGCGCCGCCGTTGTCGGGCTTGGCCGCCATGCCCGATTCGACGATCAACGCTTCGTCAAAGCCCTTCTCGCGCAAGGCGCCGGTCAGCGCGGTGCGGCTGTCGGGGGCAAAGCCGATCTCGAACCGCTCCTCGGCCGCGCGGTCTAGGCCGCGGCGGAGGAGGTAATCGCGCGCTTCGGCAGCGGCTACGGTCTGCAATTGCAGGCGGAACCAGCGGCAGGCGGCCTCGGTCACCTCGAACAGGCGGGTGCGGCGGTCGGTGCGTTCGCGGGCACGGGGGTCGGGCTCGGGCATCTGCAAGCCCGCCTCGGCGGCCAACAGCTTGACCGCCTCGATGAACTCCATCCCGTCGGCTTCGCGCAGGAACTTGATGGCGTCGCCCTTGGCGTGGCAGCCGAAGCAGTAATAATAGCCCTTCTGGTCATCGCAATGAAAGCTGGCGGATTTTTCCTGGTGGAACGGGCATGGCGCCCACCAGTCGCCGCGCGCCTGGTTCGACTTGCGCAAGTCCCACACGACCTTCTTCCCGATCACGCGGCTGATCGGAACGCGGTTGCGAATCTCGTCAAGGAAGCCGGGGGGCAGACTCATGGGGTGATTATCGGGGTGGTGGCGCTGTGCGGCAAGCGTCAGGAAGGGGGTATTTGGACAAAGAAGACGCGGCGGTCAATCCGCGCCGACCGCGCCCCGCGTCAGACCCCAGTAAATGTCGCCGATCCGCTGGCGGTCCAGCCGCCCACCTTCGCGATACCAGTTGGTCACCCCCGTCAGCATCGCGATCAGCGCCATCGTCGCCAGCTTCAGGTCGTCGATGCGCATCAGGCCCGCCGCCACCCCGTCGCGCAGGATCGTTTCCAACGCGGCCTCATAGCGGCTGCGCAGGGCGGCGATGCGGGCGAAATTTTCGGGCGAAAGGTTGCGCAGTTCCATATAGGACAGGAACACCGCGTCGGGATGATCCAGGCTGGTGTCGATGTGAAAGCGCACAAAGCGTTCCAGTCGCGCCAGCGGATCGCCCGGCACATCCGACCAGGCGGCCAGCAGATCCTGCATGTGGCTTTCCAGCAGATCCAGCAGCAGCGCCTGCTTGTCGGGGGTATAGGCATAGAGTGCCCCGGCCTGCACGCCCACGGCGGATGCGATCTGGCGCATCGACACGGCGGCATAGCCCTGCCGCGCGAACAAGCGGCGGGCATGGTCGCGGATCAGGGGGCCGGTGATCTCGGCGCGGGAACCTTGGGTGCGGGCCATGAGGGTCTTCTAGCGCGCGGGTCGCCGCCGGGAAAGCCCGTTGCCCCGCATGGGCGCGCGCTTTAGGCTGCGGGCCATGAAACACGCCCTGACCCTGATCGCCTGCGCCGCCCTGCTGTCGGGCTGCGATGGCAAGGACGATCCCTATCCGCGCCTGCTGCCCACCGACCAGATCCTGGCAGAACCCATCCTGCCCGATCACGCTCCCGAGGCCGCGACCTCGCCCGCCACCGTCGATGCCGAGGCCGAGGCGCGCGCCGCCGAACTGCGCAGACGTGCCGACGCCCTGCGCGGCCCCGTGATCGAACCCGAAGCGCTGTCACGGATGCGGACACGGGACTGATTGCCCCGCGCCCTCCCCTCTGGTAAAAACTTTTGACCAAGCTGCGGAGAGTTTCATGCCCGTCATCACCTCGATCGAAGATCTGAAGCGGATGCACCGCGCGCGCACGCCCAGGATGTTCTACGATTACGCGGAATCGGGCAGCTATACCGAACAGACCTTTCGCGAGAACACGACCGACTTCGCGCGGCTGAAGCTGCGCCAGAAGGTCGCCGTGGACATGTCGAACCGCAGCACGGCCTCCGACATCGTGGGCCTGCCCGCGACCATGCCGGTGGCCCTCTCGCCGGTCGGCCTGACCGGGATGCAGCACGCCGATGGCGAAATCCACGCCGCCCGCGCGGCCGAGAAGTTCGGGGTGCCCTTCTGCCTGTCCACGATGTCGATCTGCTCCATCGAGGATGTCGCGGAACACACCACGAAACCCTTCATGTTCCAGCTTTATGTCATGAAGGATCAGGATTTCCTGGCCGCCCTGATCGAGCGGGCGAAGAAGGCCCAGTGCAGCGCCCTGGTGCTGACGCTGGATCTGCAGATCCTGGGCCAGCGGCACAAGGATCTGAAGAACGGCCTGTCCGCGCCCCCCAAGCTGACGCTGCCCACCCTGCTGGATCTGGCCATGCGGTGGCGTTGGGGCATGGGAATGCTGCAGACGAAGCGGCGCTTCTTCGGCAATATCGTGGGCCATGCCAAGGGCGTCGCCGATCCGACCAGCCTGTCAAGCTGGACGGCCGAGCAGTTCGACGAAAGGCTGGACTGGGACAAGATCGCGCGCATCCGCGACATGTGGGGCGGCAAGCTGATCCTGAAGGGCGTGCTGGACCCAGACGACGCGCGCATCGCGGCCGACTTCGGCGCGGACGCGATCATCGTCAGCAACCACGGCGGACGGCAGCTGGACGGGGCGCTGTCCTCGATCCGCATGTTGCCGCATATCGTCAAGGCCGTGGGCGACCGGGTCGAGGTTCACATGGACAGCGGCATCCGATCGGGCCAGGACGTGCTGAAGGCGCTGGCGCTTGGCGCGCATTCCACCTGGATCGGGCGGGCCTGGCTGCACGGGCTTGGCGCCATGGGCGAGGCCGGCGTGACCAAGGCGCTGGAGATCATCCGCAAGGAACTGGACATCAGCATGGCGCTGTGCGGCGAACGCGATGTGAAGGACATCGGCCCGCAGAACGTGATGATCCCGCGCGGCTTCCTGGACGAATACGACATTCCCGCGCCCGTGGGGGCTTCACAAATCGCCCCCGTTGCCGTATAGGCCGCAACCTGTCGCCATGCACCCTTGGAGGATGGCGGCACCCACAACCGATAGGAAGATATATCATGGCCAAAGAGATCCCTGATCTGGTGGCCGAGCCGCGCGCGGGGTCAGGCAAGGGGGCCGCCCGCCAAGCTCGCCGCGACGGCAAGGTGCCCGGAGTCGTTTATGGTGACCATAAGGATCCGGTCAACATCCAGTTCGACTTCAACAAACTGCTGACCCAGCTGCGCGCCGGTCGCTTCATGTCCACGCTGTTCAACCTGAAGGTCGAAGGCCAGGAAGACGTGCGCGTCATCTGCCGCGGCGTCCAGAAGGACGTGGTGAAGGATCTGCCGATCCACATCGACTTCATGCGCCTGCGCCGCACCTCGAAGGTGAACCTGTTCATCCACGTGGACTTCATCAACCACGACAAATGCCCCGGCCTGAAGCGCGGCGGCACGCTGGTGACGGTGCGCCCCGAGGTCGAGCTGGTCGTGACCGCGGGTGATATCCCCGATCACATCACCGTCGATCTGGAAGGTCTGAACGTCGGCGACACGATCCACATCAACGACGTGAAGCTGCCGGAAGGCGTGAAGCCCACCATCGACCGCAACTTCGTGATCGCCAACATCGCCGCGCCCTCTGCACTGCGTTCCGGCGACGACGAGGAAGCCGAGGCCGCTGCGGAAGAGTGATCTTCCGCCTTGCGCAACCATCGGGGCGGTGCCGCTGGCGCCGCCCTTTCCATTTTGCTAGTCCCCTTGCAGGAGGTCGCATGGAACCCATCCACATCATCGGCGCGGGCCTTGCCGGATCCGAAGCTGCCTGGCAGATCGCCCGCGCAGGCGTCCCGGTTGTCCTGCACGAAATGCGCCCCGCCAAGGGCACCTTCGCCCACAAGACCGGCGACTGCGCCGAGATGGTCTGTTCCAACAGCTTCCGCTCCGACGATGACGTGATGAACGCCGTGGGCCAACTGCATTGGGAAATGCGCGCGGCAGGCGGGCTGATCATGGCCATGGCCGAACGCCACCGTCTGCCCGCAGGCGGCGCCCTAGCCGTGGACCGAGAGGCCTTTTCGGCGTCCGTCACCCAAGCCCTTCAGGCCGAGCCGCTGATCCAGATCCTTCCGGGAGAGATCACCGACCTGCCCACCGACGGAAACTGGATCGTTGCGACCGGGCCGCTGACATCGGACGCCTTGGCTCAGGCCATCCGGTCGGTGACAGGGACGGATGCGCTGGCCTTCTTCGACGCCATCGCCCCCATCGTCCATGCCGACACCATCGACATGTCCGTGGCCTGGGAACAAAGCCGCTATGACAAGGGCGAAACCGAGGCCGAGCAGAAGGCCTATATCAACTGCCCGATGACCCGCGACCAATACGAGGGCTTCATCGACGCCCTTCTGGCCGCCGACAAAACCGAGTTCCACGAAGGCGAAACCGCAGGCTATTTCGACGGCTGCCTGCCGATCGAGGTCATGGCCGAACGCGGGCGCGAAACGCTACGCCACGGGCCGATGAAGCCGGTCGGGCTGACCAATGCGCACAAGCCGGACGAAAAACCTTATGCAGTAGTTCAACTTCGTCGGGATAATGCTTTGGGAACGCTTTATAATATCGTCGGCTTCCAGACCAAGATGAAATACGGCGCGCAGACCCAGGTGTTCCGCATGATCCCCGGGCTTGAGAACGCGAGCTTCGCGCGGCTTGGCGGCATCCACCGCAATTCCTTCCTGAACTCGCCCACGCTGCTGGACGACCGGATGCGCCTGCGCCAGCGTCCGAACCTGCGCTTTGCAGGTCAGGTCACGGGGGTCGAGGGCTATGTCGAAAGCGCCGCAATGGGCTTGCTGGCGGGCCGGATGGCCGCCGCGCAGGCGAAGGGGCACGACCTGCCGCCTCCAGCGCCGACCACCGCCATGGGCGCCCTGGTCAACCACATCACAGGCGGGGCCGAGGCCAGGACCTTCCAGCCGATGAACGTGAACTTCGGCCTGTTCCCCCCGCTGGAGGACATCCGCGGCGGCCGAAAGGGCCGCAAGGATCGCTATCCCGCCTATACGCAGCGCGCCAAGGACGACTTCGCCGCATGGCTGGCTGCACAGTAAGACGCACGCGCTTTGCGCCCTCGCCTACGGGGCTGCTGCACCTGGGCCATGCCTATGCGGCGCTTGTGGCGGAGCGCGAAGCCAGCCCCAGCCAGTTCCTGCTGCGGATCGAGGATATCGACCGTGACCGCTGCCGCCCAGAATACGAAACCGCGATCCATGAGGATCTGGCGTGGCTGGGATTGGACTGGCAACGTCCGGTCATGCGGCAGTCGGACCGAATGGCGGCCTATCGCGATGCCTTGGCGCGGCTTGCACCCTACAGCTACCCTTGCCGCTGCCGTCGCGGCGACATTCGCGCGGCGCTGTCGGCTCCGCAGGAAGGCGCCTTGCCTGCGGGACCGGACGGGCTGGTTTATCCGGGCACCTGCCGAGGCCGCAGCCTGTCCGAGGCGGGGCCGGATGACGTGATCCGCCTTGATGTCGCCCGCACCTTCGATGCCTTGAGCATCAACCGCATCGTCTTTCAGGACGAGGCGATCATGCCCGGCCATGACCATGCGCTGACCCGCGATCAGTTCCTGGACGGGATCGGCGACGTGATCCTGTCGCGGCGCGGCATGGGCACGTCCTATCATCTTGCCGTCGTGGTGGACGATGCCGCGCAAGGCATCACGGTGGTCACACGCGGAAAAGACCTTTTCGATTCAACCTACATCCACGTTCTTCTTCAGAAGCTGTTGCAGCTTCCCACGCCTTTGTATCACCACCACCGCCTGATCCGCGACGATGCGGGCAAACGGCTGGCGAAACGCGACGACGCCCGCGCGATCCGCCATTACCGCGAAGACGGCGCCACCCCGCAGGACATCCGCCGACTGGTCGGATTTTAAGCCGTCGGTTCCATGATCTCGACTTCGGCACCCTCCCGGACCGCGGTATAGAAGCAACTGCGCCGGTTGGTATGGCAAGCGGGCCCGGTCTGGCGCACCAAGACCAGCAGGCAGTCCCGGTCGCAATCGACACGCAGCTCCACCAGTTCCTGCACATGCCCCGAGCTTTCGCCCTTGACCCAGAAGGCCTGCCGCGACCGTGACCAATAGGTGACGCTGCGCGTGTCCAGCGTCCGCGCCACGCTTTCGGCATTCATCCAGGCCATCATCAGAACCTCGCCGCTGTCCGCGTGCTGCGCGATGGCGGGAATCAGGCCGTTCGCGTCGTATTTAAGGCTGGCAGGGTCGAACATCGGGTTTCCTTTCGCGGATCGGGTTCCTATCTAGACCGCAGGCAGACCCTGGGAAAGACCGATGGCCGACAGCGACCTGATGCAGCTTTATTCGCGCAGGATCCTTGCGCTGACGACGACCATCCCGCATCTGGGCGCCCTATCGGATTTCGACGGCAAGGCCATGCGCCGGTCGCCGCAATGCGGATCCTCGGTCACGGCCTATGTCGCGATGGAGGGCGACCGGATCGCCGACTTCGCGCAAGAGGTGCGGGCCTGTGCGCTTGGCCAGGCTTCGGCTTCGGTCTTGGGCCAGGCGATCATCGGCCGCAGCCGGGACGAAATCGCCGCGACCCGTGAGGCCTTGCGGGCCATGCTGACCTCGGCCGGCGATCCGCCCCCGGCCCCCTTTGCCGACCTTGAGGCGCTGCTGCCCGCACGGGATTACCCGAACCGCCACGCCTCGATCCTGCTTGCATGGGATGCGACGCTGGAGGCCATCGAACAGGCCGGCGCATAAAAAAACCGGCCCGCAAGGGCCGGTAGTTGCGCGTGCAGGGGGATTGACGGACGCACAGGCGGGCGCCGTCATCGCAACGCGGGGCAGAGTTCAGGCCTGCAGGATGGCAGGCAGCCACAGGACGATCAGGGTCGTGGTGGCAAGGGCAATGACACCCAACAGATCAGAAGCGAATTCACGGGACATGGACAACTCCTGTTTGTTGCCCATTTGTTCTCATATCTTCGGCGCTCTGTAAAGAACATTTTAAGAACATCGTTAGCCGACCGAGATCAGGCGGACCGCTTCGTCCTGGCTCATCAGCCACATCAACAGGCGAATGGCCTGTCCACGCTGGCTTTCCAGCCCCGGATCCCGGTCCAGCAACGCGCGCGCATCCTGCCGCGCAACGGCCATCAACCCGGCCTGATGTTCCAAATCGGCGATTCGGAACCGGGGCAGCCCTGACTGCGCGGTGCCGATCACATCGCCCGCGCCCCGCATTTCCAGATCGACCTCGGCAATCCGAAAACCGTCCTCGGTATCGCGCAGGGTCGTCAGGCGGCGCGCGCCTGATTCGTTCAGCGGCGGGTGATACATCAGCAGGCAGGTGGACGCCCCCGACCCTCGCCCGACCCGCCCGCGAAGCTGGTGCAACTGCGCCAAGCCAAAGCTTTCGGCGCGCTCGATCACCATGATCGTCGCCTGGGGCACGTCCACGCCGACCTCGATCACCGTGGTCGCGACCAGCAGTTGCGCGCGGCCGCTGGCAAAGTCGGCCATGGCCGCATCGCGCTGATCGGCGGGCATCTGGCCGTGGACCAGGCGCACGACCTCGCCGAACTGCGCGCGCAGTGACTGGAACCGGGCCTCGGCGGCTGTCAGGTCGCTGACCTCGCTTTCATCGACCAGCGGGCAGACCCAATAGGCGCGGGCACCCTGGTCCAGAACGCGACGCAGCCGCGCCGTCACCTCGTCCAGCCGCTGGTCGCTGATCATCACGGTTGTTATGGGCTGCCGTCCCGGCGGTTTTTCGTCCAGGATCGAGATGTCCAGGTCGCCATATTGCGTCAGCGCCAGCGACCGGGGGATCGGCGTCGCCGTCATGATCAGCATGTCGGGCGGCACCTGCCCCTTGGCCGACAACTCCAACCGCTGCGCCACGCCAAAGCGGTGCTGTTCGTCGATGATCGCCAGCCGCAGGTCGTGGAAATGCACGTCCTTCTGGAAGACGGCATGGGTGCCGACTAGGATGTCGATGCGGCCTTCCGCCAGATCGTCCAGCAATTGCGCGCGCAACTCACCCTTGTCGCGGCCCGTCAGGGCAGCGAGCCGGATGCCTGCCGCCCGCGCCAGCGGTTCAAGCGCGCGGGCGTGCTGGCGGGCCAGGATCTCGGTCGGCGCCATCAGCACCGCCTGCCCGCCCGCCTCGACCGCGACAAGGGCGGCCAGCATTGCCACCAGCGTCTTGCCCGACCCGACATCGCCTTGCAGCAGCCGATTCATCCGCCGGTCGCTGCCCATGTCGGCGGCGATCTCCTCGACCGCGCGGCGCTGCGCGCCGGTCGGCGGCCAAGGCAGGCTGTCCAGAACCGCGCGCCGCAACCGGCCGTCGCCCCGGCTGGGCCGCCCCTTCAGCCGCCGCTTTTCCCGACGGACCAGGGCCAGCGTCATCTGGTGCGCCAGGAATTCATCGTAAGCCAACCTCGCCCGCGCCGGCGCATCGGGCGACAGGTCGCGCATGGATTGCGGATCATGCGCCTGCCGCAGCGCGCTCGCCAGATCCGGCCAGCCGCGCTGAGCCACAAGCTGCGGGTCGATCCATTCCTGAACGGGCGGCAGGCGGGTCAACGCGGCCTCGACCGCCTTGCCCATCATTTTCTGCGTCAGCCCGGCCGAGAGCGGATAGACCGCCTCGAACTCGGGCAATGGGGGCTCGTCCTCTCGCTGGATGTGGTCGGGATGGACCATCTGCGCCAGGCCGTCGAACAGCTCGACCTTGCCACTGACGATGCGGCGGGCGCCTGTCGGAAACTGGCTTTCGATCCATTCCTTGCGGGGATGGAAAAACACCAGGGTCAGGTCGCCCACGCCGTCGCTGCAATGAACGCGCCAGGGACGGCCCTTGGACGCGGGCGGATAGTGGCGGCCGACGGTGACGGCAAGGGTCACGATCTCGGGCGCGCGCGCATCGCTGATGCGGGCAATCCGGCGGCGGGTGATGCCGCTGGCAGGCAGGGTCAGGATCAGGTCGCGCGGTCGTTCAATCCCCATCTGCGCCAGGGCGGCACGGCTTTTCGGGCCGATGCCCGGCAGGGTATCGACATCGGAAAACAGCGGGAAAAGCGCCGGAGGGCGGCCCTTGGGCTGGGTCATGCGCCGCCCGCGATGCGCAGCCATTCATCCTCGTCGATGACGGTGACGCCCAGATCGGCGGCCTTCGTGGCCTTGGACCCCGCGCCCGGACCCGCGATCAGCAGGTCGGTCTTGGCGCTGACCGATCCGGCGACCTTGGCGCCCATGGCTTCGGCCCGCGCCTTGGCCTCGGCCCGCGTCATCCGCTCCAGCGTGCCGGTGAAGACCAGGGTCTTGCCGCTGATGGCGGTTTCCTGGGCTTGGCGGGTGGCGGCGGGGATCACCTCGATCTGCGCGATCAGGCGGTCGATGCTGGCGCGCTCGGCATCCTGCGTCAGGGTGGTGACAAGGGATTGCACCAGGACCGAGCCGATACCGTTGATGGTCGTCAGTTCGGACCAGTTCGGGCTGTCGGCCAAGACCGCGCGACGGGCCTTGTCCTCCGCGGCAAAGGCGGGCTCGGTTGCGGCGGCGTCCACGGCGGCGATCAGCGCATCCCAGGTGCCGAAATGGCGCGCGAGGATGCCCGCCGCGACCTCGCCCACATGGCGGATACCAAGGGCGAAGATCAGCCGCTCCAGCGGAACGCGGCGCTTGTCCTCGATGGCGGCGAACAGCTTGTCAGCGGACCTTGCGCCGAAACCCTCTCGGTTCTTCAGCTTGGCGAGGTTGTGCGCGTCACGCCGGGCCAAGGTGAAGATGTCAGCGGGTTCGCGGATCGGCAGGGTGGCGTCAGCGAAGAACATCTCGATCTGCTTGGCGCCAAGGCCCTCGATGTCGAAGGCGGCGCGGCTGACGAAATGCTTCAGCTTCTCGACTGCCTGAGCGGGGCAGGCCATGCCGCCGGTGCAGCGCCGCACCGAATCGCCCGGCTCGCGGATCGCGTCGGATCCGCATTGTGGGCAGGTTTCGGGGAAGGCATAGGGCTGGCTGGTCTCGGGGCGGCGCGACAGATCCACATCGGCGATCTTCGGGATGACATCGCCCGCGCGATAGATCTTGACCCAATCGCCCTCGCGGATGTCGCGCCCCTCTCGGATGGGCGCACCGCTGCTGTCGCGCCCGGCGATATAATCCTCGTTGTGCAGCGTCGCATTCGACACCACGACCCCGCCAACCGTCACCGGCTCCAGGCGCGCAATGGGGGACAGGGCGCCGGTGCGGCCGACCTGGATGTCGATCCGGTCCAGACGGGTCCAGGCGGTTTCCGCCGGAAACTTGTGGGCAAGTGCCCAGCGGGGCGTAGTCGAGCGGTATCCAAGCCGGGTCTGATAGGACAGGTCGTTGACCTTGTAGACCACGCCGTCGATGTCATAGCCCAGCGTGGCGCGCTGCTGCTCGATCTCGGCCCAGACGGAGATCATCTGGTCGGCGTCATGGCAAAGCCGCGTCAGGGGGTTGGTCCGAAAGCCAAGCGCCGCCAACCGCTCGACGGCACCGATCTGCGTATCGGCCAAGGGTTCGCTCAACTGCCCCCAGCCATAGGCGAAGAACCGCAGCGGGCGCGAGGCGGTGACCGCCGGGTCGATCTGGCGCAGCGATCCGGCGGCGGCGTTGCGGGGGTTGGCAAAGACGCGGCCGCCCTCGGCTGCGTTCAACTGTTCGAAATCGGCGTGGCTCATGTAAACCTCGCCACGCACCTCAAGGATGGCGGGCACGTCGCCTGTCAGCCTGTGGGGAATATCGCCGATGGTGCGGGCGTTGGCAGTGACATTTTCGCCCACGCTACCATCGCCGCGCGTGGCGGCCTGGACCAGCACGCCATCCTCGTAGCGCAGGGAGAGCGACAACCCGTCGATCTTGGGTTCCGCCGTAAAGGCCGGGGTATCACGCAACCCCAGGAAGCTGCGGACGCGCGCCACGAAATCGGTCACATTCTCGGCGCTGAAGCCGTTTTCCAGCGACATCATGCGTTGCGCATGGACGACCTTGCCGAAGCCTTCAGCCGGAGCGGCGCCGACCTTCTGCGTGGGGCTGTCGGGCCGGGCAAGCTGCGGAAAGGCGCGCTCGAGGGCCAGAAGCCGCAGCTTCAGGGCGTCGTATTCCGCATCCGACAGGACCGGCGCGTCGAGGGTATGATAGTCCTCGTTCGCCTGGGCTATCCGGGCCGACAGGTCGGCGATTTCATCGCCTGCGCGCTGTTCATCCAGCCCGTCCAGGTCTGGCCGGGCCTGCATGTTACTGTCCCGCGTTTCGTCCGCCATCACCATCTCCGCCTTTCGTCATCCATTCTATACGACGTCCGGCAGAGGATTTCCCAGAGGCTGCGGTCCTTTGATCCGCGATGTTGAAAGCGTCAGGCACCGATCGCCAGACGCTCGGCATTCGGCGTGGGTTCGCGCAGGACATAGCCCCTGCCCCAGACCGTCTCGATATGGCTGTCGCCGCCGATCGCCTCGGAAAGCTTCTTTCGCAGTTTGCAGATGAACACGTCGATGATCTTCAACTCGGGCTCGTCCATGCCGCCATAAAGGTGGTTCAGGAACATCTCCTTGGTGAGCGTCGTGCCCTTGCGCAGGCTCAGCAGTTCAAGGATCTGGTACTCCTTCCCGGTCAGGTTGACGGCCTTGCCCTTCACCTCGACCGAGCGGGCGTCCAGGTTAACCAAGATCTCACCCGTCTTGATGATTGCCTGGCTGTGTCCCTTCGACCGGCGGATGATTGCCTGGATCCGGGCCTGCAATTCCTCGCGGTTGAAGGGCTTGGTCATGTAGTCGTCCGCACCGAAGCCGAAGCCGCGCAGCTTGCTTTCGGTGTCGTCCGATCCGGTCAGGATCAGGATCGGCGTATCGACACGGGCCAGGCGCAGGTGGCGCAGAACCTCCATCCCGTGCATGTCGGGCAGATCCAGATCCAGCAGGATCAGGTCGTAGTCATAGAGCTTGGCAAGATCGATCCCCTCCTCGCCCATATCCGTCCGAAAGACATTGTAGCTGGCCGCGGTCAGCATCAGTTCGATGGCCCGCGCCGTGCTGGGATCATCCTCAACCAACAGAATTCGCATGAAAGTTCGCCCCGATTCGTACTACCTGAACCCACCATCGGCCCATAAGGTTAATATGTGGTTACCTTAAGGCTGAAACCTTCCAACGCAATCTAAGGTTGCCGAAACCGCTGGATCAATGTCACTTTCAGCGCCGCGCGGCCATGCTGGCCAAAGGCCTTCGTCCAGCTGTCGAACTCTTCCTCGGAAAGACCGTATCGGCGCAGCGCGTCTTCCCTTCGGATCAGGCCATGGGCCACGGCGTTGACGACCGTTTCCTTTCGACTGGCCACCCATCTTGTCTTTTCGGGCGGCAGGTCGGCCAGGGTCAGAACCCTGCCATCTGGCAGGATGACGGTTCGAGGCGCATCGGTTTTCTTCAAGAACATCCCACCTGTCCTATGTCGCGTGTGACGACACTGACCCAAACCCTTTAAGGTCGAATTGAGCATGACAGGTTTTCGCTTCGTTCGCGGGTTGAGAATAGAGAGCATTTGCCTATATTTTGACGCATTCACTGCCCGAGATATGCCATGACGCTTCACCACCGCGCCCCGGCGCGCGCTTCCGACTTGAACAGCCTTGGCTTTGCGAAGCCGCCCGCGCAGACGCGGGTGGTGGTCGCCATGTCGGGCGGCGTGGACAGTTCGGTCGTGGCGGCCAAGCTGAAGGCCGAGGGTTATGACGTGATCGGCGTCACGCTGCAGCTTTACGACCACGGCGCGGCCCTGGCCAAGAAGGGCGCCTGCTGCGCCGGGCAGGACATCCACGACGCGCGGCGTGTGGCGGAACGGATGGGTTTTCCGCATTACGTTCTTGATTACGAAAACAAGTTCCGCGAATCGGTGATCGACGAATTTGCCGATGCCTATCTGGCGGGCGCGACGCCTGTGCCCTGCATCCGCTGCAATGAACGCGTGAAGTTCCGCGACCTGCTGGAAACCGCGCGCGATCTGGATGCGGACTGCATGGCGACCGGCCACTATATCCAGCGCAAGGACGGGGCGGCGGGGGCCGAACTGCACATGGCCGCCGATCCGAACCGGGACCAGAGCTATTTCCTGTTCTCGACCACTCAGGAACAACTGGATTTTCTGCGCTTTCCCTTGGGCCATCTGGCCAGCAAGGCGGAAACGCGTGCCTTGGCCGCTGAATACGGGCTGGCGGTGGCGGACAAGCCCGACAGCCAGGACATCTGCTTCGTGCCCAACGGCAACTATGCCGCGGTGATCGAGAAGCTGCGCCCCGGCGCCGCCGATCCGGGAGAGATCGTGGACATGGACGGCAATGTCCTGGGCCAGCATCGCGGCGTGATCCACTATACCATCGGCCAGCGGCGCGGCCTTGGCATCGGTGGCTTGGGCGATCCGCTGTATGTGGTGCGGCTGGACCCGGATCTGCGCCGCGTCGTCGTTGGCCCGAAATCGTCCCTGGCGACGACCATCGTGCCGATCAGCGAAGTGAACTGGCTGGGCGACCAGCCTTTCGCGGGCGAAATCCCGGTCATGGTCCGCATCCGGTCCACCCGGCCGCCCCGGCCCGCGATCCTGCGCCCCATCGACGCCACCCGCGCCGAGGTCGAATTGCTGGATGCCGAGGAAGGGGTCAGCCCCGGCCAGGCCTGCGTGTTCTACGAACCGGACAGCACCCGCGTTTTGGGCGGCGGCTGGATCACGCTGCGTCGGCGGAAAGCTGCCTGATCCGCTGCACCATCGCGCGTAGCCCATTCGACCGCTGCGATGACAGGTGTTCGTCCAGGCCCAGCCGCGCCAGTTCGGCCTGGGCGTCGATCCGGCCCACCTCGGCCACCGGGACGCCCGAGTAAAGCGCGTGCAGCACGGCGATCAGGCCGCGCACGATCATCGCGTCGCTGTCGCCCTGGAAATCGAAGCGGCCGCCTTCGATCATCGGCATGATCCAGACCTGGCTGGCGCAACCCTCGACCTTGGTGGCGGGCACCTGAAGGGCCGGGTCCATGGGGGGCATGGCCTTCCCAAGCTCGATCACATGGCGATAGCGTTCTTCCCAGTCGTCCAGGAAGTCGAAGGTCTCGGCGATGTCTTCAAAGGCTTGGGTTGCCATGGCGCGGTCCTTTTGTGCCGTGGTAGCGCGGCGGGGCCGCAAGGTCAAAGTGCCTTTATCAGGGCGGCGTTTTCGCCTAACACGGGCCGAAATGCCAAAGGGATGGTGGATATGAGCAAACTGACCGCGCCGCTGCTGATCGCCACGATGGCGCTTGTCGGATGCGGGCGATTTGGCGACAGCGGCTGGAACCCCTTGCGCTGGGGCAGCGCCCCCGCCCGGACGCTGGAGCCCGAGGGCGGCTATGCCCAGGTCTCGGACACGCGCCCCGACATCCCCCAGATCACCGCCGCCCGATGGGAGCCGCTGAACGAAGGCCGCCTGCTGGTGGTCGAGGGCTTTGCCCCGCTGCGCGGCTATTCCTCGGTCGCGCTTGTGACGGCCCGCCCGCAGCCGGGCGACCGGCTTGCCCCCGATGCAGATGGGGTGCTGCGCCTGCGCCTGGTGGGCGTGCCGCCCGCGCCGGGCAGCGCAGCCGCCCTGCCCGCCCGCCCCGGCGTGGACGAGATCAGGACGGCGATGGCGATTTCGTCGGTGCAGTTGTCGCGGATCGCGGCGGTGGAGATTACGAGTGCCAGCAACGTGGTGACGCTGCGGCGGTAATGGCGATGTGTGGTGCGTGCAAGCACGCACCCTACGGTCATTGAAAATGCTGTAGGGTGGGGTTTCACCCCACCATATTGCACGAAGTCGAAGGCGGTGGGGCGGAACCCCACCCTACCGGCTCAATCCTCCACTCACACTCGGCACATCCCCCGCGGCAAACCCGTAATGCCGCAGCCAGCGCAGGTCGCTTTCGAAGAACGCGCGCAAATCGGGAATTCCGTATTTCAGCATCGCAATCCGATCAATGCCCATGCCGAAGGCAAAGCCCTGCCACTGGACGGGGTCGATCCCGCCCGCGCGCAGGACATTCGGATGCACCATGCCCGACCCGAGGATCTCCAGCCAAGAATCCCCCTCGCCGATCTTCAGCTGCCCCCCGGACCAGTCGCAGCGGATGTCCACTTCGGCCGACGGTTCGGTGAAGGGGAAATGGCTGGCGCGGAAGCGCAGTTCGACCTGGCCTACCTCGAAGAAGGCACGGCAGAATTCCTCCAGCGTCCATTTCAGTTGCGCCATGCTGATGTCGCGGTCGATAGCAAGGCCCTCGACCTGGTGGAACATCGGCGTGTGGGTCTGATCCATGTCCATGCGATAGACGCGGCCGGGGCAGATCACCCGGATCGGTGCGCCTTGGTCCTGCATCGCGCGGATCTGGACCGGAGAGGTATGGGTGCGCAGCACATGCGGCGGACGGTTGTCGTCCGGTGCGCGGCGCATGAAGAAGGTGTCGTGTTCCTGGCGCGCGGGATGTTCGGGAGCGATGTTCAGCGCGTCGAAATTATACCAGTCGGATTCGACCTGCGGGCCTTCGGCCACCGAAAAGCCCATGTCGGCGAAGATCGCCGTCACTTCCTCGGTCACCTGGCTGATCGGGTGGATCGTTCCCTGCGGACGCGGCCGGCCCGGCAGGGTCACGTCCAGCCATTCGCCCGCTAGCCGCGCCTCCAGTGCCGCATCCTCCAGCGACAGCTTGCGGGCGCGCAGGGCGGCGTCCAACTCGTCGCGCAATTCGTTCAACGCGCGGCCGGTGGTCTGGCGCTCCTCGGGCGTCATGCGGCCCAGTTCGCGCATCTTCAGGCTGATCTCGCCCTTCTTGCCCAAGGCGGCAAGGCGCACCTCCTCGATGGCGGCCGGGTCGGCGGCGCCGTTGATGCGGTCAAGCCATTGCTGGCGGAGGGGGGTCAGATCGTCCATCGTCATGCCTCGCGTATCGTCACGCGGCGATACCATTGATGGCGGCGGGGGAAAAGCCTCGGCGCGGCTTCACGTCCAGCCAGACCCCGCCATGCGGGCGCAGGGTCAGGATCATGCGCGGCTGCGGATCGCGGCCGGGAATGGCGGCAAAGCGGAACCGCGCCAGCAGCGTCGCCAGGATGATGACGGCTTCGTGCATGGCGAAGCTGGCGCCGATGCAGATGCGCGGCCCTGCGCCGAAGGGCAGGAAGGCATAACGGTCGGGCGTGGTCAGGAAACGGTCGGGATCGAAGGCATCGGGCCGGTCCCACAGCAGATGATGGCGATGCAGCGCATAGATCGGCAGCATCACGGTGTCGCCGGGCAGAACCTCGCGCCCGCACAGCCGGTCGGCGACCTGCGCGGTGCGCGACAGGAAGGCGGCTGGCGGATAGAGGCGCAGCGTTTCGTTCACGATCCGCTGGATCAGGGGCAGCGCGGGCAGATCTGCGGCCACGGCGGCGCGATCGCCCAGGACCGACTGCGCCTCGGCTGCGGCGCGGTCCTGCACCTCGGGGTCGAAGGCGCAGAGATACAGCGCCCAGGCCAGCGTCAGCGCCGTCGTCTCATGCCCCGCGACGATGAAGGTCAGCAGGTTGTCGCGCAGTTCGTCGCGCGTCATGGCGCGGCCGGTTTCGGGATCGGCGGCGTTCAGCAGCAGGTCCAGCAGGTCCGGCACGCCTTCGGCCTTGGGCGCGGCGGCACGGGCGTCGATGGCACGGTCGGCGATATGCTTCATCCGGTTCAGGCCAGGACGGGAGAAGATGCGCCCCGGTCGGGGCAGCCAGCTTGGCAGGCCCATCACGTCCAGCAGCGACACCTTGGCGGTCTGCGCGATATAGCCGTCGATGGCGTGATGCACCGCGTCGCGGTCAAAGGCCTTGTCGCCCGACAGCGTCACGTCCGAGATCACCTCGAATGTCGCGGCCACGGTTTCGTCGAACAGATCGACAGGGCCGCGCGCGGCGGACAGGCGGCGGGTCGATGCCTCGGCAGCGGCGGTCATGATGGGGCCAAGCGCCTCGACATGGCGCAGGGCAAAGGCGGGCGCCACGGCGCGGCGCTGCCATCGCCACTGCGCCCCTTCCGCCACGAACAGGCTGTCGCCAATCGCCGGTTCCAGGATCAGCTTGGTGACGTTGGACTTGGGATAATCCTCCAGCCGGTCCTTGAGGATATGGCGCAGCGTCTGGGGGTCCATCACCATATGGAACCGCACCCCCGTCTTGCCGGACACGATAGGCTGGCGGGTGGCAATGGCGGGGATCAGTTCCAGCAGGTTGCGCCGGGCGGTCAGGGCGGTGCCGACGATGCCCAGCGGCTGGCGGGCAAGCGCGACCTTGACGGGTTCGCGGAGGGTACGGGTGGATAGATTGCGAGCGTGCATTCCCAAAGGATAGGAAGCGCGGAGGCTTCAAGCAACGGTGCCCATGAAAAAGGCCGGCGCGCCTTGATGACGCACCGGCCCGTTGTTGCAGTCGCCTGAAATCAGGCGGCGGCTTTCGCCTGCGCCACGATCGCGCCGAACGCCTCGGGTTCGTTCACGGCCAGATCGGCCAGGACCTTGCGGTCAACCTCGATCCCGGCTTTCGCCAGCAGGTTGATGAAGCGCGAATAGGTCATTTCCGCGTCCACCAGGCGGACGGCGGCGTTGATCCGCTGGATCCACAGCGCGCGGAAGTTGCGCTTGCGGGTCTTGCGGTCGCGGGTGGCGTACTGGTTCGCCTTGTCCACGGCCTGGGTGGCGGTGCGGAAGTTGCGCGAACGGTTGCCGTAATAGCCTTTCGCCGCGTCAAGAACCTTCTTGTGGCGGGCGTGGGTGACCTTGCCGGATTTAACTCGTGCCATTGTTCAGTCCTCGCGATCAGCGGTTATAGGGCATGTATTTCTTGACGATCTTGGCATCAGCGTCCGACAGGACGGTGGTGCCGCGCGCGTCGCGGATGAACTTCGTGGTCCGCTTGATCATGCCATGGCGCTTGCCGGCCTGGGCGGATTTCACCTTGCCCGAGGCCGTGAACGAGAACCGCTTCTTGGCGGCCGCTTTGGTCTTCATCTTCGGCATTTTCATCTCCTTGATCGAAGTGAACGCGCGCCTCGGCAATGCCAGAGTGGCCGGACGCACGGGTAGAAGCGCGCCGTATAAGCGCGCCTGGCGGTCTTGGCAAGGGCTCAGGGCGTCGTGACGCCGCCGACCAGACGGCCCCATGCCTGCGGGATCTGTTCCAGGCTGAAGGGCTGCGGCCCCAGATAGGCGGCGGTGAAGATCGCCGCGATGCCCAGGACCAGCAGGATCGCCGCCGCGCGCGGGGGCCGCGTCTGCAGCAACTGCACCAAGGCCACGACAATCGAAATCAGGCACAAGGCGATGCCGCCAAGCAGCAGAAGATCAGACATGGAAATCCCCGTAATGGCTTGTCTGTTTCCGCGCTTATTCTGGATCGGAGGCGAAGATCAAGCGTTCGTCGCAGGGCGCGATCCGCACGATGTTGGTGCTGCCCGGCACGTTGAAGGGCACCCCCGCGATCACCACGACCTGCCGGGATTCGTCGGCAAAGTTGAACTCTCGCGCGGCGCGGGTGGCATTGACCACCGCTTCCTTGAAGCGGGTCAGTTGCGGGGTGATGACGCAATGCGTCC